>CAIWZS010000237.1 GCA_903917235.1 uncultured Planctomycetaceae bacterium | reverse complement strand
TCTGACGTCGCGACAGTCGGTGGCGCTCGAGCCGGTGCTCACGGCGGAACACATCCTCAAGATCCAGGACGTCGTGCGTGACGTGCTCGTGGCCGAGTCGGTGGCGACCTACGCCGTGCGGCTCTCGCGGGCCACGCGACCGACCGACCCGACGTGCCCCGCCGAAGCGCGCCGCTGGCTCTCGTGGGGCGCCGGCCCGCGGGCCTGCCAGGCGCTCCTGCTCGGCGGCAAGGCGCGGGCGCTGCTCGACGGCCGGCCCAACGTCTCGTTCGCCGACGTTCGCGCGGTCGCCAAGCCGGTGCTGCGGCACCGCGTGGTGGCGAACTTCACCGCCGAGAGCGAGGGCACGTATCCGCTGCCCGAGGCCCAGCTCGACCGCTTCATGTTCAAGATCACCGTCGACTACCCGAGCCTCGCCGACGAGGTGCGCATCGCCACGTCCACGACCTCCAGGCAGTCGGTGTCGCTCGAGCCGGTGCTGACCGCGGAGCACATCCTCAAGATCCAGGACGTCGTCCGCGACGTGCTCGTGGCCGAGCCGGTGGCGATGTACGCCGTGCGGCTCTCGCGGGCCACGCGTCCGACCGACGCGACGTGCCCGACGGATGCGCGACGCTGGCTCTCGTGGGGCGCCGGGCCGCGGGCCTGCCAGGCGCTCCTGCTCGGCGGCAAGGCCAGGGCGCTGCTCGACGGCCGGCCGAACGTCTCGTTCGCCGACGTCCGCGCGGTGGCCAAGCCCGTGCTGCGGCACCGCGTGGTGGCGAACTTCACCGCCGAGAGCGAGGGCGTCTCGGCCGACACGATCATCGAACGGATCCTCGAGGCGGTGCCGGAGGCGGACTGACCGCCGCGGTCGCCCGCGTTCCCCGGACGACACGGCGAGACCGGAAGGCAGGTGCACGATGGCAGCGATGACGGGCGGGCGGACGACCGACACCGTCATCGACTCCAGCGGGCTCGCGCTCGCCGCGCGGCTCGACCTCGTCGCCCGCACCGCCGTGACGGGGCTCCTCTCGGGGCTCCACCCGAGCCCCTTCTTCGGCTCGAGCGTGGAGTACGCCGACCACCGGCCCTACACGCCATCCGATGAGCTGCGGATGGTCGACTGGAAGCTGCTCGCGAAGACCGACCGGCTCTTCGTCAAGCTCCACGAGGATCAGACCAACACGCGCGTCACTGTCATCCTCGACGCGAGCCGGTCGATGGACTTCTCGGGGGGCGAGGGGCCGACGAAGTTCGAGTACGGCCGCTTCCTCGCGGCGTCGCTCTGCCATCTGGCCCTGCGGCAGAACGACGCGGCCGGCGTCGCGACGTTCGACCATGCGGTGCGTGCGTTCGTGCCACCGCGCTCGGCGGGCCGCCACTTCCATGCGATCCTCGAGACGCTCGCGGCGGCCACGCCCGGCACCGACACGTCGCTCGGGGCGGTGCTCCGCGAGGTGGCCGGCCGACTGCCACGACGGGGCATCGTGGTGCTCGTCAGCGACCTGCTCGACGATCCCGACGCGCTCGGCACGGGACTCGGGCTCCTGCGCCATCGCCGGCACGACCTCATCGTGCTGCATCTCGTCGATCCCGCCGAGCGCACGTTCCCCTGGGAGAAGCCGACTCGCTTCCGCGACGCCGAGGGGGAGGGACGGCTCGTCGCCAATCCGCGGCACGTGCGGGCGGCCTACCTCGAGCGGTTCGCACGATTCTGCGAACGGGTCCGCTCCGCCTGCCTCGAGCGGGCCATCGCCTACGAACAGATCGGCACCGACACGCCGTACGCCGAGGCCCTCGCCACGTTCCTCGCCCGCCGGGCGCGAGCCGGCTGACGGCACCCCGCATCCCCACGCCACCACGATCGAGCGGACGTCGCCGACTCATGCTCAATCCCCTGCTCCTCTGGTTCCTGCCGCTGGCCGCGCTGCCGGTGATCCTTCACCTGCTCAATCTCAGCCGGCTCCGCGACGTGCAGCTGCCGACCTATCGGTTCCTCATGGAGGGCTACGTGCAGCAGCGGCGCCGGCTGCAGCTCGTCGAGTGGCTGCTCCTGCTGCTGCGCACGGCGGTGGTCGCGCTCGCCGTCGCCGCGCTCGCCCGGCCCGTCGTGGAGCACTCGGGCGCCCTCTTCGGGGGCCGCGGGGGCCGCGACGTCGTGTTCGTGATCGACACCGGGATGACGACGGGGCTCGTCACCGACGGCCTCTCCGCGCTGCATCGCATCCGGGCGGCGGTGGCCGCGGCCGTGGAGCGGCTCGCTCCCGACGACTTCGTCACGCTCGTGCGTGCTGGCATCAGCCCGCGGCTGCTCCACCGCGCCGCGCGGGGCGACGGCCTGCGGATCACCGCCGAGCTCGACGCGCTCGAGCCCGATCCCGGCACCTCCGATCTCGGCGCCGCGCTGGCGCTGGCCCTCTCCGGTCCGCCGCGCGGTCCGCGGACCGTATGGATCGCCTCGAACTGCGAGGCGCGGGCGTGGAACCGGCTGGGCGAGCACCCGGCGGCCACGCGCCTCCCCGACGACGTGCAGCTCGTCGTGGCCGATCTCGGCGCCGAGAGCGGTCCGGTGCGCAACCTCGCGGTGCTCGGCGATCCGCCGCGGGCCCAGCGGCCGGTCGTCGGTCTCCCGGTGGAGCTCCGGCTGCGCGTGGCGGCCGCGGGATTCGCGGGTGCGACCGACACGAAGGCGACGGTGGTGCTCGACGACGAGGTGGTGGCGCAGGTGCCGGTCGTCGTGCCACAGGATCGCGAGGCGACCGCGCTCGTGTCGCTCACACCCGCTCGGGCGGGCGTGCTGCGCGGCCACGTCGCCCTGCCGGCCGACGCGTTTCCGGAAGATGACACGCTGCACTTCGTGCTCAACGTCGAGCCCCGCGTCGGCGTCCTCGTCGTCGCGCCCCCCGGGGTCGCGGCCCTCGCCGATCCGGCGCTCTTCCTGCGGACGGCGCTCGAAAGCCCGAGGTCGACGGCCACCACCGAAGCACCGGCCGCGGCCGAGGCGGCCGCCGCCGCCAGCCTCGCCGTCACCGTCGCGCGGGCCGACGCGCTCAAGGAGGAAGAGGTGCGTGCCGCCGACGTCATCATCGCCGTGGACGTCACGCTCGACGGGCGACGGGCCGGCTGGATCCGTGACCACGTCGCCGCGGGCCGCGCGGGACTCATGCTCGTGGCCGGCTCCCAGCCGAAGGCGGGCAACGCGGCGACGACGCTCGTCGGTGACGGGCCCGGCATCCTCTTCGGCAAGCCCGTGGGCGATCCCGACGCCGAGTCCGGGGCGCGGTCGCCCGGCACGGTCGATCACTCGCATCCGATCTTCGCGTCGTTCGCGCCCGCTCCCGACACCGCGACCACCGAGCGCGGCGCCATGCTCGACACGCTCGTCGTCTTCCGGCACACGCCGCTCCTCCTGCGGCCGCTGCCGTCGCGGGACGTCCGGGCGGGTGAGCGCCTGCCGCCGCAGAGCGTGCTCCTCCGGCTCGACGATGGCACGCCGCTCGTCGCCGAAACGCGGCTCGGCAAGGGACGCATGCTCGTCTGCGGCGTGCCGGCCACGCCCGACTGGTCGAATCTGCCGGTGCACCCGGCGTTCGTGCCGTTCGTGCTGCGCGCGGTGCAGCACCTGCGGCCGGAGCCGCCGGTGATCGCCGTGGAGAGCGTGCGCGCCTGCGAGCCGGCCCCCGTGCGGGTGGACGCGACGTGGCGTCGCGCGGTGGTGCAGGTGGTCGATCCACGTGGCCGCCGCACCGCGCTCGAACTCGTCGCCGGCGACGGTGGCGCCGCGGGAGCGCACGAGGAGACCTGCCGGCTGGGCACCTATGCCTTCGACGTCGAGCCGCCCGCCGACCTCACCGCCTCCCCGATCCGGCTGGGCATGGCGGTCAATCCCGACGTCGAGACGGCCGCCGTGGAGCACGTCCCCGCCGCGGATGTCGCGCGGCTCTTCGCGCCGCACGAGGTGACCTCGCTCGCAGGCACCGCGGAGGATCCCACGCTGCACACGACCCTCGCGGGTCGCCGCGAGATCTGGCGCACGCTCATCATCGTCGTGTTCTCCCTGATCGGGCTCGAGTTCGTGCTGGGGACGCTCCGCCCTGCGGCCGCCCCGGGCGAGGCCCAGGCGGCAGGCTCCTGGACGTCGCGCCTCGAGGCCCGACTCGCGCGGGCCGTGGGCACCACCGCCGGACCGGAGGCCGCATGACGCGCCCGCACGACACCCGCCCGCTACGCTCGATGGACGCCTTTCGACCGACGCATGCGACCGGCGGCGTGACGCGAACGACGTCACCGACCTCCGGTCGAGCCACCTGACGACCCACACGGTGCCACCATGTCGAGTCCCTCCCCGACGGCCTCCCACTCCGTGAACGAGCCGGGCGATGCGACGCCGCGCGGCCTCGAAGAGGTGGCGCGGGTCGTGTCGCGCACCCGCAGCGGCCTGCTCGTCGCCGTGCTCGCCACGGGCCTCCTGCTCGCCGTCGCCGCGGCCGTGGCCTGGATCGTCGGCGGCGTGCTCCTCGACCTCGCGGCGCCTCTGCCCGTCGCGGGTCGCATCGCCGTGCTCGGCGGCTGGTGGCTTTCGGTCGCGCTCGCCTGTGCCGCGTTCATTCTCCTGCCCGCGTACCGCCGGCCGTCACTCGACGCCGTCGCCCTGCGGATCGAGCGCGTGCTCGGCGGCATGCACAACCGGCTGCTCACGGTCGTCGACCTCGCGCGGGGCGGAGGCACGACCGGCGGAGCCACCCGCCCGCGACTCGTCGACCGGCTCCTCGCGGAGACGACCGAACGGATGCGCGAGTTTCGTGCCCGTCGGATCGTGCCGTGGCGGGCGCTCGGCCGCGCCGCGTGCTGGGTCGCCGGCCTCGTCGCCACGGTCGCGCTCCTCCACGCGACGCTCGGCGACCGCCTCGCGGTGACGCTCGCGCGGCTCCGCGACCCCACGGCCGACATCCCGCCGGCGACCTGGCTGCAGCTGCGATCGCCCGGTGACGTCGAGGTTCTCGAACGCGAGCCCTTCTCGATCGAGGCGCAGGTCGCGCGCGGCACGGTCGATGCGCTCGACCTCGTGCTGATCGATGCCTCGGGAACCCGATCGAGACGGCCGATGGCAGCGACGCCGGAGGGCTCCTTCACGGCGAGCCTCGAGGGTCTCACCGAGAAGATGACCTACCGCCTCGAGGGAGGCGGCACGTGGACGAAGACGCATGCGATCTCGGTCGTCCCGCGTCCGGAGATCCTCGGCGTGGAGCGGCACGTCCGCCTGCCCGACTACATGCGGATCGACGCGCCGCTCGCCGTCGAGGGGGACGCCCAGCGGATCGAGGCACCGGAGGGAGCGACGGTCGAGTACGCGGCCCAAACGTCGGCCGAGGCGGTGGCGGGGTCGATCCGGCTCTTCGAGCGCACGACGGAGTCGGAGGTCGTGGAGCGGTTCGACGAGCGCGTGTGGTTCGAGGACGACCTGCCCCGCGACGCGGTCGCCGAGATCCCGTGGCGCTGGACGACCGCGCAGGCGGCCGGCGGACTGCGCAGCTTCACGTTCGGGGCCGACCGCACCACGCTCTCGATGCGCACCCGGCTCGAGCCGCTCGTGCTGCCGAAGGAACGCCTCGATGAGCGGGCCGTCACGGTGATGGCACGGCTCGACGCCGCCGCGCCACCGACCTGGCTGCTCGCAGCCTTCGAGCACGACGGAGGCCGCGACGAGATCGTCTGGGGCGATGCCGAAGCAGCGCCGCCCGCCGGCTCCGCCCGGCGGTTCGTCGCCGGACCCCTTCCGGAACCAGGCGCGTGGACACGCCTCCTCGCGCCCCTCGCAAAGCTCGCTCCGCTGGCCGGTCGCCGCGTGACGACCGCGACGTTCTCGATCGATGGCGGCCGCATCCATCTCGATCGACCCGGCTGGGTCGAGCGCGTCGAGGAGACCGTGCAAAAGCAGGTCGATCGGCCGACGGGCTCGATCGCGCTCGCGCTGCGGCCCGATCAGCCGCGCACCGCAGACGCCCCTACCGACGCGGACGTCGTCGCCGCCACCGGCAGCGAGGCCGCGCCGGGTCCGCGTGGCTCGCGGTGGTGGACCGGGGGCGTGCCCGTCGAGCACCCGCGCCGCGCGGCGCTCGAGTTTTCCAGCGCGCGCGGCGACCGCAACCTTCCCGACCCGGCGGTCGAGATCGTGCCGACGGTCGATCGGCCCCCCGTGATCGTCGTCCGCGACGTGCCCGAGACGCTCACGCTCGAGCGACCGGACGACGTGCCGCTCGCAGGCAGTGCGTTCGACGACTGGGGCCTCGACCGCCTGGAGATCCGGATCGGCCCCGACCCGCGCGGCCTCGGCGTTCCGCAGCCGCTCTCGGGAGTCGGGCTCGCCGATCGCCCTCCCGACACCCAGGCGACGCTGCCACCGATGATCACCGCCGAGCAGCTCGGTCTCGAAGCCGGCATGAGCCTGGCGTGGCAGCTCCTCGTCGTGGACACGAAGGGACAGAAGGCCGAGTCGCCCGTCTATCGCGTCGTCGTCATGACGCCGCCGGAGATGGAGCTGGCGCGGTCGCAGGTGCCGTCGCTCGCCGAGGCACGGCGCGCCGCGGAGCAGCTCGCCCGTGATGCCGAGAAGACGGCCGAGTCGCTCGAGAAGCGGCGCGAGGAGGCACTTGCCGCCGTGCCCGCAGAGGCCCGTGACACCGTCGCCGCCGTCCGGCCGCCGGAGGAACGTGCGAACCGAAACGAGACGGCCGCAGATCCGGCACAGCCAGATCCGGCGAACCCGGAGAAGACAGACCCGGAGCCGCCCAAGCCCGACGAGCAGAAACCCGACGAGCAGAAACCCGCCAAGCAGGACCAAGCCAAGCAGGACGGCGCGAAGCCGGACCAGAAGCCCGACGCCGCGCCCGATTCCAAAGCGGACCAGAAGCCCGATGCCGCGCCGTCTCCTGAGCAGAAGAAGGCCGACGCTCCGCCGAGCGAGCAGACGCCGCAGAGCGAGCAGGATCGCGTGAAGGCGGCCAACGAGGCGGCCAAGGCGGCGGTCGAGTCGCTCGATGCGAAGGACCGCAAACAGCTCTCGGAGGCGAGCGCCGCGATCGAGAAGCAGCGGCGTGCCGCCGACGACGTGGCCCGCAAGGTGGAGGCTGCCGCCGAGCAGGCCCGCAAGAGCCCGCTCGTGCCTGCCGCGCAGAAGGACCGGCTCGATGCCCTCGCCGAAGAGGCACGCGAGATCGCCGCGGAGCTCGCGCCGCGGCCGTCTCTCGGCGAGGAGGCCGCGATGATCGACCAGGTCGACGCCGCCACCGCTCCTGAAGAACTCGCCGCCGAGGCGCGGGACCTCGCGGCGGAACTGGCCGACGTGGAGCGGCAGCTCGACGCGGCCGGCGCGGCGATGCAGATTGCGGCGCTCGCTCGGGATCTCGAGCGGCGCGCGGAGCGCCTCGACGAGCTGGCGCAGGCGGATCCCGCCGCAATGCCATCGGAAGACGGCGCTGGAGAGCAGGCGGCGGACGCCGGTGCTCCGGAAGCGGCAGCGCCGCAGCCCCCGATGAACCAGCAGGCGAAGGGCGATACCCCGCCTTCCGATTCCGCTGCGCCGACCGGCGAGCCGGCGGCCGCATCGGACCCGCGTGCCGCGCCGGACGTTCCGGCCAAGGAGGCCGCCTCGCAGGGTGACGCCCAGCGTGCGGCCGCCGCGACCGATCCAGCCGGACGCGAGGCGGAGGCGGCCGCGATGCGCGCGGAGACCCGCTCCCAGATTCGCGAGCTCTCCCACATCCTCGGCAAGGAGTCGGCGCCACCGAAGAAGGCCTCGGCCGCGGAGGCCGCGATGACGGCCGAAGAGGCCGCCGAGCGAGCGGCGGACCTCGCCCAGCGGCTCGCCGGCCCGTCGCCGACCAAGCCGGCCGAACCGACCACACCCACCCCGCCGGCTCCGGCACCGAATCCCGACCCGCAGGCCGCCGCGGACCAGGCGGCCGAGGCCGCGCCGTCGCTTGCGGATGCCGACGTCCGCGAGGCCCTCGCGATGGCGCAGCGCTCGCGCATTCTCGAGGCCCGCGCGGCACGTGAGGCCGCCCGCGACGCGCAGGAGCGCGCGGCCCTTGCCGAACGGAACGCACGGCAGGGCGAGGCGACCGAGCCCGCTCGGCAGACGCGGCCCGGCGAGGACGGCCGCCGCCAGCCCGGCGGTGAACCGGCCGAGCAGCTCACCGATGGCGGCGCGCTGGCGGGCAGTGCGAACCTCGAGTCGGCGCTGCGCGGCCTCGATGCGTCCCAGCGCGCGGCCGTCGAGGCGCTGCCGCCACGCGTGCGCGACTCGCTCCTCGAAGGGATGCGGCAGCGCGGTCCGGAGGCGTACCGGTCCACGATCGAAGCCTACTTCCGCGCGCTCGGCCGGGAGCTGCCCCGATGAACGTGGCCGCCTGGCTCGCCCGCGCGGCGGGAATCGGCCACGAGATGGCCTCCAGGATCGACCGCGCCGAGTGGCACTGGGAGCGGCCGACCGTGCTGGTCGTCGGCCTCATCCTGCTCGTGCCGGTGTCGTGGTGGATCGTGCGTCGCCACCGCGAGCGGATGCCATGGCTCTCGCGCCGCGCGCGCCGGGCGCTCGACGTCTGCCGGATCGCCGTGCTCGCCCTGCTGGTCTTCGTCCTCGCCGGGCCGTTCCTCAAGCTCGACGAGCGGATCGAGGAGCGGCCGGTCGTCGCCCTCGTCGTGGACGCGTCGGAGAGCATGGACCTGCCGGTCGGCCCCCTGCCGGCCACGGCCATCCGTGACACGGCCGCGGCGGCGGGATTCACGCCACCGGCCGAGGACGACGCAGCAGGCGGCGCGGCGATGGCCGATCAGCTGGCCGGTCTCACGCGCCGGAGCCTCGTCGATGCCGTCCTCGCCGCCAACGCCACGACGACGCTCCGCCAGCTCTCCGATCGCTTCGATCTGCGGTGGTACTCGGTGGCCAGGCGGCCCCGCCGCACCGAGCAGGCCGCGCTCGTGCGGGAGCCCGCGACGTCCGGCGACGCGGCCCCGCCGGCGGCTCCGGAGGACGATCGCTACGACACGGCGCTCGGCGAGGCGCTCGAGCTCGCGATGGACGAGGCCTCGGGCCGTGCGCTCGCGGCGGTGGTGCTCCTGTCCGATGGTCGATCCACCGTCGGCATCGACCCGCTCGACGCGGTGCGCCGGGCGGCGGACGCGGCCGGCGGGCAGTCACGTGCGCCGGTGCTCGCGGTCCCGATCGGCAGCTTCGATCCGCCGGACGACCTGGCCGTCGCCGACGTGCTCGTCGCGCCCGAGGTGGCCCTCGACGACAGCGTGACGGTCAACGCGACGCTCGAAGCGGCGGGGTTCGCGGGCCTCGAGGTGCCGGTGGAGTTGCGCGATGGCGAGGGGACCGTGCTCGCCACGCAGCGCGTCACCGTGCGCGGCCCACGGCAGCGCATCGCCCTGCCGTGGAAGGCCACACGACCCGGGACGAACGTGCTCACCGTGGCGGCGACGATCGAGCCCACGGAGGTGATCACCGAGAACAACGCCGTGACCGTGACCGTGGAGGTTTCCACGCGTCGCGTCCGCGTGCTCGTCGTCGATCACGCCCCGCGCTGGGACGTGCGGTTCATCGACCACGCGATCCGACGCGACACGACCTTCGAGCCCGAGATCGTGCTCACCGACTCGGATGAGGACGACCCGACCGACGTGCTGCCGCGGGACGCGGACGCCTGGGCGACATTCGACCTCGTCATGCTCGGAGACGTGCCGCCCGACGTGCTCGACGAGGATCGCCAGGCGGCCCTCGTCGAGGCGGTGACCCGGCGCGGGGTGGGCGTGGTGTTCCAGCCGGGGCACGAGCACCTGCCGCGCGGCTACGTGCGAGCGCCGCTGGCCGAACTGTTTCCCGTGACGGTCGATGTCGAGGCGGACGGGGGGGCGGCGACCGTCTCGGCCGCCGACGCCCAGCCCTTCCGCATGCTCGTCACGGCGCGCGGGGCGATGCATCCGGCATTCGCGCTCGAGGCCGACCCGACCCGCAACCGCGCGCGGTGGAACACGATGGCACCGTTTTTTCGTGCGGCTGCGGTGAGCGTGCCGAAGCCGGCCGCGACGACGCTCGCCGAGATCGACGTCCCAGGCGGCCGCTGCCGCATGCCGCTGGTGGTCGAGGCACCGGCCGGGGCTGGACGCGTGGCGTGGGTGGGCACGGACGAGACCTTCCGCTGGCGGCGCAACGTCGGCGACGCCTTCTTCTGGCGGTTTTGGGGGCAGGCGCTCCGCGGTGTGGCCCGCCGCGAGGATCGCCCCGCCGACACGCCGTGGCTCGCCGTGACGCCGGCCCGCACGGAACCGGGCGTTCCCGTGGTCGTCGAACTCAATCTCGTGGACGACGCGGGCCAGCCGGTGGTCGCCGACGGGCAGCAGGTGACGGTGTCGGGCGCGGACGCCGACACGGTCGTCGACCTCAGGCCAGCCGGCCGACCCGGGCTCTATGCGGGCAGCATCGCGCTCGACGCCCTGGGTCGGCATGTCGTGCGGCACCTCGCCCCCGAGAGCACGCTCGGCGGCGAGGTCATGGTCGCCGCACCGATCCGCGAGCGGGCGCGGCCGGGTGTCGACCGGGATGGCCTCGAGTCGCTCGCCGATCTCTCGGGCGGATCGGTCGTCGAGGTCGGCGACATCGGGTCGATTCCCTACCGGATCACGCAGGAACCGATCGAGAAGGGCGTCGTGCTCGAGGACGAGGTGTGGGACACGTGGCCGGTCCTCGCCCTGCTCGTCGGCCTTTACTGCCTCGACATCGGCATCCGCCGCCTGTCGGGATCGAGCTGATCCACGTCTCCATGCATCAGGAGTCGCCCACCATGCGATCCGTCGCAGCCGCCCTCACGACGATCCTCGTGCTCGGCACGCCGGCCGTGTCCCACGGCGACACGTTCGACCCGGAGGATCGTGCGTTGGTCCGCGTGGAGGCTGCGGTCGATCGGGCGCTCGAATACCTCGCCGGGCGCCAGGACGCGTCGGGCTCGTGGCCGCAGGGCGTCTCCGGCAAACCCAACACGGGCGTCGATGCGCTCTGCCTGCTCGCCTTCATGGGCCGCGGCCACGTCCCGGGACGCGGCCCCTACGAGGAGACCGTCGGCCGCGCCGTCGAGGGGCTACGGAGGTCGGCCGACAAGAACGGCCTCCTGGTGCATCCGGGCGGGCATTCGCATGGACCGATGTACGAGCACGCGCTCGCGACGCTCGCGCTCATCGAGGCCTCCGGGTGGATGACCGACGGGACGCTGCGGGAGACGTGTCGCGATGCGGTCGAGGTGATCGTCAACGCGCAGAATCGTGAGGGCGGCTGGCGCTACCAGCCGCAGCCGCGCGACGCCGACCTGAGCGTGACGGTGATGCAGGTGGTGGCGCTGCGGGCCGCGCAGAACGCCCGTCTCGCGGTGCCGGAGGAGACGCTCGAGCAGGCCGTCCGCTACGTGAAGCGGTGCGCCCGACCGGACGGCGGCTTCTCCTACCAGCCCGGACAGGGAGCGAAGGACGCCCAGTCCGCGGCGGGGGCCCTCTGCCTCCAGCTGCTCGGCACGTTCGACGATCCCGACGTAACGCGGGCGCTCGAGGCTCTCCAGAAGCGGGCCTACAAGCCCGAGATGGACCAATACTTCCACTACATGAACTACTACGCCATGCAGGCCCACTTCCAGGCGGGCGAACAGGCCTGGGCCGCGTGGCATCCGCGGGTGCGCGACCTGTTGCTCGAATCACAGGCGGCCGACGGCAGCTGGCCTGGCTGGCAGGAGGAGCGGCTCAACGGGCCCGCGAAGTGCTACTCGACCGCGATGGGATCGATCACGCTCGAGGTCTACATGCACTATCTTCCCGCCTACCAGCGGTGAGCGGTTCTCCCGCACCCGTCCCTGATTCCCGCTCTGGAGACGACCCATGCACCTGCGTCGACGGCTGCTTCTCGTATTGACCGCCCTGATCTGCCTGACGCGGGGCGCCACAGCGGCCGACCCCGAAGGCTTCACGCCGCTCTTCGACGGCCGCACGTTCGCCGGCTGGAACGGCGACACGACCACGACGTGGCGGATCGAGGACGGCACGATCGTGGCGGGCAGGCCGGGCGTCGCCGCACCGCGCAACGAGTTCCTCGCCACCGATCGCGCGTACGGCGACTTCGAACTGCGGCTGGAGTACCGCCTCGACTGTACCGCGGCCTGCAACGCCGGGATCCAGTTTCGCTCCGTGCGCATCCCCGACCACCACGAGGTGATCGGGTTTCAGGCGGACATCGGCCCCGGCATCACCGGCGCGATCTACGACGAGAGCCGGCGGCGGAAGATGCTCGCCGTGCCGGCGCAGGAGGTGCAGGACCAGGCGCTCGCCGCCGGCCGTGACGGCTGGCACGAGTACGTGATCCGCTGCGAGGGACCGCGTGCCCGACTCTCGATCAACGGCGTGGAGACGATCGACTACACCGAGACCGACACCTCGATCCCGCTCCGCGGCATGGTGGCCCTGCAGATCCACGGCCAGCTCGTCGGCACCGTGCGGTATCGCAACATCCGCATCCGCGAGCTCGGCACGGCGTCCCGCCCCGCCCCGTGACGGCCGTGGTGTCGTCGCGACGCGACGACATGACACCCCTCGGGGGCCAGGGCATGCCTGCCATGCTCCTCCCTGTCAGCCTCGGCGCGCGAGAGGGCGGAATCCTCTCATACGGTCATACGACGTCCAACCAGCGGCCTCCCCCCGATTCGCGATTGTTGACCCCAACGGAGAATCCTCGATGCCGACCAGCAGAGCATCCATGCGTTCGCGGCGAAGCCGGCGAGCCTCGATTCGCCGGGTGAACAGCGGCAGGCGGGCCGCGCTCGCGTGCGAGTCGCTGGAGCGACGCTCGATGCTGGCGGCAGCGAACCTTTTCTTCTTCCC
>CAIWZS010000236.1 GCA_903917235.1 uncultured Planctomycetaceae bacterium | reverse complement strand
GTGCATTCCACCTTGCTCGGTCAGCAGCCGACCCGGCGTCCTGCGCATGTTCATGCCGGGACCGGAGGCTGCGACCGTGAAGCGGAGGGCAGCATGGCGACCGTCACACACCCCACCGTCCGTCAGGGAGCATCCGACGCCAGTGGGCGCGGCGAGCCGACCGACGAGGAACTCGTGGCGCGCTTCCGTCGGCGGCGTGATGCGAAGGCCTTTGAAACGCTCGTCCGTCGCTACGAGCACGAGCTGTTCGGCTACCTCCGCCGCTACCTCGGCAGTTCTGAAATGGCGGAGGACGTCTTCCAGGAGACGTTCCTGCGCGTGCACGTCAAATGCGCCCGCTTCGAGCGCGGACGGGCCTTCCGTCCGTGGCTCTACGCGATCGCCACGAACCAGGCGATCGACGCCCAGCGTCGCGCACGGCGCCATCGGTCGGCCGCCTGCCCGGGGCGTTCGGACGGCGACCAGCGGGCGATCGTCGAGCGGCTGCCGTCGCGGGAGCGTACCGCGGAGGAACGATTCGAGGCCGAGGAGGCCGAGGAATGGGTGCACGCGGCGGTCGACGGGCTCTCGGACTCGCAGCGGCGGGTCGTCATGCTGACGTTCGGCCGCGGCGCGAAGCAGCGCGAGATCGCAAGCCTCCTCGGCATTCCGGTGGGCACCGTGAAGAGCCGGTTGCACGCCGCGATGAACAACCTCTCCGAGGCGTGGCACCGCTGGGAACAGCACGTGCCGGCCGAGGCATCGACGTAGGCCGAAGGCCCGCGGGTCAGGCGATTTCCGGCAGCGGCGTGGTCTTTTCAAGCAGGAACTGCGGCCGCCCCGACAGGTCGGTGAACTGCGGGATGCTCGGATCGATGCCGAGATGTCGATAGAGGGCCGCGAGGACCTCGGCGAAGTGCACGGGGCGGTCGGTGATGGCCGCCGCGTGGCGATCGGTCGCCCCGATCACCTGTCCGGTGCGAAACCCGCCACCGGCGAGGAGCCCGCCGCCCACCTGGGGCCAGTGGTCGCGGCCGGCATCCTTGTTGATCTGCGGCGTACGGCCGAATTCACCCCACGCCACGACGGCGACGTCCTTGTCGAGCCCGCGCTCGTGCAGATCCTCGATGAGGGCCGACAGGCCCTGATCGAACTGCGGAAGATGGGTGTTCTTCATGCCGTTGAACGTGTCGCTGTGAAAGTCCCAGCGGCCGAAGTTCAACGTCACGACACGGCAGCCCGCCTCGACGAGGCGGCGCGCCATCAGGAAGTGCTCGAGGTTGCGCGGCGCGCCATCGCCGAATCGATTCGGGTCGCCCTTGCCGTACCGTTCCCGCACCCGTGCGGGCTCCTCGGACAGGTCGAGCGCACGGGCGAGGCGACTGCTCGTAAGGATGTCGAACGCGGTCTGCTGGAGTGAGTCCATCCCGTCGAGCATGCGGCTGGAGTCGATGTCACGGCGGAGCCGGTCGATTTGGCGAAGCAGGTCGCGACGATCCGACAGTCGGCCCTCGCCGCCGGGCCCGACCACGATGTCCTGACTCGCCGGACCGCTCGGGCGGAAGGCTGCGTGCGACACGCCCAGAAAGCCGGGATGGCCCGGGGATCCGTATGGCGGATGGCCGCAATCCGGAGACAGCCCGACGAACGGGGGCACGGCGCGGTCGACAGGGCCGAGCAGCTTGGAGGCGACCGATCCGACGCTCGGCCAGCCCCCTGCCGGCTGGTTCCGCACGGAGTGGCCCGTGTAGCAGATGAAGGAGTCGTGGTTCCCGTCGGGCGAGCCATAGACGCTTCGCAGGACCACGCACTTGTCCATGATGCCTGCCATCCGCGGCATGTGCTCGCAGATGTCCAGGCCCGGCACGTTCGTGCGGATGGGCCGGAATTCCCCGCGAATCTCGCTGGGGGCATCCGGCTTCATGTCGTACATGTCCTGGTGCGCCGGGGCACCGCACATGTAGATCATGATGACCGACTTGTGCGACGACCGTCCGGCCACCTGCTCGGCTCGGAGGAGGTGGGGGAGCGAGAGACCGCCCACGGAGAGCGTGCCGACCCGCAGGAGATCGCGCCGCGTGAGACCGTCGCAGAACCGGGTCTGCCGTCCGGGGGATCCGCTCGCGGGGATCGTCAGCATGGCATGTCCTCGGTGGCTCGTCGCCCGATGCCGGACGGCACCGTACGGCTACCGGCCGGCGTGGCAGGCTCTCCTCACTCAAACTACATTATCGGAGCCGCGGGGGCGGACTCAAGACTTCCGACCCCGATGCCGGAACGGACCCTGCCAAAAAGGCGGTGCACCACCGGCCCGACGACCGCTTCCGGGAAACCGGCTGCGGACGGCGTCCCGGTTGGCGGGCCAGGGACGGGGAGCGGGCATGGAAGATCGGACGATCCGCGTCCTTGACGACGAGGTTCGGGCCGTCGTCGACGGCATCGACCCGGCGACCTATCTGCGCAAGCTCGTCGATCTCCTCTACTACGACCCGCGGGAGCCGTACGACGCGTCGCTCGTGCCGCTGGTGATTTCCGCCGACCAGCATCGGCGATACCAGCGCGCGGTCGAGCAAATCTGCGGGGCGGCGCTGGCCTCCTTTGCCGACCGACGGGAGCGCGGCGGCCCGGCCGCCGACTCCTTCGAGCGGCTGCTTCTCGATCTGCCGCTCCGGGACGACGTCGTCAGCGGCAATGCCCGGTTCGACTTCCTCGAGGAGGGCGATTGCCCGCGGCTGGTCGAGCTCAACTTCGTCGGCGTCGGCACGACCGGTCATTCGCACCAGGTCGGTCTGGCCCTGCTGGAAAGCCTCCCCGAACTCAAGCGTCGGTATCGGTGCCTCCATCCGGTCGAGACGTTCCGGGAGCAGCTCCTGCGAAACGGCATACGGACCGTCGCCCTGCTCACGAAGGACAACGACCGCGACTATTACGGATCGTGGCTCGACCGGCTCATCATCGTCCGCGGTCTGCGGCCGGTCCGGGCCTTCATCGTGCCACGGCGGGACTGGTCCTCCCTCCGCTCCGATGGCCGGTCGCTCTCCTTCCATCGCACGGTCATCGACGCCATCTACCCCCGCGAGCTGACCTGGCGCCCCTCGATCGAGGAGGGGGCCGAATGGTGCCGGTTCTTCGTGCAGAGCGGCGCGCGGTGCCTCGACCACTGGTCGCTCATCCTCGCGGAGGACAAGGATCTGCGCTTCCTGCTCGCGCAGGACCCTGCGGTGGCCGAATACCTCCCGCGGACGTGGGCTCCGGCCGAGCATCCCGAGTCGGTGCCGCTGGCGGAGTGCGTCGTGAAGCGGCGGCACGAGCATGCCGGCGACGGTGTCGAAATCGCCCCCGAGCGGCTCCCTCCGGACGATGGGCAGGTGATCGTGCAGGAGCGCATCCGCGCCAATCGCACGTTCGTCCGGTCGGTCCTCGGATTCGAGGGGGTGGTGACGTACGACGTCTCCGCGCACGTGTCGTTCGACTACCACCTCCGGGACAGGCGCCTCCTCGCCTGTTCGGTCAGCGGCTATCTTTCACGGTACGCTCCGGAAGGCGACATCGTGAACATCTCCCGCGGGGGTGGTGTCCTGCCTGTGCTCGTCGAGCGTGATGCACCTGTGCGCAGCGACTCGTGAAGCGACTGATCGTCACTGTCGGATACATCGACCGGCCGGTCTTCGCGTACGACTGTCCCGTGGACCGGCACCAGATCGAATCGATGCTCGCCGCTCGTGGCGACGACATCGTCATGACGCACTGGGACGACCTCGACGCGAACCTGGCCACCACGCAGGGGCGGGACGTGCGGCGGGACGTGTGGCGACCGGTCGCGCTGACCGACGCCGACGCCCTCATGATCCTCGAGGCGCCGGCGCCGGGATCGCCCTTCGCCGATTTCCACCGGGCGGATGCGGCCATGCGGCGCATCCTGGCGCTCGGCATCCCGTGCGTGAACTCGCCGCGCACGTTCCTCGAATACCCCGACAAGCGCTACCTCGTCGAGCGGACCGACCTGCCGTTTCCGCGATCCGTGCTCGTCGAGCCGGCCGATGACCTTTCCGGGGCGCTGGCCCGGTTCGGTGACACGCTGATCGTGAAGCCGCTCATCGGCGCGGGAGGGGACGGCGTGGTCCGCGTGCCGAACGATCCCGCGGCGGTGCGCGCGGCGTTGTGTCGGACCGGGCCGTCCATCCTCCAGGAGTTTCTTCCCGCGATCGCCGCTGGAGAAAAGTCCCTGTACTTCCTCGCGAAGCGCTTTCGCTACGCGCTGCTCAAGCGGCCCCGCGCCGGCGAATTCCGCTCGAACGAGGAGTTCGCCGAGCACTCGCGATACGAGCCGACCCCGGCGGAAATCGGGCTGGCCGCGGATGCCGTGGAGCGGTTCGGCAGCCCGTCGCTCATCGAGCGGGTCGATCTGTGCGGCGACCGGATCATCGAGATGACGATCGAGTGCCCGGGCCTGAAGATCTCCGCCTGCGGCGTCCATCGCGAGATCGGCCCGTGGACCTACGAGGCGCTCGACCACGCGATCGACAGCGCGCATGCGGCGGGCCAGACGGCCACCCCGTGACGGTCGCCGGCGCCGGGTGGCGCGGGGCTTACGGCCCGATCGCGAGGCGGCGACGGTAGATCGTGTCGCCGTTGGTGACGTAGAGCCACTCGTGACCGGGTCCGGCGAGGACGCAGCTCGTGAGAGGCTTCGTCGGAGCGGGCTTGGGGAGCACCCCGCAGAGGCGGCCCGTCGGATCGAAGACCTGAACCCCGAGCGCCGACGTCACGTACCACCGCCCGACCCGATCGACGGCCATGCCATCGCCAGATGCGGCCTCCAGGAGGGGCGGTGGCTGATGGAAGGCGAAATCCCCCTTCGGGTCGATCGGCCGACGCATCGTCATCGTGGGCATCTTGGCGTCGAGTGCTCCGTCGGATCCCAGTCGGAACGTCCAGACGTGGGTGCCGCGATGATCGGAGACGGCGAGCGTGCCGCCGTCGTTCGACAGGGCGATGCCGTTGGGGCCGCGAATGCCCTCCGCGGCCGTCGGACTGCCGACATCGCCAGGCCCGGTCGCCGCGCCGTCGTCCGCGATCGAGGTGGTGCCGTCCGCGATGCGGATGCGCGTCACCCGCCGCGGCCCGGTCTCGGTGATGAAGGCGAAGCCGTCGGGAGTCACGGCCAGGTCGTTGGCCTGGATCCCTTCGGCGAGGGTCTTCACGTCACCCGTGGAGGGATCGATCGAGACCACACGCTTCTTCCCCCCCTGGCAGCCGTAGAGCCGTCCGTCGGGTCCGAACTCGAGGCCGCTGATCGCCTCGCGGCAGACGGTCGTGCGGGAGCCGTCGGCCGCCGCGATCCGCACCACCTCCGGTGCCTTCATGTCGCAATAGAAGAAGTTGCCCTCCGCGTCGGTGCAGGGAGCGTCGGCGAAGCCGAGGCCTCCGGCGACGACCTCCCACGACTGCCCGGGCACGAGCAGACGCAGCAGGGTCATGTCGCCCTTCAGGTCGCCCTTCGTATCGACGACCGGCTCATGCGTCTCGGCACGCCAGAGCCAGCGCATCGCATCCGGAAACAGCTGCGCCCCGTGGACGCTGTCGTGGGCGAACCCCTCGGCCCAGTCGAACCGCACGTCGTAGCCCATGTACTCGAGCGCGGCGGCCATCGTGCGATTGGCGAGGGGCCAGTTGCCGAACTGGTTGGAGATGTCACCGGACGTGTCGGCGAGGTAGACGCGGATCGGCTTCGGCTCGGTCTTGCGCACGAGCGAGGGATAGGCGTCCCCGCCACGGAGGGCGGTGTAGCTGCCGATCGTCGAGTAGACCCTGCCGAAGGCGTCGGGGCGCTCCCACGCGGCCGTGAAGGCGCAGATGCCGCCGGAGCTCGCGCCGCCGATCGCGCGGCTTCCCGGGTCGGTCGAGATCGACCACCTCCTGGCGACCTCGGCCAGGATCTCGTCGAGGAGGAACCGCGCGTAGCGGTCGCCGAGCGAGTCGTATTCGAGGCTGCGATTGGAGTTCTTCCACGGACTGGGGGACGCTTCCTTGCCGCGGTCGTGGCCGGGATCCACAAACACGGCGATCGTCGGGGGCATCGCTCCGGAGGCGATGAGGTTGTCGAACACCACCGGGACGCGCCAGCGGCCGTCCTCCTTCACGTAGTCGTGGCCGTCCTGGAACACCATCACCGCCGCCGGCGTGTCGGGTCGATACTGCGCGGGCACGTAGACCGACCAGTCACGGACGGTGCCGGGGAATACCGTCGACTCCCAGGGGGGCATCCGTTCCACCGTCCCCCGTGGCACACCCTCGCGTCGCACGGCGTCGGCGTGCGGCACGTACGTCGCCTTCTCCGGCGGCGTGGCGGTCGAGGCGTCTCCCGGCTCGTCGGACCAGAGCCAGCGCAGCGCGTCCGGGAGCCCCTCACCACCAGCGGTCCCGGAGTGTCCGCCGTCGGTCATGACGAAGCGATGCTGGTAGCCGGCGAAGCGCAGGGCGGCGGCGAGCGATTCGTTGGCCAGCGGCCAGTTCCCGAAGAGGTTGTCGAGGTCGTCCCGGCCCTCCTGCAGGTACACGCGGATCGGCTTCGGCTGCTCCTTCGTGCGCCGGACGAGACCGGGGTAGGCCCACCCGCCGCGAATGTCGGTGAAGCTGCCGATGTGCGAGAGCACGCGCCCGAAGAGATCGGGGCGTTCCCATGCGGCAGTGAAGGCGCAGATGCCGCCGGACGAGATGCCGCAGACGGCGCGATCACGGGGATCGGCTGAAACCTCGATGCCGTCGAGGGCGACGGGCAGGAACTCGTCGGCGAGGAACCGTGCGTAGCGGTCGCCCAGGGAGTCGTACTCGAACGACCGGTTGCTGCGGGCCGCCGCGTCGGGGCGCGTCGGCGGGATCGTGCCCGGATTGACGAAGACGGCCACCGTCGGCCGCAGGTGGCCGTCGTGGATGAGGTTGTCGAGGACGGTCGGCACGCGAAAGGCGCCGTCCGCCTTCGCGTACCCGAGGCCGTCCATGAACACCATCAGCCGGGCGGGTGTGCCGGACCGAACCTGGGCTGGAACGTAGACGCGGTAGTCACGCCGGGTACCCGGAAAGATCGAACTCGTCTCGAACACACCCTCGCGGAGCGTCCCCTGCGGCACCCCTTCCCGCACGACGCGAGCCGCATCCTCGGCGGCGGGGGAAGGCACCGCCCATGCACCCATCACCGCGATGATGCCGATCATGCCGCTCGTGCGGCGATGTCCCGTCGTCATGCCTCTTCCCCCCGCGCCGTCGGTCATCGACGAGGCGGCCATCGCCTCGTCGGGCGGGCGAGAGCATACCAGTCCAGAAGACCGGCTTCGCATCAGGGGCCGCCCGGGACGACCTCTCCACCGGCCCGGGTGCAGAGGGCGCGAAAGACGGCCGGGTCGGTCTGCTCCGAGACGAGGCGGCACGACCCGTCCATGTTGAGAAAGTTCGTTCCGCCGACATGGGGGCCGATGAATCCGCCCGGGCTTCCCTGCAGGCTCGGCGCGCTCGAACGCACGTGCACGAGCGTCGCCGTGATCGCCGGCCGCGCGTTGAACGCCGGGTTTGCCGGGTCGTGGCGGGGAGACTCCGGCGCGTAGACCAGCTGCTGCCCGGGAGTGACGCCGGCCCAGCCGCTCTGCGTATGACGACTCATGCGTTCGCCGATGCCGATCGTCTTGCTCGTTCCATCGGTGATGTCGTCGAGTCGCACCCGGCTGTTGCGGTGGAAGACGCCGGTGAACGGCTGCTCCTCGTAGGCGAGCGTGCCGAGGCTTGCCGCGTAGCTGCAGACGGCCGCCCGCCCCATCACGGCGAGGCTCGTGTTCCGGATGTCGACGAGTTTCGCGGAGGTGTCGCCGGGATCGATGAACGTCGGCACGATCGTCTCGCGGGCAGCCTGATTGTCCGCGTGGGTGATCAGTTTCGCGAAATCGATCCGGTCGTGGAGTGACGTCTGCTCGAGCTGCGGGAGGATCTCCGCGAACAGGCTCCAGCCAGGGCCCGACTCGGGCAGGGGATCGTTCGAGCCGCCCGGCCACGACCCTGTCGGAGTGGAGGTGAATCCGGGCGGCAGCCGTCGGCGGCCGTTGTGGTACGCGTGGATGGCCAGGCCGATCTGCTTGAGGTTGTTGAGGCTCGACTGCCGACGGGCTGCCCCGCGCGCGCTCTGGACGGCGGGAAGCAGGAGCCCGATGAGGACCGCGATGATCGCGATCACCACCAGGAGTTCCACGAGCGTGAAACCACGTCTCATGGCGGTTGCCGCGCGTCCACCGCGGCGGTGACGACCCAGGTGCACGTGGCCAGTCTTCAGGAAGACCTTCATCGGATGACTCCTGATGGGCCAGAACGGTGGTGGATCAGGCAGAGACGTTCCGCGGATGGAACCTTGGCTGGCTGGCTCGCACTCGACACCGTCTGTCGTGGGCTGGCTGGCTGTACGAAGACCAGGAACGAGCTGCCGGACGATGCGTCGACATCCCGCGATACTGAGAATCGTTCTCAACATCATG
>CAIWZS010000235.1 GCA_903917235.1 uncultured Planctomycetaceae bacterium | reverse complement strand
TGTGGCGCACGCCTCCAGGCGTGCGAATGCGGTGTCGCCTCGGTGCGGAAGTCGTCGTCCACTCGCCCAACGCGGCAGCTGCGCGCGACCCCCAACCGGCTTCCTCGATTTCAGTTCCTCGATTTCATTTCCCATATTTCAGTTGCCACGTTCAGCGCTCACGTCGCAGTTTGTGACTTCCGGCCCACCTGATGCCCGCCTCATCTGACGCCTACGAGTCGTTCCTCGTGCTCTATGCGGGCAGCCAGTCGCGGCTGCAGGCGTTCATCCGTGCGCTCGTGCCCGACCAGGCGCAGGCCGACGACGTCTTCCAGGCCACAAGCCTGTCGCTGTGGCGGAGTTTCCCCACGTTTCGCCGTGATGGCGACTTCACGGCGTGGGCCGTCGGCGTGGCACGGCACCAGGTGCTCATGCACTGGCGGCGCGTGCGCCGCGATCGCCACGTCTTCAACGAGGCGCTCCTCGCCGATCTGGCCGACACCGCCGTCGAACTGCTCGACACGCTGGATGTCCGGCAACGGGCGCTCGAGGCCTGCATGGAGACGCTCACCGCGAGACAGCGCGACCTCGTCCGGCGGTTCTACGGCGAGCGGCAAGCGGCCGCCGCCATCGCCGCCGCGTGGAACCGCACCGTGCACGCCGTCTACAAGTCGCTCAAGGTGCTCAGGCACAGCCTGCACGAGTGCGTCGAGCGCCGGCTCTCGCTGTTCGGCGAGACCTCGGCATGAGCCTGAACCGTGGGGAAGCCGGGGCGTGTTGGGCGAGCGGACGACCATTCGCACGCCTGGAGGCGTGCGCCACAGGGGATGCAGGCCGAGGGGCGAGCAGCAAGACAACACGCACGCCAAGGCAAGCCCCGATGCGCACGCCTGGAGGCGTGCGCCACGAGAGCGAGCGGACGACCTGAAGTCGAGGCCTGACGACGATGCAGATGCCGAATCATGAGGAGTTGCTCACGCTGGCCGACGATCATCTTGCCGGCACGGCGTCGGCTCACGACGTGTCGCGGCTGGAGGCGCTGCTCGCGGAGAGTCCGGCGGCACGCCGGACGTACCTCGGCCTCGCGCTCGTGCACGCGCAACTCGGGGGCACGCTCGCCGCCCTGCCGACGAGGTTGCCCTCTGGGCAATCGCCCGCGGCGAGCCCCACCTCCCGATGGCGCGGCGGCCGCGTGGACCGTCCGATCCCCGGCCGGATCGTGGTCACGGCGGCAGGGTGTGCGCTCGCGGCCGGGTTGGTCGCGCTCATCCTCGCGGCGCCGGGGCTGCTTTCCGATTCGTCTGGCACCACGAGCGGGTACTATCCGCCACGGCCGATCGCGCTCTCGTCCGTGGCGGTGCTCGACGACGCGGATGCCGCGGCATCCGCGCCGCGACCGCTGCCCACCACCACGCTGCGGCCGCTCGTCACGACGCACCTGCGGGCCCACGGCGGCGCCGACGTCGCGCTCGACGGCGACAGCATCTTCGGCATCGTCACGCGCGACGGCGGCGCGCTCTACGAGGGGGGCCTGCAGGCTCGCGTCACGACGCCGGCGGCCACGTTCTCCGTCACGACGGCGAACCTGCGGATCGTCGACCGCGGCACGGCCTTCCGCGTGGACCGGGTGGACGGCGACCATGTCACCGTCACCGTGCTCGACGGCGAGGTCGAGGTGCAGGCGCGGGTGCGGCTGCCGGTGGCGTGGTGGCCTTTTGAAGCGGAGGCCGGCGCCACGGGCCAGCTGCCACTCGACGACGTGATCGCGGGTCTCGCGGGCCGTGCCGGCCGTGGCGTCGCCGCCTCCGCGGGCCTCGTCGGCACCGGGGCACTGCGGTTCGACGGCACGCCCGCCGCCCACGTTGAGATCGCCGGCGGCACGGGCGACGTCGTGGGCGGCGGCCTGCTCGCCGTGGCGGAGGGGCTGTCGATCGAGGCCGTGATCATGCCGGAGTGGAGCGGCCGGGAATCCGACTACGACGAGATCTACCGCAAGGACGACGGCGACTACCGCGTGCTGCTCTCGTTCCAGAACGACGGCGTGCGCAACGCGGCCTTCACCGATCCGCCCGTCGCTCCCGGCCCCTGCCTTTCGTTCGGCCTGCACCTCGCAGGCATCGGCTACCGCGAGCTCGACATGCCGCTCGACGGCCGCGACGGGCGGCCCTCGCTCGCCGATCTCCGGGATGGCAGGCCGCACCACGTCGTCGCCACGTTCGACAGCTACACCGGCACGAAATCGCTCTTCATCGACGGCACGCGGCGGTTCGCCCGCGACTATCCCGTCGGCACGCTCATCCTCGCCGGTGGCCCGGCCGCGGCGGAGATCGGCAGCCATCGCGGCCACGAGAACTTCACCGGCGTGATCGACGAGGTGGCCCTTTACGATTTTGCGCTCTCGGCGGACGAGGTGGCCGAGCACGAGGCCCGCATGCGGGCGGGTGACCCGCCGGTCGGCACCGGCCCCCGCAACTCGGACGCACCCCGCTGGCAGTCCCTCACCCGCATCCGCGCCGGCGAGACGATGACGTTCAACCAGCGCACCGGCCTGCCCCGGTGACGACGCGTCCCCGCGAAGACGCTACGATCCACGCCGCACCCATGAAGAACTACCGCGTCGCGAAACTCGGCGAGATTCCCGCCACGCCCTGTCCGTGCGGGTCGGCCCGTCGGGCGTTCGCCGACGATCCTGCCGGCGTCGCCAGCCTGCACGTCGTCGACATCTCGGCCGCGAGCCGCACCCACTACCACCAGCGGATGACGGAGATCTACTTCGTCCTCGAAGGCACCGGCCATATGGAACTCGACGGCGACATCGTGCCGCTCGAGCCGCTCACGGCGGTGCTCATCAAGCCCGGCTGCCGTCATCGCGCCGTCGGCCGGCTGCGGATCGTGAACATTCCCGTGCCGGCGTTCGATCCGGCCGACGAGTGGTTCGACGACGGCGGGACCGACTGACCCCGCACGGCGCCCGCCGACGCCGGGCTTTCGGGTATCCTCCACGCAGGACGACCGAGGGCCCGTGGCACCATCCGCCCGTGCGCCGGCCAAGTCATCCGCGTCCACCGCACCGCCGACGGCGGCCGACGGCGACACGACGCGGCTGCTCGGCCTCGCCGACACGCTCGACTCCCATGCGGGGTTCGCCGACGTCGTCGCCGCGCTCCGCGAGGGGCATGGCGGCACGATCGGCGGAACCTGGGGTGCGGCATGCGCGCTCGCCGTGGCCGGACTGTGCCGCGCGCTCGGCCACGCCGGCCGCGGGTCGCACCCGGCCACCGTCCCCTCGCGGGAGGCCGCGGGCGGCGCTGGTCCGCTCATCGTCGTCCTGCCGCACGCCGCCGAGGCGGACGCCTTTCTCGACGACCTCGCCCTGTTCTCGGCGACTCCCGCGGTGCTCCTGCCCGCGCTCGAGGACTTCGCCTTCGCCGAGGCGGCGGCCGCCGACGACGCGGACGGCGTGTTCGTGGGAGGGGCCGCGGCGCCCGATCCCGTGGAGGCCGAGCGGCTCGCGCTCGTGAAGCGGCTGACGGGCGAGGATCCCCCGGCGGTGATCGTCACGAGCATCCAGGCCCTGCTCGCCCCGCTCGCCGATCCGCGCGACGTGGCGGCCGGCACGCGTCGGCTGGAGGTGGGAGGCCGTCTCGATCCGGAGGAACTCGCCGACTGGCTCGCCGCACGCGGCTGGACGGCGGCCGACGCCATCGACGTGCCCGGATCGTTCGCGCGCCGCGGCGGCATCGTCGATCTCTTCGCGGCCGACTGGGACCGACCCGTCCGCGTCGAGCTCGACGGCGACGAGATCGATTCGCTCCGCACGTTCGACACGGTGTCGCAGCGGAGCGTCGCCGCGCTCGAGCACGTCGACGTGACGGCGCTCGCCGCCTCGGGCGGAGCGCGGCGCCGTACGCATCTCGCCGACCTCGTGCCGCCGGGCACGATCTGGGCGATCGCCGAGCCCGGGGAGGTGGCCGAGGAGGCCCGCCGGATGCACGAGCGGCTCGCCGACACCGCCGCCGGGCTCTTCGCACCCGACGACGTCCTCGCGAGGATCAACCGGTTCGCCTCGGTCGGCCTGTCCGCGCTCGCGCCCTCGAGCCTCGACGCCACGGCCACGCTCGCGATCGAGAGCGTCGAACGGTTCACGGGCGTGCTCGACCGCGTGAAGGAGGAGCTCGACACGGTCGGCAGGGACCAGGAGGTGTGGGTCGTCTGCCCGTCCGACGCGGAGGAGAAGCGGCTCGCCGAACTCCTCGCGAGCTCGGCGCCGGCGCGGACGGGACGGCTCCGCTTCGCCCGCGGGCGGCTCTCCGCGGGATTCCGTCTCGTGCCGGAGAAGCTCGTCCTCGTCGGCAGCGCCGAGCTCTTCAACCGCGACGAGGCGGCGGCCCGGCCGCAGAAGCAGCGGCTCTCACGGGCGATCGACACGTTCCTCGACCTGCACGAGGGCGACCACGTCGTCCACGTGGCACACGGCATCGGTCGCTACCGCGGCCTCAAGCTCCTCGAGCAGCACGGACGGACGGAGGAGTTTCTCGAGATCGAGTTTGCCGAGAGCACGAAGATCTTCGTGCCCGCCTCGTGCATCGAGCTGGTGCAGAAGTACGTCGGCGGGACGAAGCTCGCCCCGAAGCTCGCGAAGATCGGCGGCACGCTCTGGGCGAAGCAGAAGGCGGCGGTCGAGCGGGCCGTGGCCGACATGGCGGCCGACATGATCCGGCTGCAGGCCACGCGCGCGAGCCGCCCCGGCATCGCGTTTCCCGCCGACACCGCCTGGCAGCGGCAGTTCGAGGAGTCGTTCCCGTTCGACGAGACGCCCGACCAGCTCACGGCGATGGAGGCGATCCGCGCCGACATGGAGCAGGCGAAGCCGATGGACCGGCTGCTCTGCGGCGACGTCGGCTTCGGCAAGACCGAGCTCGCGATGCGGGCGGCCTTCAAGGCGGCCGAGGCCGGAGCCCAGGTGGCCGTGCTCGTGCCGACGACCGTGCTCGCCGAGCAGCACCGGCGGACGTTCACCGCGCGGTTCGCGGAGTTTCCCTTCGTGATCCGCTCGCTCTCGCGGCTCTCGGGCGCCGCCGAGACCCGCGACACGCTCGAGGGCCTCGCCCGGAAGTCCGTCGACATCGTGATCGGCACGCACCGTCTCGCGCAGTCCGACATCCACTTCGCCAACCTCGGCCTCGTGATCGTCGACGAGGAGCAGCGTTTCGGCGTGGACGTGAAGGAGCGGCTCAAGGCGCTGCGATCGAGCGTGGACGTGCTCACGATGACCGCCACGCCGATCCCGAGGACGCTCCACATGTCGATGCTCGGCATCCGCGACATCTCGAGCCTCACGACGGCGCCGGTGAACCGCATCCCGGTCGAGACGAAGGTGGCCCGCTGGGACACGGCGCTCGTGCGGCACGCGATCGAGCGCGAGTTCGCCCGCGACGGCCAGGTGTTCTTCGTGCACAACCGCATCCACGACATCCACCGCATGGCCGACCGGCTGCGGGCGATCGTGCCCGAGGCGACGATCGGGATCGCCCATGGCCGCCTCTCCGAGACGGAGCTCGAGGACGTCATGCTCGGATTCGTGCGCGGCGAGATCGACATCCTGCTCGCCACGACGATCGTCGAGAGCGGCCTCGACATCCCGCGAGCCAACACGATCTTCATCGACGAGGCCGACACCTACGGCCTCGCCGACCTCCACCAGCTGCGCGGCCGGGTCGGCCGCTCGCACCATCGCGCCTGGTGCTACCTGCTCGTCGACGAGGCGGCGCGGCTGACGAGCACGGCCGCCAAGCGGCTGCGGGCGATCCAGGAGTTTTCGAGCATGGGGGCGGGCTTCTCGCTCGCGATGCGCGACCTCGAGATCCGCGGCGCCGGCAACCTCCTGGGCACGCAGCAGAGCGGCCACATCGCCACGGTGGGCTACGAGCTCTACTGCCGGCTCCTCGAGCAGGCCGTCCGCGGGCTCAAGGCGATGCCTCCCGCCGAGCCGCCGCCCGTGGCGATCGACCTGCCGGGCGAGGCATGGCTGCCGCGGGACTACATCCCCGACTTCCGGGCCAAGGTCGACGTCTACCGGAGGCTCTCCCGCGCGGCGGCGGCGACGCAGATCGACGACCTCGCCGTGGAACTCACCGATCGCTTCGGCCCTCCGCCACCCGAGGCCGCGCGGCTGCTCGACTTCACGAGGCTCCGCGTCTCCGCGGCGGGGCTCGGCATCGACTCGATCACGCGGCATTCCGGCATGGTGATGCTGGGCCATCACGACCGGGAGACGATGGAGAGGCTGCGGCAGGCCGCGGCGAAGAAGGGGCGCGTGGTGCGCGTGGTCGACCAGAAGACGGTCGTCCTGCCGCTCTCCGACGAGACCCTCGCATCACCCGACCGTCTCGTGGCCGCGCTCACGTCGTTCCTCGCGTTGGGCCGCAGGGAGCCGCGCCGAGAGCAGCTCACTCCCGCGCCCCCCGCGACCGCTCCCGCGAAGGCCCGGTGACCGGCTCGTCGACGCCGACGCGGCGTCGCAGCACGATGCGGCCGACGACGTGGATGAGGAATCCCACCGGACCGGCCAGAAACGTGAGCACGAGGGCCGCCGTGCGAAGCGGCCAGGGGATCCCCAGCTTCACGCTGTCGCGGGCGATCCAGGCGCCGACCACCATGTCGAACACGAGATAGTGCGTCCAGGCGGCGGCGAAGACCCAGTCGTCGCCGAACACCTGCCGCAGGCCCGCAAGCGTCATCACGTCGCCCGGTGGCGGGCCGTTGGCGGCGAGCTTCCAGCCGATCACGGCCGCATAGGCGAGCGCCAGGACGCCGGGCACGACCACGGCACAGACCACGCCCGACACCATCCGCGAGCCCGGGAACAGCACGAGTGCGATCCACGCCGCGAGGGCGAGCGTGTTGGTCACCTGGAAGAACGTTTCGGCCATCGGGACGATCCTCGGCCACGGCGGGCATGATCCGCGGGTGGCCTTCAGCGTAGCCGGTCATCGTCATCCGACGGCCGATCGGGACCGAAACGGGAATGCCCGTCGGCGTGCGACGCAGGGATCGGTGGCCCATCGCCACGCGGCGCGCTATCCTGTCGGCATGCGGGG
>CAIWZS010000234.1 GCA_903917235.1 uncultured Planctomycetaceae bacterium | reverse complement strand
GGGATCTCTTCCGCCGCTCCAACGGCGGATTGGCTCGTCGCGTGGGCCGAGGCGGCCCAAAGCTCCTCGAGCGTTCGCCGACCCCTCGCCTCCGTCTCCAGGTTTGCCAAGTCGTCGCTCCAGCTCAACCAGATGCGCTCTAGACTTGCCCGGAGTGCCGCGTCGGACCGGGGTTGAACGACTGACCGGTCCGTGGGCCCGCGGCTGGAGCTGGCATCAGATGCATCGACGGAGCCGGATCGCGACGACGATGGTCGTCGTGACCGTCGCCCTGACCGCAGGCGGCGTGCCCGCGGCGGACGAGCTGCGGCGGTTCACGCGCACCGAAGTCCACATGGCCACGGGCTTCACGCTCGTGGCCTACGCGCCCGATGCGGCGGTCGCCGACACCGCCTTCGACGCGGCCTTCGCCCGGATCGCCGCGCTTGATGCACGGCTCAACGACTACAACCCCGACAGCGAACTCAGCCGGCTCTCGGCGCGGGCGCCCACCGCCGAGGCCGTGCCCGTGTCGGAGGACGTGTGGGCCGTGCTCGTCCGCGCCGACTCGTTCGCGAGGCTCACCGACGGAGCATTCGACGCGACGGTCGGGCCGCTGACGAGGCTGTGGCGGCAGATGCGCGTGCGCCGCCGCCTCGCGGCGCCCGAGGTGGTTGCGGCGGCGGTCGCGGCGGTGGGTCATCGGCACATGCGGCTCGACGAGGCGTCGCGCGGAGTCGCCCTGCTCCAGCCGGGCATGCGACTCGACCTCGGCGGCATCGGCCAGGGCTTCGCCGCCGACGAGGCGCTCGCCGTGCTGCGGTCGCACGGCCTCACAAGCGCGCTGGTGGACGCGAGTGGCGACATCGCGTGCGGCCTGCCGCCTCCGGGCGTGCCGGCGTGGCGGATCGGCATCGCGTCGTCCAAGGGCGAGGAGGGGGCGGCCCGACACCTGCATGTTTCCTCATGCGGCGTCTCCACCTCGGGAGACGCCTTCCAGTCGGTCGAGATCGACGGCGTGCGGTATTCACACATCGTCGATCCGCGGACCGGCCTCGGCCTCACGCGGCAGGCGAGCGCGACGGTGATCGCCCGCGACTGCACGACGGCCGACGCACTCGCCACGGCCCTCTGCGTGCTCCCACCGGATCACGGGCTCGACACGCTGGCTGCGCGTGCCGGCGTCGATGCGAGGGTCGTGTCGGTCGCGAATGGCGTCGTCGTCGTGAGGCAGACGCCCGGCTTTGCGGCCGCGGGCGAGCCGGCTTCCGCCGCCGGCGGAGCCGGTGTGATCGCGTCGGGAAACCAGCCCTGATCCGCGGCATTCGCCGCGCATCCTCCCGAACACCGTCGCGGCGGGGGGATGCCCGTGCAAAACGGATGCGATCCGGAGAGAATGGTGGATGCAGGCGACGCACGAGCGTTCCGCGTCGCCCGCGCGAAGACCGAGATCGAGCCGGAGTGATCGAACCGGAGTCGCCATGCCCGTCGCCGCTCCTGCGGTCGTCATCATCCGCCGCTGGTTGCGGGCCGTGCCGGCTGTCGCGCTCGTGCTGGCGATGCTGGCTCCGGCGCACGCGCAGCCGGCGGTGGACCCGCCCGAGCGGCCCGCCCCCGAGGGACTTCTCGACCTCGGCGGCGAGGGATACGTGGCGGGACGCTTCGTCACCGCCCCGGGCGTGGAGGGGGGGCGTGACACGCTCCCCTGGCAGTCCCCCGCGTTCGCCGTGCCGCTCGAGGTGCGCCTCGACGGCGTGCGCGCCATCCGGTTCGCACCGCCGCCCGTTCTCGAACCGGGCCCGCGACTGGTGCACCTGCGCGGTGGCGACGTGCTCTCGGGCAGCGTCGTCGCGCTCGACGACGAGACCCTGACGCTCGCCCGGGGCGACGCGGGCGGCGGGCGACTCACGATCAGCCGTTCGGTCGTCGAGAGCATCGCCCGCCCGGGGAGCGGCGGCGGATCGTTCGATGGGCCCGGTGGGCTGCTCGGCTGGCGGCAGTCGCCACCGGGAACGTGGCGGGAGGAGGCGGGTCGGCTGCTCGGCGCGATCCCCGGATGTGCCGTGGCCCGCGACGTCGCGGCCCCGCCGCGGGCGCGGTTCGACATCCTGCTCTCCTGGCGCGTGCGGCCCGAGTTTCGGATCGCGCTCGGTCCGGCCGACGACGGGGGGCCCGACCGCTTCTGGCTCGAGGCGGTCGATGCCGACGGCCGTCCGACGCTCATGCTCGTGCGCCGCGAGGCCACCGGCGCGCGGCTGGAGCCGATCGACGTCGATCTCGCCGCCACCGACCGCATCCGCCTCGTGCTCTTCGTCGATCGCGACGCGGGCCGCATGGCGGTGATCGTGCCGGCGGTCGCGGACGCGCCCCTGGCGGACGTCTCGCTCCCTGCGACGCCGTCGCGCGTGGCGTCGGGTGGATTCCGGCTCGCACTCCATGCCGGCGACGTGTGTCTCGAGCGGCTCACGGTGACTCCGTGGCAGGCGGACGAGCCGACGCTCGACGAGTCGCGTGGCGCCGTCGTGGTCACTGCCGACGGCCGGCTCACCGACGTCGACGTCGAAGGCTTCGGCGACGCGGCCGGCGGATCCGTCTGGCGACTCGGGCGCGGTGGCGGGCCGCTCACGGTGCCCGACGAGGACGTGCTCGAGGTGCGGTTCGCCACCGGGGCGCGCGACGGGGCCGACGAGCCGCAGCTTCGCGCCGTGCTCGCCAACGGCGACCGCGTGTCGGGGCGTCTCCACGCCGTGGACGAGGAGGGCATCGTCCTCGCCTGCCGGGGCATCGAGGAGCCGGTCCCGCTGCCGTTCGCGCGGCTTGTCATCGTGCAGGGATCCGGCTCGGCCCCGACGGCCGAACTCCCCGGCCGGGTCGGCACGCTCTCGGGCGAATCGCTCTCGCTGCGCGGCTGCCTCGTGCGATCCGCCGACGGCGCCTCGACCGACGACGATCCGGGCGCGGATGGCGACGTCGCCTGGCTGCCGACGGCGGCGGTCCGGGCGGTGACGTTTCGGGACGTGGCCGACGGGGCCCTCACCGCCACCATCGACTACGTGGCGGCGGACACGAGGCTGGCCGACGCGGAGGAGTGGGTCGGTGGCATCGGCGGCGTCGTCAACCAAGATGCCGAGGGGCGCATGGCCGTGACCATGCTGACGGAGGACGGCGCGGCGGCGCGAGACGGACGCCTCCTCCCCGGGGATCGCATCACGGCCGTGCGCTGCTCGCCCCAGGCTCCCTTCGTCGACACGGCGGGGCTCGAAACCGAGACGGTGATGAACCTGCTGCGCGGTCGCGTCGGCACGCCGGTCGTGCTGCGGGTGATGGCCGCGGCGGGTGGGGATCCACGCGAGATCGAGATCACCCGTGGGCCGATCGGCGTCTTCGGGCGCGAGGTGCTCGAGACCGCGCTCAAGACGCATGCCCGTCACGCCGCTCCCGTGGCGGCCGACGATGATCCGGCGGGCTGGTCGGCCATCGCGTTCCTTCGCGACGGGGACGTGGTGCGGTGCCGTGTCGCTGCGATCGACGAACACGGGGCCCGTCTCGTCACGCCGGTGGGTCGGGATGCCGTGGAGCACGACGTGCCGGCGGACGTGCTGCAGGCGATCGAACTCATTCCCGCCGCGCCGAGTCGCGTGCTCGACGCGGTGCGCGTGGAGCGGCTGCTGACCGTGCCGCGCATCCAGCGCGATCGCCCCCCCACGCACCTCCTGCGCCTGCTCGACGGGGATTACCTGCGCGGCCGACTCGAGTCGCTGGACCGGACGACCGCGCGGATCGAGGTGCTCGGGATGGTGCAGGACGTCCCGCGGGCCGCGGTGGCCCGGGTGATCTGGCTGCACGAGGCCTCACCCGACGAGGGACCGGCTGACGAGCGTGCGGCTGACGCGAGCGCGGATCGGACGGTCGCAGCGGACGTGGCCGACGGGCTGCCCGTGCGGGCGGAGTGGGGCGACGGGCGTCGGCTCCGCTTCAGGGCGACGGACTTCGCCGATGAACGACTGCGGGGCGGCAACGAGGCGCTGGGTGACGTCGAGGTGGCGGTCGATGACGTGGACCGCGTGCGGCTCGGGGCGGCTGCAGCGGACGCGCCCGCCGATCGGCCCTACGCCCGCTGGCGCCTGCGTCCCGCGCCGCTGCCACGGGTGCTGCGCGACGCCCCACCGCCGTGATCATCCGTGATCGACGAAGGAGGCGTTGCGGCGGTGGAGCACCACGTCGCCCGCCGGCTCAGTCGGTCGCCGTGAGCGTCGGCAGGTGGCGGTCGGGAACCTCCAGGGCCAGGAGGTGCAGCGCCGTGACGTACAGCCGGCCGCCGTAGGCACCCCAGCGATCGGGAACCGCGCCGAGCGGGTTCCAGCTGCCCGCGAGCGGGCCCGCCTGGTCCTGGGCGGGCTCGAGCGTGGCGACGAGGCCGCCGTACCACGCGTCGAACCCGGGTCCGCCCGTGTGCACGAGCACCTGCGACGCGTAGTACCAGAGGTAGCAGTCGCGTCGCTGCCGGTCGGCGAAGGAGGGGGGCAGCCGCTCGAGCACCGACGCGCTCGCGACGACGCGGGGATCGGAGGGGCTCCACCCGGTGTGCAGCCGCATGAGCGCGCCGACGGCCGTCATGCACCCGCGTGATGCGGCCGCGGGTCGCTGGTCCGGGGCGCGCGGGTTGTAGGTGTAGATTTCGGGCCGCGTGGTGGCGGCGGCATCGAGCAGGGTCGTGGCGCCGGCGAGCGCCGCGGGGTCGACGTCGAGCCCCGCCAGCATGCCGGAACGAAGGGCGACGAGCATCCATCCGGTGACCGACAGGTCGGCGTCGGTGCCCGGCACGTAGCGCCAGCCGCCCCGCTCCGGATGGCGGCTCGCGGCGATGAACGCGCACGCCCGCTCCGCACCCGGCTTCACGAGGGCGTCGCCCGTCATCCCCACCGCCTCGCAGAGGGCCATCGACGCGATGCCGTGGCTGTAGAGCCACGCGCAGGAGTTCGAGAGCGGGTCGGCGGGCTCGAAGAGATCGCCGTCGGGCTTCTGCACCGAGAGGAGGAACTCGAGCCCCCGGCGGATCGTGTCGCGATGCGGGCCGGCAAAGTGATCGTGGCCCGCCCCGAAGAAACACAGGAGCGCGAGACCCGTCGCAGCGGTGTCGGACTTCAGCTGCGGTGCCTCGGAGGGTGGGCCTTGTCCGGCAAGCGTCCAGCGCCCGTCGGGCTCCTGGACCCGTGCGAGGTAGGAGAGTCCGGCCGTGATCATGCGGTCGGCACGGCCGCGGGTCGCGACCCACGCGCCATCCGGGCTGCCCTCGCGTGGCTCCCCGCGTCCGGCTCGCGTGCGCCGGGCGAAGGCCTCGGCGACGTCGCGGGCCCTCGACTCCGCCGGCAGCACGATCGCCGCGACGCGCTGCGGTGCCTTGGGGCCCGCCGCCGAGCCGCCCCGTGTCCCGCCGAGGGGTACATCCGTGCCGACGAACTCGGCGATCGACAGCGTCTCTCCCTCGTCGCGCATCCGCGAGCTGCCGAAGGGCGTCACCACGGACGTGCTGCCGGGAGCCGACCGCGGCCGCGCGGCCGGTGCCGGCCCCGGGAGGGCGGCCGCCGCGGGCGCGGGGGCCACGACGATGTCCATCGGTGCGGCTGGCGCCTGCGTCGCCGAGCCGAGCCCCAGTGCCGCGTCGGCGGCGCTCGCCCTCGGGGCGGTCGCCGGGGATGTCGCGGCCGGCTGTCGACCCCGAGGTCGGCGCATCTGGGTGGCTGTCGCGGCCATGCGGTCGAGCAGCGAGTCGAGGGGTCTCGTCGCCCCCGGGGTCGGCGGGGCGATGCCGGCGCTGGATGGTGCGGTGGTCGTGGCGCGCATCGCCGCGGGTCGAGGCGCGGTGTCGGCCACGACCTTGCCCGCGAGGCCCTCGGGGGAGGAAGGTCGTGTCTCCGGTGCCGAGGCGACGTCCGGAGAGCCCGCTGCGAGGGTGGGCCGTGCCGGTGAGAGGAACGTGCGACGGCCCTCGTCGGCACCGGCGGTGAGACGCTCGAGCAGCGCCGCCTCGCGCGGCTGCCACGTGGCCACGGCCTCGGCCGACGCGAGCGGATCGCGGGCGGCGGGGACGGCCGGCGTCACGGGCTTCATGGCCAGCGGGCGTTCGTGGGCCGGTCGCGCGTCGGCGGTGCTCGTCCGTGGCGCGCGGATCGCGTAATCGGCCGTCTCGCGTCGCGTGACGGGCTTCGCGGTCGCATCACCTGCCGGCGGCGTGACCGCACCCACGCTCGTGAGCGCAAGCCCGCGTGCGAGCGCCAGGTGGAGGAGCACGCTCGCCGCCGCCGCCGCTCCGATGCGAGCGCGGGATCGCCAGGCGGCCTCCAGGGGTCGCGCCGCCGCGCCGCGGACGGCCTCGGTCGGTCTCACGGCGTCGCTCCCCCCGGGTCGGTCGAAGCCGGTGTGCCCTCACCCGCCGCGGCGGCGTCGTCGGTGAGGGCCTGCACCTGGTAGTCCACGATCCCCGCCTGCGCGCAGGCGTCCATCACGGCCACGACATGGCGATGCCGCGTCTCCTCGTCGGCCCGCACCACGACCGTCTGCATGCCCGGATTATCGGCCGCCGCCTGCCGCAGCAGGAGCCGCACCTCCTCCAGTGTGGCGGGCCGGCTGCCGACGAAACAGGCGCCGTCGCGGTCGATCGTGATGACGAGTTCGCTCGGCCGGCTGGTGAGGGGCCGCGCCGCCGCCGCCTGGGGCAGCACGACGTCGAGCGACCGGGCGTCCTCGTCGAGGCGGGTCGCGACGAGGAAGAAGATCATGAGGAGGAAGACGATGTCGATCATGGGGGTCATGTCGAGCCCGACACCCAGACGACCCTTGTCGATCCGTACGCTCATGGCTTCGACTCCCGGGCGGTGTCGACGGACCGGCGTTCCGGTGTCGCACGGGCCCGCGCTTCGGCTCGTCCCGCCGCGACGAGCACCGTATCGACCACGTCGTCCACGGCGCGGAAGCCCCGCTGGATGCGTCCCTCCAGCCAGTGTGCGATCACCGCCGCGGGAATCGCGACGCACAATCCTGCGAACGTGGTGATGAGCGCCACGTAGATGCCGCGGGCGAGCTCGGCCGTGCGGTTCGCCGACGTGTCGAGCGTCGCCGTCGTGTAGAAGGCGATGATCATGCCCTGCACGGTGCCGAGCAGGCCGAGCAGCGGCGTCACGGTCACGGCCAGCGCGATCGGGCGCACGTTCGCATAGAGTCGCGACGCCTCGCGCTCCTTGGCCACTTCCGCGGCCCGCTCGATCTCCGGCAGCGGACGACCCGCTCGGGCGAGCATCGCGCGCAGCACCTCGGCGGCCACCGAGGGGTGGTCGCTGCAGAGCCGCGTGAGCCGGGCGGCGTCGAGCCCTCCACTCGCCCCGAGCTGCGCGATGCCCTCGCGCAGGCCGCGCGGGACGAAGCGGCCCCGCCGCAGGGCGATCGAGCGCTCGATGCCGAAGGTGACGACGACGAGCGACATCGCCACGATCGGCCACATGAGGAGCCCACCCGCGACGAAGAGTTCCCAGAGGGTCTGCACGCGGGCAAGGGTGTTCACGGTCGGGCTCCTGGGGCATCGAGGGCTGCGAGCCGCTGTCGCGCGGCCGGCACCTGCTCGGCGTCGGGATAGCGGGTGACGAGCTCGGCGTAGAGGGCGCGGGCCTGATCGGGCTTCGCGAGCACCTCGAGGCAGCGGGCGGCCTCGAAGGTCGCCTGCGCCTGCCACGGGTGGAACGGAGCCGGTGCCTGCTCGCCGCCGAATCCATACGCCACCTTGAAGAAGGCCTTGACCGCCTCGCGGTGGTCGCCCTTCGTGAAGAGCACCTCTCCTTCCATCAGCCGTGCCCGGGCAGCGAGGTCGGTCGGTGGCCCGGCGGCGATCTCGGCAAACCGGGTGCGCGCCTCGTCGAGGCGGCCGAGGTTCTGGAGTGCCCACGCGGCCGCGTACCGCGCCTGCGGCGCCTGCGGGGAGCCTGGTTCGGCGGCCAGGAACCGACGCGCGATTTCGAGGCTCTCTTCCCACGCTCCGGCGGTCGCCGCGGCCTCGGCGGCGCGCACGTAGGTCGCGGCGCGAAGCTCGGGGGACGAGCAGGACTCCGGCTCGAGAAGCGCGGTGGCGAGCGACCGCCGCGCCTCGTCGACGCGGCCGAGCGCGAGGAGTTCCTGCCCGAGGAGCGCGTGTCCGTCCGTGGCCAGCTCGCCCTCGGGGCACGCGGCAAGCTGCCGCGTGAACGCCTCGACGGCCGCGGCATGATCGCCGCGCACGAGGTGGGTCCAGCCCAGCTTGTGCAGGGACCGCTCGGCGATCGCTCCCCGCGGATCGTCCGTGGATTCGAGCGCGGCGAGATACCGTTCCCGAGCCGCGGCGTAGTCGCCACCGTCCCAGAGGATCTCGCCGGCGGCGAGCCAGGCCGAGGCGGCCAGGGGGCTCTGCGGAAACCGTTCGACGAGCGTCGCGTAGGCCCGCGCGGCCGCCGCGCCATCTCCCAGCCGTTCCTGCGCGAGGCCGAGTTCGTGCAGCGCGCGACCGGCCACGGGGGCATCGGGGGCGTCGTGCAGGAGCGTCTCGAGCGTGGTCGCGGCCGCCCGATCGTCGCCCGTCGCCGCGAGGCAGATCGCCTCGAGCAGCCGCGCCTCGCCGAGGGCCGCCGGATCGAGCCGCTCGTCACCGCCGGATGTGGCTGCGAGGAGCGTCCGCACGTCGGCCAGGGCGGCCTTCGCGTCACCGCAACGGAGCCGGGCGTCGGCACGGGCCAGACGCGCGGCGCGTGCCGCCACGGTCTCGGGATGCGCCTCGATCAGGCTCGTCCACGTGGTGATGGCATCGGGCAGCCGATCGAGCTGCGACTGGCACCAGCCCGCGGCGAGCAGGGCCGACGCGGCACGAGGTCCCGTCGGGTTCGCGTTCCGGCACCGCACGAAGGCGTCGAGCGCCGCCGCGGGGTCGGGACGCTCCTGTCGCAGCTCACCCAGCCGGAACCATGCCGTCGCCGCCCGCGGGTCGTCCGGCAGTTCGGCCACGAACTGTTCGAGGACGGTCATGGCGTCGCTCGCTCGGTCGAGGTCGGCGAGCGCCTCGGCCTTGACGAGCCGTGCGTCACGGACGGCCGCGACGGCGTCCTCGTGTGCCGCGGCCCGGCCGAGCAGCGGCTCGACACGCTCGAGCGCCGCGTCGGCCCGTCCCAGGTCGAGGAGCGTGGCGGCACCGAGCACCGTCGCCCTCGCTGCGAGTGAGGAGTCGGGATGATCTTTGGAGATCGCGTCGAAGGCGGTGACCGCCTCGTCCCGCCGTGCGGGGATGCGGCGCAGGGCGTCGCCGCGGTCGAGGTCGAGTCGAACGAGATCGTCGGCATCGAGCGCGGAGCGGTCGGCGAGGGCGTCGGCGCATGCACGTCCTGCGGCGACGGCCTCGAGCGCCCGCTCGGGCTCATCGGCCTCGAGCGCGAGCCGCGCAAGCAGGTGCGCCGAGACGACCGCCTCGATGCCTCCCGCAGCCAGCGCGGCCTTCAGCAGTCCGCCGGCCGCGTCGGCCTGCCCGTCCTCCATCATCAGCCGTCCCGCCGCGAGCCGCGCACGCGTGGCGAGGGGCGAGGCGGCATGGTCGCGGACGAGCGTCGTGTAGGCGGCGATCGCGCCGGCGCGATCGCCTCGTCGGTCCCGCACGTCACCCAGCCGGTCGAGCGCCTCGGCGGCCCGCGCCGGCGTCGCATCCGCAAGCGCCGTGAGGATCGGCTCGGCCCCGGCGAGGTCGCCCGACCTCACCGCGAGGTCGGCGCGCCAGAGCGCGCCGTCGGCCGCGAGCGGATGCGTGGGAAACTCCTGCGCGAAGCGGGCGAGTGTGCGCATCGCTTCCGCGTCCGCTCCGACCTCCGCCTCGGCGACGCCCAGCGCATAGAGCACGTTGGGCAGGAGCGGCGAATCGCCGTGTGCCGTCAGAAAGCCACGCCAGGAGGCGAGCGCCTCCTGCTTCTGTCCCGACTGCCAGAGCGCCTCGCCGAGGAGCTGCGTCGCCGCCGCGGCCTGCGGCTGGGCGCCACCCGCCGACACCGCCTCGCGCAGCCGATCCGCCGCCGCTCGGAACGCCTCCGGCGTGGCCTCGGCCTGAGCGGCTGCGAACGTCCCGCGCGCGAGCTCCCAGCGGGCGAGCGCGACGGCCTCCGGGTCGGCACCGGCCTTGATCACCTCGCGGAACGTCTCGACTGCCGCGGGCCATCCCCCCGTCTTCATCTGGCAGATGCCGAGATACACCCGCGCCTTCGGTGCAAGTCCGTCACGGGGATAGGTCTCCAGGAACGAGCGCCACTCGTCGGTGGCGAGATCCCACACCTCCCGGTTGTGGAGAGCGACCGCCGCGGCATAGGCCGAGCGGGCCGCCGCCGTGGACGAGGGCTCGGCGCCCAGGAGCGCGGTCGCGAGGGGTGCCACGAAGAGGACGATCGCGAGGGCACGCCGGCGCATGAACTCGGTTGGCATGGGGACTGTCGTGCGGTGATGGCCACGCGGGGCCAGGGCGACCCTTGAATGTACCCGCCGCGGCCGCACGCGGTCGTCGATAATGGTCCGCATGGCGTCGCGGTCCATCACGGCCGAAGCGGGTTCAGGGGCGTGCGACCGGGGGAACCCCCGGACGCACGTGCGCCGCCGCATCACGGTCTCGGGAAGGGTGCAGGGGGTCGGATTTCGTCCGTTCGTGTGGCGGCTCGCCACGCGGCTCGGACTTGCCGGCTCGGTCGAGAACACCGCGACGGGCGTGGCGATCGAGGTGGCGGGCCCGCGCGAGGACGTGACGGCGCTCGTCGAGGGGCTCTCCAAAGCGACGCCGCCGCTCGCGGTCGTCACCGCCGTCACCGTCGGGGAGTGCCCGACGGATCCGCTCCACGATCCGGCTGCCACCGGGGCGGAGGGCTTCGTGATTCTCGATCGTCGCGCCGCGGTCCCCGGTGGCGTCAGCGCCGGTTCCGGCATCCTCGCCCCACCCGACGTGGCCGCCTGCAAGGCGTGCCTCGCCGAGGTCGGCGACCCGGCCGATCGACGCCACCACTACCCGTTCACCACCTGCACCGACTGCGGTCCGCGGTACTCGATCATCGAACGGCTGCCCTACGATCGTGGCACCACGACGATGCGCGGTTTCGCGATGTGCGACCGCTGTGACGAGGAGTATCACGACCCCGCGAGTCGTCGCTTCCACGCGCAGCCCAACGCCTGTCCCGACTGTGGACCGACGTGTTCGTTCTTGCCCTCCGGCCCGGCGGGCTTCGACGACGTGGCGCCACGTACCGGTGCGGAGGCGATCGCCGCGGCGCGAGAGGCCCTCCTGCGCGGCGCGATCGTGGCGGTGAAGGGCATCGGGGGATATCGGCTCGCCTGTGACGCGACCGATGCGGAGGCGGTGGAACGGCTCCGGGTGCGCAAGGGGCGGCCGTCGAAGCCGCTCGCGGTGCTCGTCGCGGACGTGGGGGCCGTCCGTCGGCTCGCACGCTGCGACGAGCAGGAACGCCTCGCGCTCGAGAGCCCCGAGCGGCCCATCGTGCTCCTGTCGCGCGATCCTCCGCGTGTCGCCGGTGCGGAGTCGTCGCGCGCGGCACCCATCGCGGACGCCGTCGCCGCGGGAGGGGTGACGCTCGGCGTGATGCTGCCGGACGCGCCCCTCCATCACCTGCTCTGCGCGGGCCTGCCGCCGCTGGTCATGACGTCCGGCAACGTCGCCGACGAGCCGATCGTCCACGACGACGCCGAGGCGCTCGACCGGCTGGCGGGCGTGGCCGACGCCGTGCTCCGGCACGACCGGCCCATCCACGCCCCCTGTGACGACTCCGTCGTGCGGTGCATGGCGGGAGTCGCGGTGCCGCTGCGACGCTCGCGTGGCGCCGTGCCGCTCGTCGTGCCGCTCGGCGACGACGGACCGGACGTGCTCGCGATCGGTGGCGACCTGAAGGCCGCGCCCTGTGTGACGCGGGGCACGAGCGCGATCTGTGGCGCGCACGTCGGCGATCTCGGGAGCGTCGCCACGCTGGGCTCGCTCGAGCGTGCCGTGGACCACCTGCTGTGCCTCACCGGCGCGCGGCCGCGGGCGGTGGCCGTCGATCTGCACCCCGGCTGGATTTCGACGGCGTGGGCCCGCCGCTGGGCGGCGGCGCGCGGTGTGCCGATCGTGGCCGTCCAGCATCACGAGGCGCATGTGGCGTCGCTTGTGGCGGAGCAGGGCGGACTGCCCGATGATCGGGAGGGACCCTGGATCGGCGTCTGTTTCGACGGCACGGGCTTCGGGCACGACGGCACGATCCGCGGCGGCGACATCTTCGTCGTGGAGCGCGACGCGCTCCATCCGGCGGCGTTCCGGCCGCGCCGCATCGCGGCCCTCGAGGCGTGTGCGATGCCGGGTGGCGACGCGGCGGCCCGCGAGCCGTGGCGGGCCGCGCTCAGCATCCTCCACGCGGCGGGCGTCGCGTGGGACGCGCGGCTGCCGCCGGTGCGGGCGGCGGAGGACCGCGCGGCGGTGATCGCG
>CAIWZS010000233.1 GCA_903917235.1 uncultured Planctomycetaceae bacterium | reverse complement strand
TCGACCGCTGCCGTGCGGTGGCGGGGGCGCTCGAGGTCGGGATCGTCGGCGTCAACGAGTGGCGCCCGCTGAAGGCCGAGATCCCCTTCGGCGGCGTGAAGCAAAGCGGCATGGGGGCCGAGGGAGGCGAGGAAGGGATGCGGGAGTTTCTCGAGACGCGCGTGATCTCGATGCCCAGGCCGGGGATCGAGGGATGACGGCCGCAGGCGGTGGCACGCGTGGCGCAAGGCGACTCCGGTCCGAGGCGTGGTGGAACGACCCGGCCAACCCTGGAATGACGGCCCTGTACCTCGAGCGCTTCCTCAACAGCGGCCTCACCCCCGGCGAGCTGCAGGGGGGACGGCCGGTCATCGGCATCGCCCAGAGCGCCAGCGACCTCACCCCCTGCAACCGCGGCCACCTGGACACCGTGCAGCGGATCCGCGACGGCGTGCGCGACGCGGGAGGGCTGCCGCTGGTCTTCCCAATGCACCCGCTGCAGGAGTCCGCCCGGCGTCCGACGGCGGCCCTCGACCGCAACCTCGCGTATCTCGCGCTCGTGGAGATCCTCCACGGCTATCCGCTCGACGGCGTGGTCTTCACCACCGGCTGTGACAAGACGACGCCGGCGGCCCTCATGGCCGCGGCCACCACGAACCTTCCGGCACTCATCTTCAACGGCGGCCCGATGCTCAACAGCGTGCTCGACGGCGAGCCGGCGGGCGCGGGCACGATCATCTGGGAAGCACGGAAGCGGCTCGCGGCCGGCACGATCGACGCGACCACCTTCATGGAATTGCTCGCGGCTTCCGCGCCGAGCGTCGGCCACTGCAACGTCATGGGCACGGCCCTCTCCATGAACTGCCTCGCGGAGGCGATGGGCATGGCGCTGCCGGGAACCGCCCAGATCCCAGCGCCCTACCGGGAACGCGGCCAGGCTGCCCACGCTGTCGGAAGTCGGATCGTGGAGATGGTGCGTGAGGATCTCCGCCCGCTCGACATCCTCTCAAGGGCGGCACTCCTCAACGCCATCCGCGTCACGACCGCCCTCGGCGGGAGCACCAACTGCCCGCCGAATCTTCTCGCCATCGCCCGTCACGCCGGCGTGGAACTCTCCATCGCCGACTGGGAGCGCGAGGGGCTGGACGTGCCGCTCCTCGTCGACCTGCTCCCCGCCGGCGTCGGCCTGGCGGAGGATTTCCATCGGGCCGGCGGACTGCCCGCGGTGATGGGGGAGATGGCGCGTCACGGCCTGCTCGACGGCGGCCCGCGCACCGTCACCGGGCGCAGCGTGGCGGAGAACCTCGCCGGCGCGCCGCCTCCCGACGGCCGCGTGATCCGCACCGTCGCTGCACCGCTCCGCGCGCGTGCCGGGTTCATCGTCCTCGGGGGCAACCTCTTCGAGGCGGCGCTCCTGAAGTCGAGCGTGATCAGCGACGACTTTCGCCGGCGCCACCTCGAGCGCCCCGGCGACGAGGAAGCCTTCGAGTGCCGTGCGGTGGTCTTCGACGGCCCGGAGGACTATCACGCCCGGATCGACGACCCCACCCTCGGCATCGACGAGACGTCACTCCTCGTGATCCGCGGCTGCGGCACGCTCGGTTTTCCGGGCAGCGGGGAGGTGGTGAACATGCTGCCGCCGGGGCGACTCGTGCGCCGGGGCGTCACCGAACTCCCCACGCTCGGTGACGGCCGGCAGAGCGGCACGTCCGCGAGCCCCTCGATCCTCAACGCGTCGCCCGAGGCCCATGCCGGCGGAGGGCTCGCACGGCTGCGCACCGGCGACCGGGTGCGGGTCGACCTCGCCCGCCGCCGGGTCGACGCGCTGGTGCCGGAGGCGGAATGGCTCGCGCGGGACACGAGTGCGTGGGAACAGGTGCCTCCCGGCGACACACCCTGGCAGATGCTCTACCGCAGGCACGTGGGGCAGTTGCACACGGGCGCCTGCCTCGATTTTGCCTGCGGGTTTCGCGACGTCTGCCGCACGATTCCACGGCACAGCCACTGACCCGACGAGCACGTCTACGGTGCCACCCGATGCCGCAATCCGCTTTCTCGAAGCTCAGGAGACCTTGCCTGTCTCCATACGTATAGCCCTAGCCGACGCGATGCTCGTGTGGGCCCGCGGCATGATCGGCACGCAGCTTGCGCCGTGCATCGAGCCGGACCACGCCTCCTAAAACTCGGGCGTCTGCACGCCGTCAGTCGCCCCGACGAGCCACTTGATCACGACGCCATCGACCGAGTCGGAGATGAACCTCACCGACGCGTCACCCATGGCCGCGACGGCGCCACCCGGATGGAACGAGAATGGTTCGTCGTTTGGACCGCAGTTGTTCGTTTGCCACGGGCATTCAGCGGGACCGCCCACCGGCGACGAATAGTTGTTGATCTTCGCCGCCCGTGAGCCGGTGGCGTTACTTGGACCCGAATAGCCATTGGTCGCGGCGTCGGGATCGATCCACGCGTACACCCGCCGGCCGCCGGCGGTGCCTGGCATCGAGGTGCCGTAGTTGACACCGTCCGCCTGCCCGGCCCCCATGGGTGAAGGCCGCGATGACAGCGCACCGAATCGTGGCACGTTGGGATGAGCCCGCCCCGCGTCCTCGATGCACATGAGCGTTTTCGACGTGCCATCAGTTACGCGGGAAATCGTGCCTCCGTCACAGGAGAGATACCCGCCGACCACCTGCGCCACCCAGGCCGTGGATCCTGACGGTGTCGTCCTCTGGCCGTATTGAGGATCCCCCACGGTGCTGTTGACGTCGGAGATCGCGATGAACATGTAATCGACCCCGCCGTAGCCATGGACAGGATCCCTGGCACTGCTGGAGAGCGGCGTCGAGGGACAGACGAACGTGCCGATTTTGGACTTTCCCGCCGCCTGATACTGCGGATACGCCGGATCATCGTATGGCCGTCCCTTCGACTGCTTGTGAATTTGCGCCCCGTTGAGCGTGAAGTAGGCGCCACTCGAGTGCAGCGTCGCCCCCAGGGCCGTCGGAAGCGTGTCATGATCGAGCATGTCGTAGACTTGGTTTTGCTCCACGAACGGCAGAATCTGCGTCGGCGTCGAATGCATCATGTACGTCGTCGACGCCGCACCGGTCGAATCGCACTGGCCGGGATGCGGCAGCCGCTTGTTGCCTGATTCGAAGGAAAGGACGCCCAGGCCGATCTGCTTCATGTTGCTCACACAACTGCTGCGGCGGGCAGCCTCGCGGGCCGACTGGACCGCCGGGAGGAGCAGGCCAACGAGCACGGCGATGATCGCGATCACGACCAGCAACTCGACGAGCGTGAACCCCCGGGTACGGTTGGAGAACGGGCCAAGCATGCTACCTCCGACGAATGAAAGTTCAGTCGAGCGAACTCGAGAAAATCCCTGCTATGGACTGCACAAAGTGGATGCTACTGAAGAATCATCTCTCAACAATGTGCGTTTTGCGTGAGGGCGTCGTGAGGATCGCGTGAGATTCTCGTGAGCTTTTTGTAAGGATTGTGATGAAGCCGCTTGCGCAGAGGCTGCCAGTCCGAGACGCCCGCGACAAAGGACGCGGGCTCATCGGACGGGACCACGTCAGGGCCCCATGCTTGTTCGTGGTGCTGTCGCTGTGGGCGGCGGTGCCGCGGGCCGCCGAGCCGGGTGCGTGGATCGATCTCACGCATCCCTTCGATGCGACGACGATCTACTGGCCCACGGAGAAAGGCTTCCAGTTTGACGCGGGGCCCAACGGCCCGACGGCGAAGGGCTACTACTACGCCGCCAACCGGTTCTCGACGGCTGAACACGGCGGCACGCACCTCGACGCGCCGCGGCATTTTTCCGCGACAGGGCTGACGAGCGACGCCATTCCCGTGGGACGCCTCGTGGGGGACGCCGTCGTGGTGGACGTGTCGGCGAAGTGTGCCGCAGACCCGGTCTACGAGGTGTCGCCCGATGATCTCGTGGCCTGGGAGGCGGCGCACGGCCGGCAGTTCGTGGACGTGATCGTGCTTGTGCGCACGGGCTGGGCCCTGAAGTGGGGCCGACCGAACGGCCTACCTCGGCACCGCCGCGACCGGGGCCGCTGCGGTGGCGGAGCTCAAGTTCCCCGGCGTGTCGCCGCTGGCGGCGAAGTGG
>CAIWZS010000232.1 GCA_903917235.1 uncultured Planctomycetaceae bacterium | reverse complement strand
GACCCAGCATGTCGAACAACCCCTCGAGCCCCACGACCCGCACCCCCAGCGCTCGGGCCTCCTGCACCGCGTTCTTCTGACGATCCTGATCGGGCTTCCGCCAGTTCTTCACCCGACCTCCCGCCAGCAGGTCCGCGCGAGGCGGTCCGGCATCGACCACGAGGCTCGTCCGCGCCGTCACATCCTCGCTGACGCGGGCTCCCGCCCGCTCCACGATTCGCTTGAGCACCGCCGTGTCGTCGGGCGATCCCTGGAAATCGACGTAGCCCACGATCACGACTTCCGCAGCGACCCCCGGGGACCAGAGGCTCGTCGCGATCCCGTCGCCCGAGACGATGGGCTGCTCCACGGCGTCACGCGCGATGCGGGCTCGCGCCGTCCGTGGACCCTCCACCTGCACCACCTCGATGACCGCCTTTCGGTCCCCCTCGACCGGACGCGGATCGGACGGGTCGAACACGGAAAAGACCAGCCCCGGCCGGATGCCGAGCGTGGATGACGTCGATACGAGCACGGACCGATCGGCCTCGTCGACGTCGATGATCCGGCCGTCGAACCCGTCGATGCGCTCGTCACGCGGTGTCGCCTCGCGCACCGTGCGTTGCAGGGCGGGCGTCGCGACGCGGAGCCGGTCGAGCGTGGCATTGAGCCGCTGGATCGTCTGCTGGGCGAACTGCAGCTCCTCGCGGACGATCTTGAGCTTCTCGGTATCGCTCGCCTCCGCCTCGAACTTCTTGCGACGATCGCTCGAATCCCGCGTCTTCGATCCCACCGTCAGCGTGCGCACGTCGTTCGTCAGGAACTCGCCCAGCTCGGCGATGCCGGCGATGACCGCCTGCAGCTGCTCGGCGCGGGCGTCGGCCTCCTGCTGTTTCGTGACCAGATCGCCCATCTTCGCCTCGGTCTCTTTCCGACGGTCCTGGAAGTCGGTCTCGAGCTTCATCGACTCGTCCCGCGCGGCGGTCGCCTGCTGCTCGGCGCGCTGGCGGTCCTGCGTGGCCTGGTCGACCGCCTTCTTCATCTCGTCCTCGAGGGATGCCTTCTGCTGCTCGAGATCCCGCTTCTCCTGGTTGAGCTGGGCGAGGGCCGCGTTGAGCCACGCCACGAGCTTGACGAACGTCTTTTCGCCGTCCGTGTAGCTGGCAAACTGCTGCTCGAAGAGCTGGTTGCGTTCCGCCTCGATCGTGTCGGCGGTGTCCTTCGCCATGCCGATGACGGCGCGGAGCCGCTCGTTCTCCGACGTCACCGTGCGCTGATCGCGCTGGGCGGTGTCCCGTTCGGCCGCCGCGGCGTCGCGCTGCTGCAGGGCGTCGGTGCGCTGCTGGAAAAAGAGGTAGGTCGTGATCGCCAGCACGAACGAGAGCATCACGAAGACGATGAGCGTGATGTAGAGCGGCGTTCGTGACCTGTCGACCGGCATGACGCTGTCCCCCCGCGGAGTCTGTCGACCACCCACCGCTGCCGGACGCATCCGGCCGCGGGCCCCGCCGCGTCGCTCATCGGCCCGCAGCGGCCGTCTCCATGACGAGGCTTCCGATTCTACCGGTGGTGACGATCCCGGGGGCCGAGGCGCGTGCAAGCGGCCGGAACCACGCCATGCCGATCAGGGCGTCCGTGTCTCCAGCCGGGCCATGTGCCGCTCGAGCGCGGGCTCCAGGTCGGCGGGCGCTGCCGCGAAGGCAGCGGCAAAATCCTCCAGTCGCTGGGCCGGTGTGTCGGCCGCGAAGGGCGTCTTTCCCGCCATCGCCCCGAGGTATCGGACGAACGGATCGTGCTTCGTCGAGATCAGGAACCAGGTGAGCGCCCACGCGGCCGCGTAGGCATCCGGCGCCGTGGCAGGGTCGCGGAAGCGATCGTCGGTGCCGACGAGAGCCTCCAGTTCTCCCGGACGATACGTGCGCCGGAATCGCTCCAGTCGGTGCCGATTGACCGTGCCGATGCCCCGCCATCCGGATCGGCTCCGCAGGTCGGGCGTCTCGAAGAACGTCGCGACGCCCTCACTTACCCAGACGGGGACGGGGGCCAGTCTCGCGTGCAGCCCGCAGTTGAATGCCATCTGGTGCGTGGCCTCGTGCACGAGGGTCGACACCAGGGGGGCGGCATCCGGAAGGGCGAGGATCTCGGCGGGGCCGCGGCGGGCGCCCCCTGCGGAACCCGAGCGCAGCGACTCGCTGCCCGTGAGGTCGTACGTCGCGACGCGATTGCTCATGAGGTTGTAGTAGCCGACGACGCGATCGACCGCCGCGCCGAGGTCGCGCGCGGCGTAGCGCTCGTAGCCCTCGCGTTCCGCGAAGATGACGACGATGAGCGGTTCGCGAGGGGCCGCGACCTCCAGTCCGGCCCTCGACCAGTAGTTCAGGAAGGCCTCGGCGAGTCGTTCGAAGAGCGACGCCGCCCACCGGGCGTAGTCCCGCGACGTGTCGAAGCAGACGACGTAGTGCCGCGTGACGTGCGTCTCGAAGCCAGGGGGGAGTTCGGCCTGGATGCGCTGCCCGAGGTCTTTGGGCGTCGGCGCGAGCGGGAGCGACCCGAGCCGCTCCCGTGACACGATCTCGTCCGGCTGGAGAATCTCGTACCGCTGATCGGCGAGTTCGAGGAGCAGGCCGCCGTCCGCTGCCTCGACGATCATGCGGCCGTCCAGCACGCGGGTCACGCCGCCGGCGCGTGTCGTGACGCGAAGCGCGGACCGTGCCTCGACCGGCTCCTCCGCGACCGCCCGCATCGCGCACCAGGTCGCCCCCGCGAGAAGGAGGCGACGACGTGGCATGACCGAGACGGCCGGCCCTCGCTCCACCCCGCGCGGCAGCCCGTGCAGCCGCCGGGGCAGCCGGTCAGGTTCGTCATTCGCCGCAGGCACATTCGCGCTCATGACCCGCTACCGCCGAGGTCCACTGAAGGACGTCCACCGCTTCGCGACGCCATGCGACCATGCGACCCGCCGCGGGAAAACCCCAATCGTCCCGGACGTGCCCCAAATCCCGGCCCGCACGTCATTCCGGGGCGTCATCCGGGGCGTGGAGTGGTCTGGCCGCTCCGCCCCCGGGTCGTTACCTTCCGGCCCCCTTCAGGACGACCCCAGGACGACTGCAGGACGACCCGAGCCATGCCCGCGATTCCGCACCCTCCCACGCGCGCCTTGCGGCGCGCGCCCGCCCGCCCGGAAATGCCCGGCCTCCGACACCTTCCGGTCATGGGGGCGCCCTGCGTGCCTCTGTCGCTCGTCAAGGTGATCGCGGTGTGCATGGTCGTCATCGTCGTCATGGGCACGTCCGGATGTGCCGCCTGGTCCCCCTTCGCGGGCCGGGAAAAGGCGGCTCGCGAGCGGGAACAGTACGGCCCCACGGCCGACCAGCGCATCAAACAGTTCGCCGACGACGCGAAGTCCGTCCACAAGGGGACAGAGGAGGAACGGACCGCCTTCACGCGACGGTTGTCGACCGCGATGCTCGAGGAGCATGATCCGCGTGTGCGGTGCGGCATCCTCGACGTCGCGGCCGGGTTCGACGACGCGTCCGCACTCGCGATCTGCCGTGGTGGCCTGCAGGATCCCGACGAGCGCGTGCGTCTCACCGCCTGCGCCGTGTGGGGACGTCGAGGTGGAGCGGAAGCCGTCGAGCTTCTGGCCGCCCGCTATCGCTCCGACCTGGAACTCGACGTGCGACTGCGCGCCCTGAAGGCCCTGGGCGAATGCCGGGACGAATCGGCGATTCCCGTGCTCGCGCGCGCCCTCGAGGATTCCGACCCGGCCGTCCAGTACCGGGCCGTTGCGGCCCTCAAGACGGTGAGTGGCCGCGATCTGGGCAACGACGTCAATCGCTGGCGCGAGTGGGCGGCCGATCCGGAGGGATCCTCCGCCGAGTGGTCGATCGCGGAAACGCTGCGAAAAGTCTTCTGACGCGCCGGATGCGTCGTCGCGCGACACGGCGCTCCCCTGCGGGCAGGCACGCGAACCGGCCGGCCGGCCGCGCCGATCACGATGGATGGTCGATTCGCGAGCCCTCGGTCGACTGGGGTGTTTCGGCAACCTGCCGCAGCGATCGGACGCAGCCGATCGGTGGCCGCGTTTTCAGCCGCTGCCCGGTCGATACCTCCACCACCCGTTGACCCGCCCCCGCTGACCCTCGCGCGACCGCCATGCACGTGCCGTGTAGTCCGGCTTCAGACGCCCATGGCGCGCGCCGGATTCGCCGCTGGACGCATTGGCCGTCCGGACGGTGGCTGATCGCCTGCGTGGTCGCGATCGGCGGAGCCATCGTCGCCGACACGTCGAGCGGCCAGTCCGGCAAGGGCCGCTCCTCGTCACCACGGTTCCTCGACGGCCTCTTCGCGCGGCCGGAACGCACGCCGGCCTTCATTCCGGTGCCCACGCCCCCTCCGGAGAGCGAACTCCCGGCGCTCGAACGCGACGCCTCTCGCAGGCCCGGGAAGACCGTGTCGAGACCCGCCCCCGCGAAGCGCCAACCAGCCCCGGCGAAGACCTCGGGCACGACACCGACGGCCGTGACGCTGCCGACGTGGTCCGACACCGTGTCGTTCGGACGGTCCCTCCAGACGGTCGCCACGTCGATTGCGGCGGACGCACTCGACCCGTCCTACCGCCCCGAGCCGCGACCGGAACCGCCGCAGAGCGTCGTCGCCCACCCCGGCACGGGCCGCGCCACCGCACCGCTGCTCGCCACGAATCTGCAGCCGACCGGCGCGCCGCCCCCGCGGACCGCGCGATTCGAACGGCTCCGCAGGCTCGTCGCCGGCACGCTCGCCACCTACCAGCGACGCCCGCTCAATACGGCCCAGCACACGCCCTGGGAGGTCATGCACGGCTTCATCGCCTTCGGCGTGCCGACGCAGGTGCGCGTGGGAGGCCCCGCCGGCGAACTCGTCAACGCGATCGGCTGGTCGAACATGGGCGGCCGCTGCCGCGGTCAGACCATGCTCACCACCACCGACGACCGCCTCACCGCGCTCAAGGGCTTCGGCGTCCAGGGGCATTCCGCCCAGTACCTCGCGATCCTCGCGCAGTGCCGGGTCGCGGCCAATTCGCCCATCGTGGTCAATTCCCGCGAGTTCACCGTGTCCGACCTGATCGACGAGGAGATGCAGGCCTGCCAGGAGAAGACGGAGCTGACGTTCGCCCTCATCGCCCTGGCGCACTATCTGCCGAGCGACACCACCTGGACCGCCAGGGACGGGAAGGAGTGGTCGCTGCCGAAGCTGGTGGAGGAGGAGCTGGGCCAGCCGATCCGCGGAGCCCCGTGCGGCGGCACGCACCGGCTCTTCGGGCTCGCCTACGGCTGCCAGCGGCGGCTGCGGGCCACGGGGCGTCTCGACGGCGTCTACCTCCGGGCCAACAAGTACGTGCGCGACTACCAGCAGCTCGCGCTCACGCAGCTGCGGAACCGTGACGGGTCGTTCAGCACCGAGTGGTTCAAGTACGCCGCCGATCGTGACGACGACGTCGACCGCAAGATCCAGACCACGGGCCACATCCTCGAGTGGCTCGTCGCCTCGCTCGATCAGGAACAGCTCTACGACAGCCGCGTGGTCGCCGCGACCGAGTTTCTCGCCACCGCGCTCTCGCGGGAGCCGTCACGCACGTGGAAGATCGGACCGCTGGGACACGCCCTCCACGCGCTCAACATCTACCAGGAGCGTGCCTGGGGCGTCGTCCTGCCCGGCGGCGTGGCGGCCTTCCACGGTCCGATGAAGGCGTCCTCCACGCTCGTCGCCGAGACGCCGGACGACCGGAAGGGCGCCCCGGCGCGTCGGTGAGCCGCGTTCCTTGCACGCCAGCGAACGCCTGCATACTCTTCCGCCGCAGCGTCCGGCGCGGTATCTCCATTCGTTCCGGGAACGCGCCGTGGCCGTCGGGCTGCCGTGGTCCTGCGTGCGAGGTACCGTCCGATGGCCTCCGAACTCGCCCCCCACCTCGTCCATCTCTTGGAGGCGGCCACGCGGCTCCACGCGGCGGCCGCGGCGGAGGCGATCCTCATCGTGGTGGACGGGCAGCTCGACTGGGGCCGCATCCGTGAGATCACCGGGGCCGCGCCGGTCCTCGTGGCCGCCGACGACGAAGCCGACATGGCGGGTGCGGCCGAGCACGGCCTGCGGCAGGTGGTGCTCGACGTCGCCGGCCTCCCCGTGCACGAGCGGCTCGCGCAGGCGCTGCTCGAGTGTGTCGCCGCCGAGATGATCGCCCCGCAGGCCGAGGTCGTCGCGATCTACAGCGGATTCGAGGCGGGTGTGATCGACTCCGTGAGCGTGCTGCGGCTCGAGGAGCATCTCGGCCAGCTCACGAGCCGTGACCTCCGCAACCTCGAGACGAAGGTGCCGCTCGAGACGCTCAAGCTCGTGGTCGACCTGGCCGTCGAGATCGGTCGGGAGGGGCGCGAGGGCAAGCCGGTGGGGACGCTCTTCGTCGTGGGCGACACGCGCAAGGTCATGCAGTCGAGCCACTCCGCCGGCTTCGATCCGGTGCGCGGGTACTCCCGCGGGGAACGGAGGCTCAGCGACGCCCGCGTCCGCGAGGGCATCAAGGAGATCGCGCAGCTCGACGGCGCCTTCGTCATCGGAGCCGACGGGACGGTCGAGGGCGCCGCACGGTACATCGACGCCTCGGCGGAGAGCGTGTCGGTGGCGAAGGGGCTCGGCGCGCGGCACTGGGCCGCCGCCGCGATCACACGCCGCACACGGAGCGTCGCCGTCGCGGTCAGCGAGACGAGCGGCACCGTCCGGATCTTCCAGAACGGTGAGGTGGTCCTCCGGATCGAGCCGTTCCGCCGCGCGATGAAGTGGAAGGACTTCGAGTACGATCCGCCGGGGACCGACTGACCCGGCACCCGCGGTCGACGCCCCTCGTCGGCGGCCCCAGCCGTGGCGAGGTCCGCGTGGCGGCACCGCCCCACGCCCCGTCCGCCGCTATGCTGCCCCCATGACGCAGGCATCCGTGGCATCCGCCGATCCGGATCTCACGGGGCGCACGGTGTTCGCCGTCGACCTGCTGTCCCGGGTCTACCAGCTCTTCCACGCCCTGCCGGAGATGACGGCGCCCGATGGCACGCCCGTCTCCGTCGTCTTCGGGCTCACGCGCGACCTGCTCGATCTCGTGGAGAAGCGTCGGCCCGACTACCTCGTCTGTGCGATGGACGCCGCGGGTCCCACGTTCCGACACGAGCGGTACGGCGACTACAAGGCCAATCGCGCGGAGATGCCGGCCGACCTCGTGCCACAGGTCCCCCTGGTGCGTCGCCTGCTCGAGGTGATGACGATTCCTTGCCTGGAGCAGCCGGGGTTCGAGGCGGACGACCTGCTCGCCACGGTCGCGACGCGCACCGTCACAGCCGGCGGAAGCTGCATGATCGCCACGGCCGACAAGGATGCGAGGCAGCTGCTCGGCGCCCGGGTGCGGCTCTACAACCTGCGGACCAACGCACCATTCGGTGCCGAGGAACTGCTCGCTGAATGGGGCATCGTCCCCGGGCAGGTGGTCGACTTCCTGTCACTCGTCGGCGACGCGGTCGACAACGTGCCGGGTGTGCCGGGCATCGGACCGAAGACGGCGACCGAGCTGCTGCGATCCTTCCACACGCTCGACGGGCTGCTCGAGCGACTCGACGAGGTGCCGCAGCCGAAGCGCCGGCAGAACCTCGCCGACCACGCCGACACGGCGCGGCGGGCCCGCGAACTCATCCGCCTCGAAACGAAGGTGCCGATCGAGATCCCGTGGGATGCGGCGCGGCGGCACGCACCCGACGCGGCGCGGCTCGCCGATTTTCTCCGCAGCCTGGGCTTCCGCAGCCTGCTCGCCCGCGTCTCGGGCCGCGGCGCGTCGGTCGCACCGCCAGCCGACCCGGAGCCACTGGCCGCCGCACGCCCCGCCGCCACGCTCTTCGACCTGCACGGGGCGGAGGACGACACGGACGCGGGTGCGACCCCGGACAGGAGCCGTGACCCGGGCCGCCGGGAGCTGGAGCCGATCCTCGGTCCGTGGACCCTCGTCGCCGACGCCGACGCGTGCGACCGCTTCGTCGCGGCGCTCCGCGCGGCCGGCCCGGTCACCCTCGCCACGGCCCGCCCCGCCGACGCCACCTCGCGCACACCCTCCCTCGGGCTCGGGCTGGCGGCGGGCGGCGTCGCGGGCTGGGTGACCGCCGAAGTCGCCTCCACGCATGCCGGACTCCGCGACCTCCTCGTGGACACCGAGATTGCCAAGCGAACGCACGACGTCAAGCGGCACGTGCTCGCGCTTCGCACGATCGGGCTGCGCGTGGCCGGCGTCTCGGCCGACACGCTGATCGCCGCCTACCTGCTCGAAGCGGGCGAGCGCAACCTCGGACTGGTGGAGACCGCGCGTCGGCACGGCGTCGCCATCGAGCCCGGCCCGACCGACCCGCCCGTGGAAACGATCGACGTGCCGACCGCGCCCGAGTCGGCCGTGGCACACGCCCGGATCACGGCCGCACTGGCGGAGGTCCTTCCGCCACGGCTGGAGGCCGAGGGGCTGCGGGCGCTCTGCACCGACGTGGAGCTTCCGCTCGCGACCGTCCTCGCCGAGATGGAGTGGCGGGGCGTGCGCATCGACGTGGCGGCCCTCGACCTCCTGTCCCGTGACTACGCGGCCCGCCTCGAGGCACTCGAGCGGGAGATCCACGAACTCGCCGGCCGCGCCTTCTCGATCGCGTCACCGATCCAGCTGCGGACCGTCCTGTTCGACACGCTCGGTCTGCCGGTCGTGAAGCGCACGAAGACCGGCCCGAGCACCGACGCGGAAGTGCTCGAGGAGCTCGCCCCCCTCCATCCGCTGCCCGCGAAGCTCCTCGAGCACCGTCGCTACGCGAAGCTGAAGAGCACCTACGTCGACGCGCTGCCGCTGCTCGTCGATCCGGCCACGGGCCGCGTCCACACGTCCCTCAACCAGACCGTGACGGCCACCGGTCGGCTGAGCTCGAGCGACCCGAACCTGCAGAACATCCCGGTGCGCACGGCCGAGGGGCAGCAGATCCGGGCGGCGTTCCTGCCGGGTGAGCCCGGCTGGCAGTTCATCGCCGCCGACTACTCGCAGATCGAGCTCCGCGTGCTCGCGCACCTGTCCGGCGACCAGCGCATGCGGGCCGCCTTCGCCGCCGGAGAGGACATCCACACGCGGACGGCGGCCCTGGTGCAGGGAGTCGAGCCCGATGCGGTGACGCCCGCGATGCGCCGGGCGGCAAAGGCGGTCAACTTCGGCATCCTCTACGGCCAGAGCGCGTTCGGACTCGCCAAGGCGCTCGCGATCCCGCAGGCCGAGGCGGCCGCCTTCATCGCGGCCTACTTCGAGGCCTTCGCCGGAGCGGCCGCCTTCATCGACGACCTGCTCGACCGCTGCCGTCGCGACGGGCAGGTGACGACGCTGCTCGGACGCCGGCGGTCGATCACCGGCGTCCGCGACCGCAAGGCCCGACGCACGGCGAGCGGCGCGCTGGCGCTCTCGCTCCCCGAGCGCACGGCGGTGAACACGGTGGTGCAGGGCTCCGCGGCCGACCTCATCAAGCTCGCCATGCTGGGTGTGTCGAGGCGTCTCGAGGCCGAGCGGTGCGCGGCGGCCCTCGTGCTCCAGATTCACGACGAGCTCCTGCTCGAGTCGCCCGTGGACGAGGTGCCGGCCGTCTCGTCGCTCGTCGCCGAGGCGATGCGCTCGGCCCTGCCGCTCGAGGTTCCGCTCGAGGTGTCGGTGCACGTCGGGCGGTCGTGGGCGGAGTGCCAGAAATGACCGCGTCGCATCCGTCGCTCGTCGTCGTCGGGCTCGTCGGACGAATCGCCGCCGGGAAATCGACCGTCGCCCGCGCGCTGGCGGCGCGCGGTGCGGAAGTCATCGACGCCGATCGAATCGCGCACGATGTGCTCGACGAGCCCGACACGCGGTCCGCCGTCGTGCGACGGTTCGGCGCGGGGGTGCTGCGGGCCGATGGCCGCGTGGATCGGGCCGCGCTTGCGAGGATCGTCTTCGGTTCGACTCCCGAGGCCGGGACCGCGCTCGCGGCCCTCGAGAAGCTCGTCCACCCGCGGGTGCGGGAGAGGATCGCGGCGGCCCTCGACGGCCTACGTGACGAGGCCGCGACGGCAGGGGATGCGCGGCGCGTCGTCGTGCTCGACGTGCCGCTGCTCGTGCAGGCGGGCTGGGACGAACGGTGCGACCGGATCGTGCTCGTGGAGTGCGACGAGCAGGTGCGGCGGGCACGGATGGCGGCCCGTGGATGGACGACGGAGCATCAGGCAGAGCGCGACGCGGCATGGGCACGGGGATATCGGCCGCCGCCACCGTGGAAAACGACGCCGGTGGATGCCTCCGGTGATGCGGCGTATATTCACGAGCAGATCGACGGATTGTGGCGGAGCATGTCCTGACGGCGACGTCCGGGGCTTCCGCGACGCCATCTCCGGCGATTCCCGCCTGGGGTTCCCGTCGATCGATCCGGTCCCGCCATCCGCTGGTGGAGCGCGCCGGTCCTGCCGCCGGACATCTCCTTTCCTCGCCGCGCCGTCGGCACCGCCTCGAGGCTCGCATGTCACGGCCCGATCAGATGCCCGGAGACGCCGAGCGGGATCCGCTGTCCCTCGCCGAGGAGATCGCCGCGGAGGTCAAGGACGGCCTCGACGTGACCGGGCACTACGAGGCGCTCAAGAAGGGCGACCCGTCGATCGCCGAGCTGCAGAAGCTCTCGATGCAGGAACTCGTCGACCTCGCCCGCCAGGAGCAGGTGGGCGACGTGACCGGGGCGCGGAAGCAGGATCTCGTGTTCCGCATCCTCAAGGAGCGGGTCAAGCTCAATGGGCTGATGTTCGGCGAGGGCACGCTCGAGATCCTGCCCGACGGCTTCGGCTTCCTCCGCAGCCCCGACTCGCACTACCTCTCGTGCCCCGACGACATCTACGTGTCGCCGAGTCAGATCCGGCGTTTCGGCCTCCGCAACGGCATGAGCGTCGCGGGGCAGATCCGGCCGCCGAAGGAAAGCGAGCGCTACTTCGCCCTGCTGCGGGTCGAGGCGATCAACGGCGAGGACCCGGCCAAGCTCTCCACGCGTTCGTTCTTCGACGAGCTCACGCCGCTCCATCCCGACGAGCGGATCGTCCTCGAGACGACTCCCGAGGAGATCGCGATGCGGGTCGTCGACCTCGTCGTGCCGATCGGGTTCGGCCAGCGCGGGCTCATCGTCAGCCCGCCGCGCGCGGGCAAGACCATCCTCCTGCAGAAGATGGCGAAGGCCGTGCTCGAGAACTACCCGGAGGCGTACGTCTTCATGCTGCTCATCGACGAGCGGCCGGAGGAGGTCACCGACATGGAGCGGCAGGTGAAGGGGCCGGCCTGCGAGGTGATCAGCTCGACGTTCGACGAGAACGCGAGCCGCCACGTCCAGGTGGCGGACATGGTGATCGAGAAGGCCAAGCGGCTCGTCGAATACGGACGCGACGTCGTCATCTTCCTCGATTCCATCACCCGTCTGGCCCGCGCGTGGAATTCCGAGGTGCCCAACTCGGGCAAGATCCTCTCGGGCGGTGTGGACTCGGGGGCCCTGCAGCGGCCGAAGCGGTTTTTCGGGAGCGCCCGCAAGGTGGAGCAGGGGGGCTCCCTCACCATCATCGCCACGGCCCTCGTCGATACCGGCAGCCGGATGGACGACGTGATCTTCGAGGAGTTCAAGGGCACCGGCAATCTCGAGATCGTGCTCGACCGACGGCTCGTGGACAAGCGCATCTGGCCCGCCATCGACATCGCCCGGTCGGGCACGCGGCGCGAGGAGATGCTCATGGAGCCGGACGAGTACCGGCGCATCTGCGTGCTCAGGCGCGTGCTCGGCGAGATGAACGCGCCCGATGCGATGGAACTGCTCGTCAACCGCCTCGGAAAGACGCGTTGCAACGCCGACTTCCTCGCGGCCCTCAAGTCGTAGGATGCGCGGCATGGAACGCGGGCCGAAGAGCCACGCCGAGTCGTCGAGGCCGCACGAGCCGCGCACGTTCGCCGGGGAGGCGACGCGCGTCGCGGCAGGGCTCCGCGTGGCGATCGTCGTCTCGCGGTGGAACGATCGGGTGACCGGCGGGCTGCTCGCGGGGGCGCTCGACCGCTTCGCCGAGGCCGGCCTCTCCGCCGACGCGGTCGACGTCGCGTGGGTCCCGGGGGCCTTCGAACTGCCCCTCGTGGCGGACCGGCTCGCGGCCACGGGCGGGTATGCGGCGGTCGTCTGCCTCGGCGCGATCATCCGAGGAGAGACGGAGCACGATCGCCACATCGCCCAGGCGGTCGCGCGGGGCATCGAGGCCGCCGGGCGCTCCCACGGCGTGCCGGTGCTCTTCGGGGTGCTCACCTGCCAGACGCTCGATCAGGCGCTCGCACGGTCCGGACGCGGTGCCGACACGCGACTCCACGATGGATCCGCGCCGCCGGACAACAAGGGCGCCGAGTGTGCGGCCGCCGCCATCGAGATGATCTCCCTGCTCGGCCGCCTGCCCCGACCGGAGCCCGCCTGAGCAAGCCATGTCGCGTCGCAGCCGAGCCCGGGAGGTGGCCCTCCAGGCCCTTCATCAGCTCGAGTTCAACGAGCCCGTCGATGCCGCGGCCGGCGAGCGGCGCCGCCTCGGCTTCCTGCGCGGCCGGCTGCGTTCACCGGCGCTCGTCGATTTCGCCGAGTCGCTGGTCGCGGGTGTCCGCGGCCACCTCGCCGCGCTCGACACGACCCTCGACGCCCTGTCGTCGAACTGGCGTGTCTCGCGCATGGCGGCCACCGACCGCACGGTCCTGCGACTCGCCGCGTACGAACTGCTCCACACCGACACGCCGGGCCCCGTGGTCGTCGACGAGGCGATCGAACTCGCGCGGCGATACGGATCCGCGGCGTCCCCGCGGTTCGTGGCCGGCCTCCTCGGCGGCATGCTCGCCGAGCGGTCGCCCCCGAGCCGGCCCGCCCAGGAGACCTGACGGCATGGCCGGATTCCTCGAGCGGCTCAAGGCGGGCCTGGCGAAGACGGCGCAGGTCCTCAATACGGACGTCCGCGACCTCTTCAAGCGCGAGGGGCGGCTCGTCGACGAGACGTTCCTCGCCGACCTGCGGGCGGCGCTCGTGAAGACCGACATGGGTCCCGCGGCGGCCGAGGCGATCGTGGCGGACGTCGGACGGCGGCTGCGGGCCCGCGTCGTCGACCCCGAGGTGGTGCTCGACTCCATCCGCACCGAACTCCGCGGGCGGCTCCTCGCGGCCGGTGCCGCGACCGACGGCACGACGGCGGCGCCGCTCCGCATGGCCGACGCCGGGCCGACGGTGATCCTCGTGACGGGCGTCAACGGATCGGGCAAGACGACGTCCATCGCGAAGCTCGCCCGGCGTTTCCTGCGAGACGGCCGACAGGTGGTGCTCGGGGCCGGCGACACCTTCCGCGCCGCGGCGGTCGAGCAGCTCGCGATGTGGGCCGGTCGGCTCGGCTGCGAGATCGTTCGTGGCGAGCCCGGGTGCGATCCGGCCAGCATCGCCCACCGCGCCGTGGCCCGGGCGATCGAGGGGGGATTCGACGTGTGCATCATCGATACCGCGGGCCGGCTGCAGACCCAGTCGAACCTCATGCAGGAGCTCGGCAAGATTCGTCGGGTGATCGGCAAGCAGATCGCTGAGGCTCCCCACGAGACGCTCCTCGTCCTCGATGCCACGGCGGGGCAGAACGCCCTCTCGCAGGCGAAGGGATTCACCGAGGCGGCCGGCTGCACCGGCATCGTGCTCGCCAAGCTCGACGGGTCGGCGCGTGGCGGTGTCATCGTGCCGGTGGCGGAGCAGTTCGGCCTGCCGGTGAAGTTCGTGGGCACGGGAGAAACGGCCGACGACCTCGAGCCCTTCACGCCCGACACCTTCCTGGACGCCCTGCTCGACGGGGCCTTCACCGGCTGACGAGGCGTCGCGAACCCGGGCACGCGCCCCGGGCACGCACCCCGGACCAGGCGGCCTCGACGTCCCCCGTTTCCGCGACCCGCAGGGTTCGCCGCCGCGCGTCTCCGGTTGCGCAGACCTTGCCGTCCGCTGGCAAGACACCCTTTTTTGCCTCGTGTCGCGCCGATGAACAGACCGGGCGGGGGGGATATCGGCTGCGGGCGTGCTTTGGCGGAGCGCGCACGGACCACACTCCCTGGGATCGGATTGCCTCGCGGACCGCACCTGTCAGCGGCCCGCTCTCACTACCTTCGGATTCGGAGTCTCTGCCACCATGCGCTCCATCAAGTTCAGGCTGCCCCTGTGGGTGGCCGGCGGTCTCCTGACCGTGACCGCCACCGCGGCCGAGCCGACGGCTCTCCCGCGGATCAATGCCCCCGTCACCCGGTCGCTCGGCCAGGTCGACGCGCCGGTGATCCCCAACGTGCCCGAGGAGGAGGCCTACCAGATGCGGGCCCTGCCGCCGCAGGAGGCTGCCGAGGAGGTTGCGGAAGAGCCGACCCGGTACCTCCAGACCGAGTTCCTCGGCGAGCGCGGACTCAAGACCTACGGCTGGATCGACGTCGGTGTCGGTGCGAACAACTGGGGGAGCCCGTTCAACGGCCCCATCACGTTCAACGACCGCAACTGGCAGGTGCAGATGAACCAGCTCTACCTCGTGAACGAGAAGCTGCTCGACACCGAGGATGGCGGGTTCGACTGGGGCGGTCGCGTCGACCTCCTCTACGGCACCGACTACATCTACACCGTCGCCCGCGGCCTCGACGCGAACCTGATCGTGCCGCCGGCCGGTCTCGGCGGCGTGCCATCATGGGGCAATCGGTATTACGGTCTCGCCATGCCGCAGCTCTACGGTGAGCTCGGCTACGGGGACCATGCCGTGAAGTTCGGTCACTTCTACACGATCATCGGGTACGAGGTGGTGCCGGCGATCGGCAACTTCTTCTATACGCACGCCTACACGATGCAGTACGGCGAGCCGTTCACCCACACCGGCATCCTCGACACGTGGAAGGTCACCGACCAGTTCACGCTGTACGGCGGCATCACGAACGGCTGGGACAACTACAGCGACCCGATCAACATCATCGGGCCCGCGTCGAATCCCGGCTATCCCGGCGCGAACAGCAACGCCGCGTTCCTCGGCGGTGCGACGCTCAAGAGTGCCGACGAGTCCCAGGCGCTGACGATGACGGTGTCGAGCGGCAACGAGATCGGCAACATCGTGACCAACACGGTGGGCAACCGGTCGATCCTCAGCACGGTGTACATCAACGAGCTGACCGACAAGCTCACCTACGTGCTGCAGAACGACAACGGCTGGCAGTTCAATGCCGGCACGCCTGACACGCTGAACCAGGCACAGCCCGGAACGGCCCTGTGGTACGGCATCAACCAGTACATGTTCTACTCGTTCAGCGACACGCTGACGGGTGGCCTGCGACTGGAGTGGTTCCGCGACAACAACGGCTACCGCGTCGTGTCGGGCCTCCGGAATTTCCTCTTCGGCGTGCCGAACTCGGCCACCGGATTCCAGGGCAACTTCTGGGAAATGACGTGGGGCCTCAACTGGAAGCCCAACAACAACTGGATCATCCGGCCCGAACTGCGGTACGACTGGTACTCGCCGGACAACCCCGGCTCGATCCTGCCGTACGGTCGCAACTTCGACCAGTTCGGCCAGTTCTACGGCGGCTGCGACGCGATCTTCCAGTTCTAGTTTTCCCGCCGGCGGGGCCATCCATGGCCCCCGCCGGCTCCGGCAGGCACGGACCCGTCCGTGCCTGCCAGCGGCGGCCCTCCAGGCCGCCTGACGCAGCGTGATCAAGCAGGCTCGCTGCGCCCCAAGTCCAACGATGGGCGCGGCTTTCGCTTGTCTGGGAAGGCTGCGCGTTCTGCGCAATCCGCAGAGTTTTACAGATTCGCCCCGTGCGGCTAGCCTGCTACCGCTTTGTTCCCCCACGAAGTCTCGCGGACCACGGCACGACCGCCCGATGAGACAAGACACGGGTCCAGGGAGAAATGGAATGACTTGTTCGCGTCTGGTGAGGGGATTCATCACGGCCGGGGGCTCGGACCGAGCGGTCCCGGCCGTCACCTGGGCCGGCCGCGTGGCGGCCCTGCTCGTCGCCATCCTGGCGACGCAGGCTGCTGCGGCAGACGGGTGGCTGTCGAGCTACGACGAGGCCATGGCGGCGGCGGAGCGGACCGGCCGACCCGTGCTGACGATCTTCACCGGCAGCGACTGGTGCCCACACTGCCGCACGCTGGAACACAACGTCCTCGAGACCGACACCTTCCGCGACTGGGCGACGGATCGGCTGGTGCTGCTCATGATCGACCTGCCGCAGCAGGGAATCTCGACCGAGGAGCGTCGAACCCGATCGAGGGTGTGCATTCGCTACGGCGTGCGGGTGTTTCCCAGTGCCCTCCTGATCGCCCCGGACGGCACCGCAATCGCCTTGCAGACGGGCTATACGGGGCAGACCGCGGCCACCTGGGTCGCGACGATGGCCGGCCACCTGCCCCCGCCTCCAGCCATGCGGGAGGCCCGCGTGGGCGAGGCGGTTTTTTCCTCGCTCGACGACGCCATGGCCACGTCCAGGACCGCCCGCAAGCCGGTGCTCGTGATGGTCTCCCGCGCGGGGGACTCCGATGCGGCGACGACCGTAAGCTCCCTGATTCGCGACCCCGAGTTCGAGGCCCTGACCCGCGACCACTTCGTCGTTGCGTCGGTGCCGCAGCCCGCGGATGAGGTCGCCACGGACGAGGTCGGAACCCTGCTCGGGGGCGCGGACCTGCCGAACGAAGCGGTGGAGATCATCGTCACCGAGGACGGTCGGACCCCGCTGTTCACCCAGTCGGGGCGGCAGCCGCCCCACCGGGTCGTCACGGGACTGCGGCGGTTCCTGGCAGCCAGGCAGACCCACCGCTGGTAGGGCGGTTGGAAGCCACCGTCCACGCACCGGCGGGGCTGCTCACCGCCGGGGCCGGGGCGGGCTGCGAGTCCCGGGCGTTGTGGCGTCCGAGTGACTCCGCCACACCGCAGCCGCCGATGGGAAGCAGCATGAAGGCGGGCGCGGCGAGCCAGGGCAGCCAGAGCGGTGCCTCGAATCGACGCCTGGTCCCGCACGTCGCCGGTGGGGCAGCGGTGTTCATCCTGCGGTTTCCACGCGACGGGTGCCGCTGATCGATCGGACCATGCGACGAAAAAGCGCGCCGGCACGGCGCCTCCCGGGGAGAAACCGATCCCGACCTCGGGCCGACGCGGGACTGGTAGCGAGCCGGTCTCCGTCGGAGCAAGGTCAGAAGCGTGGCCGGGGCAGACGGGTCGCGGGAGCAGGCGGTGCCCGGGCCGGAAGCGTGGCGAAAGGGAATGGCCGAGGCGGGGATCGAACCCGCACGGAGATCGCTCTCCACGGGATTTTAAGTCCCGTGCGTCTGCCAGTTTCGCCACTCGGCCGAGGGTCGCGCGATCCTAACAGGTTCGGCGCCGCCCCCCGCAACGGGGACGGCTGGGGCCAAAGGCGACCGCCGCCTACACTTCGCCGTCCGGCGATCCGGACCCGGCATCCCGGTGCCGGCCCCCCTGATCAGCTGCCGGCATCTGCACCTGCCGTCCTGATCACCGCCCACTCGACCGCAGGGCGGCGTCGCCGCGCGTGAGTCGCCCCCGAGCCTGATCAATGCCCAGCCCCGGAACCGCCGCGTCGTCCATGACCGAGGTGGTCCTGCAGCACCCCGGTCTCGACGGCTTTCTCGGCACGAGGGCGTCGCTCGGCATGGATGTGGTGCTCGTCGGGCTCTTCGCCCTGCTTCCCGTGCTCGCGTGGAGCATCGTCCTCGTGCGCCGCGGTCACCACGTCCTGCACAAACGGCTGCAGCTCGTGATCGTGACGGCCCTCGCGGCCGCGATCGTGTTTTTCGAGATCGACATCCGCCTCCTGAGCGACTGGAGAACCCGGGCGGCGGCGAGCCCGTGGTGGCCCGCCGGCGTGCTCACGTCCCTCGCCATCCATCTCGTGTTCGCGATCACGACGTTCGTGCTGCTGGCCTGGACGGTCTGGGAGGCGCTCGCCCGGTTTCCGTCGCCGCCGGGCCCGAGCCCGCACGGTCCCCGACATCGACGCATGGCACGGATCGCGGCGCTCGACCTCGCCGCCACGGCCTGCACCGGACTGGTCTTCTACTGGCTCGCCTTCGTGGCCTGAAGCGCTCGGGACTCCCCGGCGCTGCCGGTGCCGAACCAGCGGCACAGACCGAGCCCGCCGAAGTAGAGCAGGCAGAGCGGCACGGCGAGGAAGAGCATGCTGTAGGGATCGGCCGGCGTGAGGACGGCCGAGACGATGACGATGACGAGGATCGCGATCCGCCACTGCGACGCGTAGGCCGCGACGTCGAAGACACCGATCCGCTCCAGGAAGAGCATCACGAGCGGCAGCTGGAACCCGAGGCCGAACCCGATCGGCAGGATGAGCACGAAGCTGAGCCACTCGCTGATGCGCGGATCGGGGTCGAGCCCGAGCCACGCGTTGAACTGCAGCAGGTAACTCAGCACGAAGTCGAACACGAAGAAGAAGGCGAGGGAGACGCCGGCGAGAAACAGGCCGATGCTCAGTGGCAGGAAGGTCCAGACCCAGCGCTTCTCGTGCGAGTACAGGCCCGCCGCCACGAACGTCCACAGCTGATAGAAGATCCACGGGCTCGCGAGCACGATGCCGACGAGCAGCGCCGCCTTCACGTAGATGCCGAAGGCCTCCTGCGCGCTCAGCGTGGTGATGCTCACGCGCGGATCACGTGCCAGCGGCTGCCAGAGCAGGACGGGCACGAGGTCGTCGGTCGCGAAGGTCGTCGGGACCGGAACATCCCCCGCGGCAGCGGCGGACGGGGAAGTCCCGAGCGCGCGGGCGAGGCGGTCGGGGTGCACCTCCCGCAGTTCGAACGACAGGCCGTGCCGCTCGACGGCATCGACCACCTCATCGCGCGAGTAGGGCAGGGGGGTGCCGCCGTCCACGCGCGGCCGCCAGCCGTCGAAGGTGTCGAGCGCCGCCGCGGTGTAGTAGTCGCCGAGCGCCCGCTTGAGCGGCTGCTCGATGAGATGCACGACCGGCCGGGCGACGAAGAGCCCCAGGAGCACGGCGACGGCGAGGCCGAGCGAGGCGCGGATGAGGCACGTCCGCAGCTCCTCGAGATGCTCGCCGAACGTCATCGTCGAGCTCTGGAACAGGTCTTCGTCGGTGGCCCTCGGCATCGTGCGGTCAGGCTCCGTACTTGCCGAGCCGGCCGGCATGGGCCATCGCCAGCAGCATGAGGTGCTTGGCCTGGAAGATGCCCAGGCCGCCGCGGAGGCAGTCGCGCTCGGAGAAGCCGGAGAGCCCATCGGGCCGGCAGCTGTCGGCGACGAGAAGGGTCGGCACCGGGTGCCAGCTGTGGCTGCGGAGCCGGCTCGGCGTCGAGTGGTCACCGGTGACGACGAGCACGTCGGGACGCAGCCGCTCGATGGCCGGAAGCGCCGCATCGAGCTCCTCGATCCGCTGCACCTTGCCCCGGAAGTCCCCGTCCTCCCCGGTCGAATCGGTGTACTTGAAGTGGAGGAAGAAGAAGTCGTAGTCGTTCCAGCAGCCGGCGAGTGTCCCGACCTGCTCGGCGAGCGTGGACGGCGTGCCGACGATCGTCATCCCGGCGAGCCGCGCGAGTCCCTTGTACATCGGATAGACGGCGATCGCGGCGGCCCGCAAGCCGTAGAGCTCGGCGTACGACGGGAGCGCGGGCTTCGCGGCGAACCCCCGGAGCACGAGGCCGTTGGCCTTCGTCTCGTCGCGGAGGATGGTGCGCGCCTGGCGGACGAACTCCGCCGCGACCTCCGCGGTCCGGCGGGCCGCCGGGACGAGGGGCCGCGGATCGAGAGGCGTCGCGCCGGTCGCCTGCGGATCGGTGTCGGCCACGGCGCCGTCGAGTCCGGGCCCGCGGAAGACGACGACGAAGCGATGTTCCTTGACCGGCCTGACGAAGGTCTCGACTCCGGGGATCGAGATCGCGGCGAGCCGCTCGACGACGGCGAAGCTCTCCTCCGACGGGATGCGACCAGCCCGTCGATCGGTGATGCGTCCGGCGGAGTCGAGCGTGCAGAAGTTGCCGCGGGCGGCGACGTCCTCCGGGCCGAGGTCGAAGCCGATTCCCGTCGCCTCGAGCGCACCCCGGCCGATGCGGAAGGCGAGCGGGTCGTAGCCGAAGAGGCCGAGATGCCCCGGACCCGACCCCGGCGTGACGCCGGGCAGGACGGGCGTGCTCAGCCCGCTGGTGCCGCGGGCGGCGAGCCGGTCGAGATGGGGTGTCGCCGCGGTCTCGAGCTCGGTCAGGCCGCCCGGCTCAAGAGGCAGCCCACCGAGCCCGTCGGCGACGAGCATCACGATCTTCGTCGCGTTCTTCTCGGCGAGTTCGCGGATGAGGTCGAGTTCGGTCACGGTCGTGGGGCTCCGATGGGTGCGACGCGGCACGAACTCAACGGTATCGTGCCTGTTGGGCTCGGGCGAGAGCGTACCCGGGCGGGCCGATCGGAACACCGTCCGCGCCGTGCGGCGGGGCGTGCCGGCCGTTTTCCAGGATGAGATCCCGATGAGCGTCCTCCGGCCGAGGCCCCCCGCCGATCCGCTCGTCTTCGTGCCCGAGGCGTCCTCCGGCTCGCCGACGGGCGGCCGCGCCGACGCTCGCAGGCTGACCGCCGGGCTCGCCCCGCTCATCGAGCAGCCGGCCCGCCTCCTCGCCGACTACCGGCTGCAGCGGCCGACGAGCGAGCTCTACGCCATGCTGCAGGCGGCCCGGCGGCTGCGAGATCACAACGAGCGGATCGTCGTGGTCGCGCCGGCCGCAGAGGCCGCGGCGGCCCGGGCGATCCTCGACACCTGCTGCCATCCGTTTCATGCCGACCTGCCGCGCGCCGAACGCGGGGGACGTCCACGGATCGCGTTCACGGGGGATCGATTCGCCAACGACCGCGACCAGGGGCTGCTCGACCTCGTCGCGCCGGCGGGCCGACCGCAGGGGACCGACCTGCTCGATCGCTGGGCGCTCGTGATCGTCGCCGGTCGCACGCTCCCTGCGGCCGTCGCCGCCACCGCACGGCTCTTTCTGCACGCGCTGGCGGATGGCGTGGGCGGTGCCGTGGCGGCGATCGACGATCGCGTCGCCACGGTCGGAGCGCCACTCGTGCCGCTGACGGAATCGCTTGGCATCGCGCCGCCGTTCACGGCGTGCGGGCACGCCACCGGATGCCACGGCGTCTTCACCGCCGCCACCCTCCTGCCAGCCGCCATCGCCGGCATCGACGTCGTGCGGCTTCTCGAGGGCGCGGTGGCGATGAACATGCGGCTCGACGAGGCGCCGCCCGACGACAACCCCGTGCTCGGGCTGCTCGCGGCATGGCGGCGAAGAGACGACGGGACGTGCCGCAGGCACCGTCTCTCGAGCACGGACGAGCGCCTCGCCCGGCTCATCGAGTGGTTCGACGCGCTGCAGGATCTGTCGATCGCGGACGCGACGCAGGGAGGGACGACCCGTCTCGTGGCGGTGGAACCGCGGCGCGACCCGCTGCGGCTCCCCCCGGCGCATCCGTGGACGCCGCATGGCGACGGCCTCCCGGTCGACGACCTGATCGGGGCGACGTGGCCGGATCTCGAGGCCCGTGCCACCGCGGACTCGTCGACCAGCGCGATCCGACTGCCCCGGGTCGACGAGCATGCGATCGGCCAGCTCGTGCAGATGCTGCTGCTGGCGACGGGCGGTGCGGCGGGCGACGCTCCTGCGACCGACCATGGTGGCCGCGCCGGACCGCGAATGGACCCGGTATAGTCTCCTCCGATCCCCGAGGCTTCGGAGACGGGCCACATGCCGATCACGCTGACCTGGACCGGACACGCCACCTGGCTCGTCGACACCGGGCGGGGGACGCTGCTCATCGACCCCTTCTTCGACGAGTGCCCGACCGCGACGCTCAAGGCTGGCGACGTCGCGTGTGATGCGATCCTCGTGACGCATGGACACTTCGACCACGTCGCCGACCTCGTGGCCGTCGCCCGCCGCACACGGGCACCGGTCTACTGCAGCTTCGAGATCGCGACGTGGCTCGAAAGGCAGGGGGTCGAGCGGACGCGGCCGATGAACCTGGGCGGACGCGCCGACGTGCCCGGCGGCACCGCACGCATGGAAATCGCCCATCACTCCTCGAGCCTGCCCGACGGCACCTACGCGGGCAGTGCCGCGGGCTGGCTGCTCGACCTGGACGACCGGCGCGTCTACTTCGCGGGCGACACGTCGGTGTTCATGGACATGGAGCGGATCGGGCGGCCGCGCGACGGCCGGGGACTCGACGTCGCCGTGCTGCCGATCGGCGGCACGTTCACGATGGGCCCCGAGGACTCGCTCGAGGCGATCCGCATGCTCACGCCGCGGATCGTGCTGCCGTGCCACTACGGCACGTGGCCCCCGATCGCCCAGGACCCGCAGGCGTGGGCGGCCCGCGTGCGCGAGGCGGGCACGGCGGAACCGCGCGTGCTCTCCCCCGGTGAATCGCTCGTCATCGGCTGATCGCGTCGGCCGGAGGAACCTGCACCTCCACCATCTCCCCCGCGACGCGCACGGGATAGACGTTCACCCGCAGCGACGCGTCGTCGCACCAGGCCCCATCGCACGCGCGAAACCGCCACGCATGCCACGGGCACGTGACGACGCCATCGGTGAACGGGCCGCTGCCGAGAGACGCGCCCATGTGGGGACACAGGTCGTCGAGCGCGTGGTACCGCTCTCCGTCGAAGAAGACGGCCACGAGCCGGCCCGCCACCTCGTAGGTGCTGCCGGTGCCGGCGGGGATCGCGCCGGCGCGTACCACGGGAGTGAAGGGCGTGTCGTCGGTGGTGACAGGTGTCGACATGGGAGCGGTCGCTCGTGCGGGGCGAGTCTGCGGTCACCCGATCGGCCGGCACGTGAACGGCCTCTGGCCGGGTGAAGCCGGTATCATAGGGCTGATGGGCGTGCACGCGGAGCCTCGACGGCCGACACCGATCCGACTGCTGGTGCTCGACATCGACGGCACGGTGACCGACAGTCGCCACGAGGTGCCGGAGGGAACCCGCCGGGCCGTGCGGGCGCTGGTCGATGCCGGCATCGGCGTGATGCTCGCGACCGGGCGGCGCTACCGCGACGCGCTGCCCGTGGCGACGAGGCTGGGGCTCGATGCGCCGCTCGTGACGGCGTCCGGCGCGCTCGTGAAGAGCCCGCCGGGCCACCTGACGCTCCACCGGGCCCGCTTCGCACCCGGCGTGCTCGAGCGCGTGGTCGGCACCATCGTGGCCGCGGGACACGAGCCGATCATCTACGGCGACCGTTTCGCCGAGGGCTTCGACTTCTACTGCCGTCGGCTCGAGGTCACGACTGCCGACGCCGGGGGATTCCTCGCCGAGTATCTCGCACGCAACGCGGACGTGGCACGGGTCCATCCCGAGCTGCTCGCCGCGCCGCCCCCCGACGCCTTCGCGGGGTTCGCGATGGGACCGCGCGAGGCGATGGAATCGCTCGAGGCACGGCTGCATGAGGCGTGCCCCGGCGCCCTGTCGTTGCATGCGCTGCGCAGTCCGCGGTACGGCCATTGGATGTGCGAGATCGCCCCGGCGAACGTCACGAAGTGGAGTGCCGTCGCCCGCGTGGCCGCGGACCGGGGCATCGCCAGCGACGCGATCTGTGCCGCCGGCGACGACGTCAACGATCTTCCGATGATCACGGCCGCCGGCCTCGGCATCGCGATGGGCAACGCCCGTCCCGCCGTGCTGGCCGCGGCAGATCACGTGGTGGGCACGAACGACGGCACGGGCATCCGTGACATCGCCGACATCCTGCTCGCCCGGATCGCCCAGTCTGCCCCGCCGCCCGGCGTCACGGCGCCCGGCGAATGCGAGCCGCCACGAGGCTTGTAACGCGTCCGGTCGAGCCCTATATGTCCGCCCTCGCGCCCCCCAGCCGCGCGACGCGAAGGGCTTCCATGGATCTCCCGCTCCGCGCTCCGCAGGCGACGTGTGCCATCACCGGGCGTGCCTTCGCCCCCGGGGAGCCCTTCCATTCGGCGCTCGTGCGCGGCGAGGAGGGACTCGAGCGGGTCGATGTCACCAGCGAGGCGTGGTCCGGGCCGCCGCCGGGTGCCGTGGCCTCCTGGCGCTCTGCCTATCCCGTCGCGGGGGCCACCGGACCGGTGCTCGCGCCGGTCGACGTCCTGCTCGATGCCCTCGAGGAACTCGGCGACGCCCCCGACGAGTCGGCCGTGCGGTACCTCCTCGCGCTGCACCTGGTGCGTCGCCGCGTGCTGCGCATCGTCGACGGGCGGCCGGGCGGTGACGACGCGCTGGTCCTCGTCTGCCGGCGCAGGGAGCGGGAGTATCGCGTGCCGTCGGCCGACGTGCGGGCGGCATCGGCCGTCGCCGATCGGCTCGCCGCGCTCCTCTGGTCGGGGGAGGCCGCATGAGCGCGCTCCATGCACCGCGCCGCGCGACCGTGTCGCGAGGGGTCGCGCTCCTGCTGCTCGTGGCGGTCGTGTCGTCGAGCGGCGCCTCCTGCCCGCGGGTCCTCCGCGGCTACCAGATCGGCGCGATGCCGCTGCCGCGCGCACTGCCCGCCGGTGCCACCCTCGAGCAGGTGATGGCGACCGTGCACGACAACACCGTCCGCGTGCGCAGCCTCATGGTGCCGCAGGCCGTGCTCCTCGTGCCCGGAGTGCCCCGGCTGTCGGCACGCGTGGCCTGCGAGCCTCCTCGCCGCTTCCGGCTGCAGGCGCAGACCGCGATCACCGGGCCGGAGCTCGACATCGGCAGCAACGACGACCTGTTCTGGCTGTGGCTGCGACAGCACAAGCCGCCGGTCATCGCCTTCTGCGCGCACGACAAATACGCGCAGTCCAACGCCCGCCGCCTCCTGCCGATCCGGGCCGACTGGATGCCGGAGCTCCTCGGCCTCGTGCAGTTCCGCCCCGAGGACGCGCACGACGGGCCTTTTCCGGTCGCGGACGGCCGCATCGAAATCCGCAGCCGCATCGCCGCACCCGACGGCGACCTGTTCAAGTCGACGCTGCTCGACGGCACGACGGGACTGGTCGTGGAGCAGCATCTCTTTTCGGCGCAGGGAGAACGGCTCGCGAGCGTGCGGACGAGCCGGCATCGAGTCGATCCGGCATCGGGCGCGGCCCTGCCTCACCTCGTCGAGATCTCCTGGCCCGCGTCGGGCGTCGAGTTCTCGCTGGACGTCACGTCCTACGCCGTGAACGCTCCGGCGACCGATCCGACCCAGCTCTGGCAGATGCCCGCGTATCCGGGGTACGAACCGGTCGATCTCGCGGACCCCGCGCTTTCGATCGGCCCCGTGGCCGCGCAGCCGACCGCCGGCCTCCGCTGATGCGGGCTTCCGGCAGCGCGGCGGGCCATCAGCCTGCGGCCGGCAGCCGCATCTTCGCCTTCGCGCGCGAGAGCGCCGGACCGATTGAACCGAGCGGCATGCCGGTGAGCCGGCTGATCTCGCCGTAGCTTCGCGCCTCGAGATGGTGCAGCCGCACCAGCAGCCGCTCGCGCTCGTCGAGGCGGCCGAGGAGCAGTTCGATCTCCTCCCGGTCGACGCCGCTTGCCGCCGCGGGTGACGCCCCGACATGCCGCGGCGCACCGACGGGCGGTGCGGCTCGAGCCTGCCTGGTCAGCCACCGCGCCGTGACGCGCCGTGCGATCACCGTGAGGTAGGTCGGCAGGCTCGCCCGACCGGCGTAGGCCCGGAGCACCGCGGCGTCGTCGCGGACGCAGGCGAGCAGGATGTCGGCCACGATGTCGTCCCGGTCCGCGATTCCGAGCGTCCGGCCACGCTGGGCCGCGGTGCGCTGGGCGACGTGGTGAAACAAGCCTCCGAAGTGGCCGACGAACATCTCCCATGCGCCGGGAGCACCAGCCACGCAGTCCGCGACGAGCCGTCGATCCCCGACCGAGGCAAGACCCGGCGAAGCGTCTCCGGCGGCGGGTTCGTCCACGACGTATTCCTTCCGGCGCTCGTCCGGCCGCGGGGTCGCCGCGGGGTCGCCGCGGGCCATCGAGCCGCCCCGCGACGCTCTCCCGTACCCCTTCCAGCATAGGACCGTGCGGCGTCCGTCACCAACGGCAAACACGGGCGGGACTGGAGGAGCGTGACGCCCCGTGCCGATGCCTTCTCCCGGGTCGGACCTTCGTTGACAGCGCCGCGCACCCCTCCTACGATTCTGCCGTTTCGGACGCCGTCCCCGCCCCCATCGCCGCAGCCCTGAGGAGTTTCCGAGCATGACGCACGTCGTCGCCGAACCGTGTTTCGCCTGCAAGTACACCGACTGCGTGGTCGTCTGCCCCGTCGAGTGCTTCTACGAGGGTGACAAGATGGTCTACATCCATCCCGACGAGTGCATCGACTGTGAGGCGTGTGTGCCCGAGTGCCCGGTCGAGGCCATCTTCCACGAGGACAACCTGCCGGCCGAGTGGAAGGACTTCAAGGAGCTCAACGCCGAGATGTCCCCTCAGCTCCCGGTGATCACCGAGAAGAAGGAGCCGCTCTGCGGCTGAGCCCCGCTGCGATGGGTCGACATGCCGGTCGACAACGCCGGTCGAAAAGGCCGGTCGTCGTACGGCGGCGGCGGCTGCGGGCGGCGGTTGGGCAGTGAGCAGCCTGGGCAGTGAGCAGCCTGGGGTAGAGGGGCCTGCGAAACGTGGCCCTGGAAGGCTCGGTTCCACAGTCCGTCAGCGCAGGTCAACGAGCCAGTAGGCGCTGTCGACGAATCCCTTCCAGCTCGCGTACTTCGGATTGCCGAGCTTGATCGAAAGCAGGGGGCTGCGCTTCGGCTTGACTGGCTGCCGAATGAGCTGCATCCGCGCCTCCGCGGGAGTCCGTCCTCCCTTGCTGACATTGCAGGCCACGCACGCGCAGACGATGTTCTCCCAGCTCGTGACGCCGCCACGGCTCCGGGGCATGACGTGATCGAGCGACAATTCGCTCGTCGGGAAGTGCCGACCGCAGTACTGGCAGACGTTGCCGTCGCGGGCGAACACGTTGCGGCGGTTGAAGCGGAGGCCGTTGCGGGGGCTGCGATCACAGCCCACCAGCCGGATCACGCGGGGCACCTGCAGGTCGTATCCCACCGCCCGCACCCAGTCGTGATCGGCATCGGACCCATCGCCGCGGAAGGCGGCCCGCACCGCCGAAAGCTCCCGCCAGGACTCGAACGAGTAGGCCCCGTAGTGCCCCTCCTCGATATGCACCACCTCGGCCAGGTGCCGGAAGAGCAGGGTGATGGCCCGCCGCACGTTGGTGATGTGCACGGCGACGAACGAACGGTTGAGCACCAGCACGCTCATCGCGAGCGCGCCGGATGGAGCCGGGCCCGGAAAAGCGGCAGCCGTCATGGCGGTCATGATCGACCCGATGCCTGTCCTGAGGTGTCGCTTTCCCGGACGTCACGGGGCTGGATGCCGTCGCCCCGGCCCCTCCACCTCGTGCGATGCAGCCGGCGACATCCGTGCCCGGCAGAGTCTACCGCCCCGTCACTCGAGCCCGCAAACCGCCCACCTTGTCGCGTGCTCGTGCCACCGGGCGGCGGCTCCGGTCGGCGGGTCGGACCCGCGCGCACGGCGCTTGCCAGCCGCGAAGCCCGCGGTCACACTCAACTGATCGCGGTCGGCCTCGTCGGCCGCGACCGGATTCGCACGCCGGCGCCGACGTGCGGAACCCCTCCTCGGAGTCCGAGATGCTGCATTACTCCTGCGACATGTGCAAACGCCCGATCGACGCGCACGACGAGATCCGGCACGTCGTCAAGATCGAGGTGTACGCGGCGCCCGACGACGCCGAGTCGTCGCGCGATGGCATCGAGGATGCGGCCCTTGCAGACGCGGACCATCTCGACGACGTGCAGGATCTGCTCGAGCGACTCGATGACGGCCTCGTGGCATCGGCCCTCGATGACGACACCCGCACGCTGCGGTTCGACCTCTGCGCCGACTGCCGGCGCCGGTTCCTGCGCAATCCGCTCGGCGTGAAGTCCGGCAAGAAGCTCGACTTCAGCAACAACTGATCGCAATGCGGTCCGCCACGCCGGCGGCCCGCCCGGGCACGCCATGCCGGCGAGGCTGCGGCAGGCGGCGGCAGCGATGGGCTGGGAGCCGCATCCGCTCGCGCCGCCGCGGTGCGGCCGGGGAGTGCCGCGTTGGAACCAGCGGCGGCTCGCCGCTCACAGTCGCACTCGGTGCCCCGAGGCGATGCTCTCGGCGGCGCCCTGCACGATCCGCATCGCCGCGAGCGTGTCATCGAGGCCGCTCATGTGCCGCACGAGGCTGGTCACCCGGCGGTGGAACTGGAGCAGCATGTGCTCGCCGACGGGACGTTCGCTCTCGAGTGCTTCCTGGTGTCGTCCCGCCGTGTCGAACCAGACGAGGCCCGCCGGGAGGTCTGCGAACGCGATGCCGTCGGCACAGACGACCTGGAGCGCCGGCGGCGGGCGAAACCCGACGGCCTCCTCCCACCCGCGCGGCATGTAGTAGCCGCAGCTGATCTGGGCGAGCACCCCGTTGCCCGGTGGCCCCTCGGCGGTGAAGTCGAGGCTCATCATCCGGTAGTCGTCGAGGGCTGCGCCGGGGGCCTCGGCGTGGCGGACCGCCACCACGCTGCTCGGCTCCGTTCCCACGACGTAGCGACACCAGTCGACGAGTTCGACGAGGTCGCGGGATTCGGTGTCCGGGTCGCGCGGCGGTGTCGACGGACTGACGGGCGAGAGGGGGATGCGGCGGTGGCAGAAGAGCATCCGCGGCGGGCCGAGCGTGGTCGCGATCAGTTCCTTGAGTCGGACGGTCGCCGGGGCGAAGCGTCGCGGCAGCTCGGCCATGAAGGCGATCCCCGCCGCCTCCACGCGGGACCGCAGCGCCTGCCCCTCACCCGCGTCGAGCGGCAGGGAGATGGCCGAGTAGACGGCCTTGCCGTGCTCGCAGGCGGCGAGGATCGGCGTGGCCCCATACCACTGGTCGGCGAGGCACAGGAGCGCGTCGATGTCGTCACGGGCCGCGAGGGCGCGGAAGCCGTCCACCGCGGCCACGCCGAGCTGGGCCGCGACGCGCTGGGCGCGATGGGCGACCTGCTCGCAGATGCCACGAATCTCGAAGCGATCGGCCAACGCGCGCAGCGCGGGGAGATGCCGGGATTCCCACTGTGTTCCGAGCCCCACGATGCCGACGCGTAGCCTCATGCGGGTGCGTCTCCCTCCTCGGGCGGTACGGCATCGGTCGCGTCGGCCTCCGCCGCGACGAGCAGGGCGTGCTCCTGCCGCAGCCCCTTGTCTGCGATGTCCTTGCGGCACCACGCTCCGGGCCAGCGAATCGCTCGCACCGCCGTGTATGCCTGTAGTTTGGCCCGCGCGAGCGAGGCCTCGCTCGCGGTGACCGCGAGCACGCGTCCGCCGTCGGTGACCACCGCCCCGTCACGCGACGCCGTCGCGGCGTGGAACACCTCGACCCCGGGCACGGCGGCGGCCGCAGCGAGGCCGGTGATCGTCCTGCCTCGCTCGACCGGGCCCGGATAGCCCTCCGCCGCCATGATCACGGTCACGCTGGCTCCCGCACGCCAGACCGGCGGCGCCACCTCCTCGAGTCGGCGATCCGTGGCGGCATCGAGCAGCGGCAGCAGCGGCGACTCGAGCCGCACAAGCAGCGCCTCGCACTCGGGGTCGCCGAACCGCACGTTGTATTCGAGCACCTTCGGTCCCTGCGCGGTGAGCATCAGGCCGGCATAGAGCACTCCGACGAAGGGCACCTTCGCACGACGCATGGCGTGCACCGTCGGCACGAGGATCCGCGCCTCGATCTCGGCCATGAGGTCGGCATCGACGAACGCGGCGGGGCAGTATGCGCCCATGCCTCCAGTGTTGGGACCCGTGTCGTCGTCGTACGCCGCCTTGTGGTCCTGAAGCGGCGGCAGCGTGACGATCGTGCGGCCGTCGGTGATCGCCATCACGCTCACTTCCACCCCGTCGAGACGCTCCTCGATCAGGATCGAGCCGGCGGCCGCCGCGAACTGCGGATCGCTCCCGAGCGCGGCGAGCGCCTCGAGGGCCGCCTCGCGACCATCGCACACGAACACGCCCTTTCCGGCGGCGAGTCCGTCGGCCTTCACCACCATCGGCATATCCTCCCGCGCCTCGACGTAGTCGCGGGCCCGGGCCGCGCCGTTGAACACGCGGTACATCGCCGTCGGCACGTCTCCGCGGTGGAGGATCTGTTTGCAGAAGGACTTGCTGCCCTCCAGTCGTGCCGCCGCGGCGGTCGGCCCGAAGGCCCGCAGTCCGGCGGCGCGGAAGGCGTCGACCACTCCGGCGACCAGCGGCGCCTCCGGACCGATCACGGTGAGATCGACGCGGCGATCCCTCGCCAGGGCCACGAGCGCGGGAACGTCACCCGCCGGGACGGGAACGTTCTCGGCCATGGCGGCGGTGCCGGCGTTCCCGGGTGCCACGAGGACCTCCGCCCCGTCCCGCGTGAGCTTCCAGGCGAGCGCATGCTCGCGGGCACCCTGGCCGACAACGAGCACGCGGCGGGATTCGGTCACGTCTGCCCGTCCTCCATGGGTGGTGGCTGCGCGGTGGCTGCTCCGGATGCCCGTCCGTGCGCCCAACCGCAGAATCCGCGGTTGTCCAGAATCTCGATCGCCTCGGCAAGGTGCCACCGCCGACGTCGGTCGCGGCGATCAACGTTGACAGCAGAGGCCGTCCCGATACAGTAGAGGAGAGTTCGTGAAAAAAATCACGAACCCCGAAAAGCGGCCGGAATATCGCAAAAACAGGCCGCCGTCAGGCCTGGCGAGGAAGGTGGTTCGGCTTCCCTTTTCCCGGTAGACCGATGGCTGAAAAGAAGAAGATGTCGGTCGCGGAAATCCTCGCTGCCGCGAGGGCCGCGGATGGTAAGGGTGGCCCCTCGCCGCCATCACCTGTCGAGCACGCCGCCGCACCGGCGGAGGACTCGCCCGCCGAAGTCCAGGCCGAGGCGGCGCCGGCGCCGATGGCGAAGCCCGCTCCGGCCAAGGCCGCTCCGGGTGGGGCTCGTCCGAGCGTCGCGGACATTCTCGCAATGGCGCGGGCGAAGAAAGAGGGGG
>CAIWZS010000231.1 GCA_903917235.1 uncultured Planctomycetaceae bacterium | reverse complement strand
TCGGTGCGGGGCACGTCGCGGCCCCGCAGGCCGACCCGCACGAGCCGGTGCCCGGGTCGCCACGGGCATGTCGCCGCCTCGACGGTCACCGAGAACGGGTCGTCACCGGCCGGTGCCGGATCGTCGTAGGAAAAGTAGTTCAACAGCTCCTCGAGACGCACGGCGTCGGGAGGTGGCAGCTGCCCGGCCGACAGGAACCGGCGCACGAGGGCGTAGGACGCCGTGTCGACGTCGATCGAGAAGGTCGAGAGCGGCGCGTCGGCCGTGCTGCGAAAACGATTCTCGAAGAAGGTCGCGTAGCGTTCGCCGGACGGCATGTCGCCGCGGGCGTCGGCCGGCCGTGCGACACCGAGCTGCTCGCGCACGCCCCGCTCAAGGGCCTCGTCACCGGCTTCACCGAGGCGGTCGACGGCGGTGGCAGCCTTCCTCGCGAATCGATCGGCGTCGGCCCCGTCACGCAGCAGGCCGCGCTGACGCTCGGCCGTCACCGGCATCGCCAGCGCGAGGTCGCGCGCCGGTGCGGGCGGTGCCGACGTCGCGATGTCCGCCGCGCTGCGTCGACCGGGCCCCGGGACCGTGGCCGCCTTCTCGGCCAGCTCGCCTCCGGCGCGTGCCTGCCCCACGCCGTTGGCATCGGCGGCGGGGCCGGAAGCCTCGATGTCCCCGGCACGCCGCTCGAGCGGCGTCGGCGGGCCGTCGGTCGCCGCGACCCGTTTGGCCGCTGGCTGTCCGGTCGACGAGGACTGCGGCAGGACGATCTCGCGCTCCGACAGGACCGACGGCGACTCCCTCGTCGCCACGAGGCCCACGAACAGTGACGCGGCCAACGCGCCGGAGAGCGTGAGCCAGCCGAGGCGACGCCGGGCTCGCGGTGTGCCGGACACCGTGGCCGGGGGGCGGTCCGCGACCTCTTCCGGCGCCGGCCCGGTCGCTCGTGCGAGCGCCGCCACGACCGCTCGGCGCAGGTCGGTCGACGGTGGCGCGGCGTCGAGCCGCCGCGTGGCGCGCAGCGCCTCGGCGACGGCGCGCGTCTCCTCCACGACGCGCCGGGCGTCCGGATCGGCGAGCAGCCGCTCGACGGCGGACCGGTCCGCGGCGTCGAGCTGGCCGAGCGCGTAGGCGGTGAGGAGCGCGGCGCGCTCCTCGGTCGCGTCCCATCGGTCGTCGGGCGTTGGCAGCGATGCGTCGGCGGGTGGCTGTCGATCGGTCATCGGAGGCTCGCTTTCAGGGTGGCGGGTGGCGGGGTGATGGATGGCCGGGGCGGCGCGTGCCCGGCGGCACGATGTCAGGAGGTGGAGGCGGGCGCGTCCGCGACGCCGGTGCGTTCGTGGGTGACGAGGCTCCGCACCCGCGGATGGCCGCGAAGGCTCGTCAGGCCGCGATGCGCGAGCACGCGCACGTGACCCTCCTGACGGCCGGTCACCTCGGCGATCTGCCGATACGTGAGTCCCTCGCACCACAGGTCGATCGTCTCGCGCTGCGCGGCGGGCAGGTCCGCGAGGAGGCCGCGGAGGAGTGCGGCGAGGTCGGCCCGCTCGGCCAGCATCGCGGGATCGTCCGCGACGGCCGTGACGGGTCCGTCGGCGTGAGCGCCCGTCGGCGGTCCGTCACCGAGCGTGTGCTCCCGGCCCGCGCGGCGCAGATGGTCGAGCGCGCGGTTCCGGCAGACGCGGAAGAGCCAGGGGGCGACGCGGCCCTCGAGGCGTTCACGCGACTCGCAGCAGAGCGTGACGAACGCATGCTGCACCGCGTCGGCGGCGAGGTCGAAGTCGTCGAGCAGGTGCCGCGCGTAGCGCGACAGCGGCGCCTCGTAGGCCTCGACGGCCTCCAGGACCCACGCCTGCGGTTCTCCAGCGTGCGGCATGCCAGGCCTCCTCGCGTCGCGGACCGTCGTGCGTCGAGGACCGCGCGGCTCCTCACGATCGCCGACGATCCGGCTCCCGATCCGATGACGGCGGCGCCGCCGATCCGTTACACGGCTCCGCCGGCGGCCGGCAATCGTCCCGATCCCCCGCCTCGGCCGGCGATGTGAGCATTGTGTGTGGCCGGCCCCGCCGGGCCGAAACGGCATCCCCCACGGCCCACCCGCCCGCTACGATCCGGCCCCTGCGGCCCGACGGGAGCGGGCCCCGCAGACACCCCCGAGGAGTCGCCGATGACGCAGACCCCCGACCGCGCGTCCACGCCCAAGCTCTTCGTCCTCGACACCAACGTCATCCTTCACGACTCGGGCTGCATCCGGAATTTCGAGGAGAACGACGTCGCGATCCCGATCACGGTCCTCGAGGAACTCGACCAGTTCAAGCGCGGCAACGAGGACATCAATTTCCAGGCGCGCGAGTTCCTGCGCCGCATCGACGCGCTGACCGGCGACGTGCTCGCGCCCGCGGGCTGTCCGCTGGGACCCGGCCTCGGCTCGATCCGCGTGCTCCTCGGCAGCGGCCGCCGCGGCCCCGAGGCCTTCTTCGGCGACACACCCGACCACCGCATCCTCCGCACCACGCTCGACCTGCAGCACGAGTCCGCGCCGCGCCAGGTGATCCTCGTCTCGAAGGACACGAACCTGCGGATGAAGGCGAAGTCGCTCGGGCTCCGCGCCCAGGATTACACGAGCGACAAGGTCGAGGGCTTCGACAAGCTCTACACCGGCAGGCGGCTCGTGGAGGGCGTCGAGTCGGAGGCGATCGACCGGCTGTACGCGAACGGCGGCATCCTGCCCTCCGCGGCGCTCACGCTCTCGGTGCCGCCACGCGCCAACGAGAACTTCGTGCTCCGCAACGGCAGCAAGTCGGCGCTCGCCACGTTCCGTCGCGCCGACGACGCCTTCCACCGCGTCGAGAAGCTCGTCTGCTACGGCATCACGCCACGGAACGCCGAGCAGTCGTTCGCGCTGAAGGCCCTCACCGACGACTCGATCAAGCTCGTCACGCTCGCCGGCACCGCCGGCACGGGCAAGACGCTCCTTGCGCTCGCCGCGGCGCTCGAGTGCCGCCAGCGCTACCGACAGATCCTGCTGGCCCGCCCCGTCGTGCCGCTCTCGAACCGCGACCTCGGGTATCTCCCGGGGGACATCGCGGCGAAGCTCGACCCCTACATGCAGCCGCTCTACGACAATCTCACGGTCATCCGCCACCAGTGCGGCGAGGACACGCAGGCCGCCCAGCGGATCACCGAGATGCGCGACTCGGAAAAGCTCCTCATCACGCCCCTGGCCTACATCCGCGGCCGCAGCCTGCAGCGGATGTTCTTCATCGTCGACGAGGCGCAGAACCTCACGCCCCACGAGGTCAAGACGATCATCACGCGGGCCGGCGAGGGGACGAAGATCGTGTTCACCGGCGACGTCGCGCAGATCGACCAGCCGTATCTCGACGCCCTCTCGAACGGCTTCAGTTATCTGATCCAGCGGATGGTGGGCCAGCCGCTGGCGGCGCACGTCACGCTGGAGAAGGGGGAGCGGTCGGAACTGGCCGATCTCGCGAGCGAGCTGTTGTAGGCCGGCCGGATGCTGGCCAGCCGATTCCGCCCGGCTCGCTGGCGATCGCGAGCGCACGACCGGCCTGCGAGGCCGGCGTCGGCAGCCCCGAGCCCCGCCGGCGCACGCCTCCACGCTGCGCGTTTTCCGCCCCTGTGGCGTACGCCTCCGGGTGTGCGAATGGACGTGGCCGCCACCTCGACACCGACGATTTTCCGCCTCCTGTGGCGCACGCCTCCAGGCGTGCGAATGGACGTGGCCGCCCGCGGCTGCTCCGTGGTGTGACACGGCACGAGTGGATCGGCGTCCGTGGTCCGGGTCGTTTGGTGCCGGCTGCAACACTGGTATTATCGTGCCGCTGGGGTGACCTCTTTCTCGTTCAGGAGCGGGCCATGCACGTTGTTCGCCATCTTCCCGAGCCGAAACGTCCGCGTGGCACGGGCGCGTCCCGGCGTGGCTTCCTGCGTCGCGCCCTCGCGGCCGGTGGTGCCGCCGCCATCGCGCCCGTGGTCATTCCGTCGTCGGCGCTCGGGCTCGACGGCGCCGTTCCGCCGAGCGAGCGGATCGTCGTCGGCGGCATCGGCATCGGCCGCCGGGGGGAGTACGACCTCGGCTGCTTCCTCGAGCAGCCCGACGTCCAGTTCGTCGCCGTGTGCGACGTCAAGCAGGAACGCCGCAGCGCCGTCAAGCAGATCGTGGACAAGCACCATGGCACGCCGGACTGTGCGACCTACCGCGCGGCGGAGGAGCTCCTCGGGCGGGACGACATCGACGCCGTGCTCATCGCGACGGGCCCCAACTGGCACGGCGCGATGGCCATGGCCGCCGCCAAGGCCGGCAAGGACGTCTACTGTGAGAAGCCCTGCACGAAGAACATCGTCGAGAGCCTCATCCTGCTCGACACGATGCGGCGCTGCGGCACGATCTTCCAGGCGGGCACGCAGCGGCGAAACCTGCCGCATTTCGCGTTCGCATGCGAGCTCGCCCGGACCGGCCGGCTCGGCGCGATGAAGCGGGTCTACGCCCACCCGGCCGGCATGACGGCGAAGACGAGCGGATGGCTGCCGGAGGAGCCGGCGCCCGATCCTGCCGTCGCCGACTGGGACGCCTACCTCGGCCCGGCCGCCTGGCGCCCGTTCAATTCCGGCACCCTCAAGGACGGCTTCAACTTCGAGAAGGGGGGCGGCCTCGTGGGCGGCGGTGTCCTCGAGTGGGGATCCCACTGCGTCGACCTCTGTCAGTGGGCGGTCAACGACTGTCCGCCACCCGTCGAGTACGACCCGCCGCGGGATGGCGAGATCGTCACACGCTATGCCGACGGGGTGGAGCTGGTATTCCGGGAGAAGGGCTGGATTCCACTCGGGTCGTGCCCGGTGCGGTTCGAGGGAGACGCCGGCTGGGTCGAGGCGGGCGATTCCGGAAAGCTCGTGCTCAGTTCACCGGCGCTCCTCGCCGGCCGCACGGTGGAGGAGATCGGTGGCTATCCGGCGACCTTCCACGTCCGCGACTTCCTCGATTGCGTGCGGACGCGGAGTCAGCCGAAGGGCAACGCCGAGGCCGCCGCCCGGGCCCACATCGCCTGCCATGCCGCCAACATCGCGATCTTCCTTGGACGGACGGTGCGGTTCGACAACGCGACCAACCGCTTCCTCGACGACGACGAGGCGAATCGCCTGCGCTCGGAGGCGCTGCGCGAGCCCTGGCGGATCTGAGGGACCGCGGCCGCGTCGTGCCCAGCGCGGACGATGCGTGGATGACGATCACCAGCGAATCATCGAACGGCTCGTGAGACACCCGGAGGATTGGACGTGACCCTGACGTACCTTCGCCCGACACCTCGCGTCGTGGCCATCCTGATCGTGGCATGCATGGCGGCGATCCACGGCCCGGGCGTCCGGGCGGCGGAGCCCACCGCGAAGGAGCAGGAGCTTCTCGCCGTCCTGCGGTCCGACGCGCCCGAGGCCGACAAGGCGATCACGTGCAAGTATCTCGCGGTCTACGGGTCGTCCGCCGCCGTCGCCGATCTCGCGAAGCTGCTCGGCAATCCTCATCTGGCGTCGTGGGCCCGGATTCCCCTCGAGGTCATCCCCGGCCCGGAGGCCGATTCGGCGCTTCGGGCGGCGGCGGGCTCGCTCAGCGGACGCGCCCTCGTCGGCGTCATCAACTCGATCGGTGTGCGCGGCGATGCGACCGCGGTGCCCATGCTCGAGGGACGCCTCAAGGATGGGGATGCCGAGGTGGTGGCGGCC
>CAIWZS010000230.1 GCA_903917235.1 uncultured Planctomycetaceae bacterium | reverse complement strand
TTGATCGACTGCTTGATCCAATAGCTCGCGTACGTGCTGAACCGGGTGCCGACTCCCGGATCGAAGCCCTCGACCGCCCGCAGGAGACCGAGGTTGCCCTCCTCGATCAGGTCGGGCAGGGGCAGCCCGCGATTGGCGTAGCCGCGGGCGATGTTGACGACCAGCCGGAGGTTGGCCCGCACCATGTGGTCGCGTGCCAGGGCGTCCCCCCGGGCGATCGCGTGGGCGAGGGACTTCTCCTCGTCGGCCGTGAGAAGCGACGTCTCGTTGATCTCCCGGAGGTAGGTCTCGAGCGGGTTCTGCACGGCGGACGCGGGCTTGCGGCGACGGCTGGGCATGGGTGCGCTGATGCTCCGGACGACGGGAAACGAGGCGATGGGTCGCGCGGCACACGGACCGCGGCGGCGAAACGAGACCGGCCGAACCGGCACACGCACAGTATCGGCGGCCCGGCGCGGCGACTCGATCGACGCCGTGGAGAAGGCGGACCGTGCGGAGCGTGCCGTGTGCGCCGGATGGAACGGTCGATCCGCCACCACCGCCTGCAAGCGGTGGTGGCGGGGACCTGTGCCGACGAGCAGCGCTCGTGCGCCGCGTGTGGCGCCGTTCAGCGACGGCCCGCGATCTGGCCCTGTGGCGTCAGCTCGTCGATGATCTTGGGGATGTAGCGGCTGAGCACCTCGGCGAGCTGCTCCCGGTCGATGCCGCGGGGCTTCGCGATCTGCTCGAGCTCGCGCTGGCCGAAGACATCCTCGATCTGCCGTCGATCGACCGGCTTGTTCGGGCCGGTGCGCACCCACGAGTCGACCTGCTCCCGCATCCCCTTCTCCTCGAACTGCCGCACGACGTCCGGCAGTTTCGACGCGCTGCCGCCGCCGAAGATCTGCGTGAGGATGTCATTGAGGTCGCCGGGCGAGGGCATGCCCGCCGGCGGCTGCTGGGGCTGACGCTGCTGGGGCGCGGGTGCCGGCTGGGCTCCGGCGCCCTGGATCACCTGCTTGAGAATCTCGCCGAGAATGTCCATGAAAAACGATCGCCTCTCTCGTGGGAAGGAATTCGCGGTGGAACGGAACGCTCGAAGAGTCTACGGAGGCCGTACGACCGGGGAAAGCACCCGGGGCGGTCCGCGCGTCAGTCGTCGATGCCGAGCGCGCGGAGTTTCGCACGCAGGGTCGCGCGGTCGAGGCCCAGCAGGCGGGCCGCGGCGGTGCGGTTGCCACCGGTGTGCGCGATCGCATCCCTGACGAGCGCCTCCTCCAGCAGCGCCACGGCGCGGGCGTGGAGGTCGGGCGAGGCCTCCGAGGCGAGGGCTGCGCGTGCCGCCGCCGACCAGGTTCCGACCGCCGCCCGCAGGGCGGCCGACGCCGTATCCATCGGGGTCGTACCGTGGTCGTGTCCCGCGGTGACCGGGCGGGGCAGATGCTCCGGCCGCAGCGTGCCCCCCCGGGCGACGACCGCCGCGTACTCGACGGCGTGCTCGAGCTCGCGCACGTTGCCCGGCCACGCCCGGCCGCGCACCGCGTCGAGGAATTCCGGCGCGATGGCCGGCACAGGGCCGGCCGCGGACCGCCTGGTGAGAAAGTGCCGCACGAGGACGTCGATGTCGTCGAGCCGGTCGGCGAGCGACGGCAGCGCGATCGGGAAGACGCGCAGCCGGTGGTACAGATCCTCCCGGAAGGTGCCCTCCGCCAGGGCCTCGGCGAGGTCGCGGTTGGTCGCGGCGATGACCCGCACGTCGACGCGGCGCGGTGCGGACTCCCCGACCCGCGTCACCTCGCCGCTCTCGAGCGCCCGGAGGAGCGATGCCTGCACGGCGGGCGGAGCCTCGCCGATCTCATCGAGGAAGAGCGTGCCGGCGGCGGCCATCTCGAAGAGGCCCGGCCGGTCGGCGATCGCCCCGGAGAACGAACCCCGGACGTGCCCGAAGAGCTCGCTTTCCACGACACCGGGCGCCAGCGCCGCAAGATTCGTGACGACGAACGGCTGCGCGCGTCGTGCGCCGTGGTCGTGGATCGCGCGGGCCACGAGCTCCTTGCCGGTGCCAGTCGCACCGGTGACGAGCACGGGGAGATCGCTGGCAGCGACCAGCGCGATCTGCTTGAACACCTCCTGCATCGCCAGGCAGCCGCCGACGAGCGTCGCCGGCGTCCGCGACCGCGCGCCGTCGCCATCCGCACCGCCCACGGCGTCGTGTGGCGCGCGCTCCGCCAGCGCCCGGTCGACCACCTCCGCGACCTTCACGAGATCGAACGGCTTCACGAGGTAGTCGAACGCCCCGGCCCGCACGGCCCGCACGGCGGTGTCGAGGTCACCGAACGCGGTCATGATCACGACGGGCACGTCCCCCGCGGCGGCGCGGAGATCCGGCAGGGCCGCGAGGCCGTCGCGCGACCCGAGCCGGACGTCGAGCAGGATCGTCTCGGGACGATGCTGCCGGCAGGCCGCGGCCGCCGCGTCCAGGTCGGCTGCGACCACCACGTCGTGGCCCCCGTCGCTGAAGAGCTCGCGCAGGCTCCAGCCGATCGCCGGCTCGTCATCGACGATGAGGATGCGGCTCATGACGCGCTCCCCACGATCGTCGCCGCCGCCTGCGGCAGCGTGATCGTGAATCGCGTGCGGCCATCCCCGCGCGCCCAGCTCAAGGCACCCGCGTGCCGCTCGGCCACGGCGCCGGCCACCGTCAGTCCCAGGCCGACGCCTTCCGGCTTGCCCGTGACGAACGGGTCGCAGAGCGTCGCCGCGAGATCGTGGGGCGGGCCGGGCCCGTCGTCCTCGACCGTGATCCGCACCGCCTCGTCGTCGCCGACGCCCTCGCCCACGATCCGCACGAGACCGTCCCGACCCGCGGCGTCGATCGCATTGAGCACGAGGTTCACGAGCGCGGCCCGCAGCGCCTCCGGATGCCCGGTCGTGCGCAGTCCGGGACGCACGGCGTGCTCGAGCCGCACTCCCGCATGCTCGCACCGCGGCCCGACGAGACGGCCGACGCGCGCGACCAGGTCCGCCACATCGACGGTGACCGGCGCCGCGTCCTCCTGCCGACCGAGCGCGAGCAGCCCGCGGATCTCGGCGGCGACGACGTCGAGCTGGAGGATCGCCACCTGCAGGCTGTCATCCCCCGCATCGCGGCGCGTCCCCACGCGGTCACCGTCGACGCCCCCCGCGGCGTGGCACCGACGGAGGTGGAGGTCGATCGCGAGGCGTGCGCCGGTGATGGCGTTGCGCAGCTCGTGGGCGAAGCCGGCGGCGAGCTGGCCGAGGAGCCGCTGCCGCTCACTCGCCACGAGGCTCGAGCGCAGCGACGCGAGCGTGCTGCTCAGGGAATCGACACCCTCGGCCAGCCGCACCACCTCGGCCGCGGGAGCGTCGCCCCGGTCCGCCGCCGCGAGCGTCGCCCCGAAATCACCGCCGGCGATCCGCGCGACGTGCCGCTCCACCATCCCGATCTGCCGGCCGAGCCGCGTCGTCGCCGCCACGCCGAGGGGCACGAGGACAGCCAGCGTGCCCGCGCCCACCGCGAGCACGGGCCAGATCGACTGGAGCGTGGTCGCCCAGACGCTCTGCACCGGCGTGAGCACCACCACCCGCTCGGGACGCACGCCGGTCGACCGCACGAGGCCGACCTCCACCGACTCGCCGGCGACCGTCGCCGTGCCGCCCCCCCGCGCGACGAGCGCCGCCAGGGCCGGGACGTCGATCGCCTGCGGCGGCAGCGTCGAGAGCCCCGGCCCGCCCCGCGACGTGTCCCAGACCACGAAGTGGCTGCCGGTGAGCCGGCACAGGGTGTCGAGCACCTGCCGCGAGACGGCCACCCGCGACTCCCCGAGCGCGGCGGCCACCTGCTCCTGGCGAACCCGCGCCGCCTCGCGCGACCGGCGCACCGCGAGCCAGGCCGCGAATCCCACGTTGGCGATCACCGCGGCGAGCACGAGTCCGACCGTCGGCAGCACGAGCTGCTGCGCGAGCGGGACAGCGGCGCGACGAGGGGAGCGCATGCAGGGCGGTTTCGGAACGGGCGGCGCGAGAGGGGATTCCCGTAGCGTACCTCGGGATCGGCGGGCCGCTCCTCGGGCGCTGCGGACCGGTCGCGGTCAGAAGCGGAAGTACGCCCGCGCGTTGCCGCAGCAGACCGCCGTGACGAGGTGGTCGAGCCAGTCGCCACGGTCGGGCAGCCGACCGGTCTCGACGTCGGACCCCACGAGGTCGCAGAGGATGCGGCGGAAATACTCGTGTCGGGGGTACGAGAGAAACGACCGTGAGTCGGTCACCATGCCGACGAAGCGCGAAAGCAGCCCGAAGTCGGCGAGCATGTTCATCTGCTCCCGCATCCCCCGTTCCTGATCGAGGAACCACCAGGCGCTGCCCCACTGGATCTTGCCCGGAATGGCGCCGTCCTGGAACGAGCCGGGGAGTGCCGAGAAGAGCGCGTTGTCCGCCGGATTGATGTTGTAGAGGATCGTGCGGCCGAGGCGGTCGTCGCGGGCGAGCGCCCCGAGCAGGCGCACGAGGCCCGGTCCCTGCCGGGCGTCGCCGATCGTGTCGCACCCGGCGTCGCCGCCGAGCCGTGCGGCGAGGAGCGGGTTGGGGTCGCGGAAGGGTCCCAGGTGCAGCTGCGTGACCCATCCGGCAGCCTGATTGAGCCGGGCGACGAGGCCGACCAGCCAGGTCGCGAATCGTGCGGCATCGGCGGCGTCCGCCGGAGTGCCGCCGATCGCGCGCTCCCAGATGCGTCGCGCCGTCTGGTCCGTCACCTCCTCGTCGACGAGCGACTCGACTCCGTGATCGCTCGCCCGACAGCCCGCGGCGGCGAAGTCGGCGTGCCTCCGCTCGAGCGCGGCGATCAGGCCCGCAAACGTGTCCGCCCCGGCGCCGACCGTCTCGGAGAGCCGGCGCACCCAGGCCGTGAGCCGGTCCGGATGGTCCACCTTCGCGGCGGCGTCGGGCCGGAAGGTCGGCACGACGCGGGTCGCGATGCCCGCGCGGCGGATCGCGTCGTGCCAGACGAGCGGGTCGGCCGGATCGTCCGTCGTGCCCACGGCCTCGACCCGCATGAGCGCGAGGATGCCACGGGCCGAGAGCCGGCCCGCGGCGAGCTGACGATTCGCCTCGCGCCAGATCGCCTCCGCGGTGGACTCCTCGAGCAGATCCTCGATGCCGAAGTGACGGCGGAGCTCGAGGTGGGTCCAGTGAAAGAGCGGATTGCGGAGCGTGTGCGGCACCGTCCGGGCCCACGCCCGGAATTTCTCCCACGGCGTCGCGGAGCCGGTGACGAGTTCCTCGGGCACCCCGTCGGCCCGCAGGGCCCGCCACTTGTAATGGTCGCCCTCGAGCCACGCCGCATGGAGCGTGTCGAACTGCCGGTCCTCGGCGATGTCGCGCGGCGACAGGTGGCAGTGGAAGTCGACGATCGGCTGCCGCGAGGCGACGCGGTGGTAGAGATCCGCGGCCCGATCACAGGAGAGGAGAAACGAGTCGTCGCAGAAGCGGGGTGGGGCACGCATGGGCATGATGGGAGACGGGGAAGTCTACTCCGCCGCGGTCGCGGGCCTCCATCGGACCGGCCGATCCAGCGACCGCTCAGTACCGCGGCGTCGTCGGATCGATCTCGAGCGCCCAGGCGTCGATGCCACCGGCCATGTTCTGGGCGCCCGTGAAGCCCCGCTGTCGCAGGAAGCGCGTGACGCGCAGGCTGCGACCGCCATGGTGGCAGTGGACGACGATGCGGCGCGCACGATGCGGTTCGAGCAGGTCGAGTCGTGCGGGGATCTCAGCCATCGGCACGAGGACCGCCCCGGGAATGTGCGCCGTCGCATGCTCGTCGGGCTCACGGCAGTCGAGGAGCAGGAAGCCTTCGCCCGCCGCCCGCAGGGCCGCGACGGCGTGGACGTCGAGTTCGAGCGGAAGCTCGGGGGTGGAATCCTGACCGGACATCGCCTCGCCGGCTCCGGCCGGCACCCTGTGGAACCAACAGGCCACGACGCGGCCCGTTTCGCGCGCCCGCATGATACGCGGTCGGACGCCGGCCCCCGTCCACGGGGGCGATTCTCCCCGCAACTTCCGCGGCGGATGCCCCGTTGAAGCGAACGGTCGGACAGGACGACCGACCACACACCTCCCGTCGGGTCCGGCCCATGTCCCACAGCCGCCTCGCCTCCCCGCGTGCTCGACACCTGCCCGCCGTGGGCCTGCTCATCGGGGTCTGTCTGCTGACGCCGGGCCGCGTTTCCGCCTGGACCGCCGAGGAGATCGCCGCGGGGAGAGCCCACTGGGCGTTCCAGCCGCCTGTCGACCGACCGCCTCCCGCGGTGCGGGACGTCGCATGGCCCCGCACGCCCATCGACCGTCACCTCCTCGCGGCGCTCGAGGATGCCGGCATCGCGCCGGTCGCCGATACCGACCGCGCGACGCTCATCCGCCGGCTGGCCTTCGACCTCACCGGGCTGCCACCCGCGCCCGAGGAGGTGCGGGCGTTCGTCGCCGACACGTCGGCCGACGCGCTCGAGCGCGTCGTCGAGGGCTACCTCGCCTCGCCCCGGTTCGGGGAGCGCTGGGCGCGTCACTGGCTCGATGTCGCGCGGTACGCGGAGTCGAGCGGCAAGGACTCGAACGTGCCCTTCCCGCATGCCTGGCGTTATCGCGACTACTGCATCGCCGCCTTCAACGACGACGTGCCGTTCGACCGGTTCGTGCGTGAGCAGATCGCCGGGGATCTGCTCGACGTCCGTGACGAGGCCGAGCAGGCCCGCGCGATCGTCGCCACGGGCTTTCTGGCACTCGGGCCGAAGGGACTCGCCGACCGAGACGCCCGGCAGTTTCGACTCGACCTCGTCGACGAGCAGATCGACGTGGTCTCCCAGTCGATGCTCGGGCTCACGCTCGCGTGCGCCCGCTGCCACGACCATGCCTTCGATCCCGTGAACCAGCACGACTACTACGCGCTCGCCGGCATCTTCCTCAGCACCGACACGCTCTACGGCACGCACGCCCAGCAGCGGAACCTGCATCCCTCGACGCTCCTCGAGCTCCCGCCTGCCGCCGGCCTGCCACCGGCGGTGGCCGATCTCTCGGCGGCGGACCTCGCCAGGCTCGAGCGACGGGTCGCCGACCTCGAGACGGCCGCGGAGGAGATGCGTCGCGAGGTCGCGATGGAGCAGCGCGAGGGAGGCAACCCCGTCACCGGCTTCGTGCGGGTGCGGGCGGCACGAGACCGCGCCGCGACGGCCCGCGTGGACCGTTCGCTCTTCCGCGACGACGGGTCGCCTCGCACGCTCGCGATGGGCGCCCTCGACCGGCCTGTCCCCGTCGACAGCCCGCTCCTGGCGCGGGGCGAACTCGATCAGGCGGGCGACCTCGTGCCCCGCGGCCTCGTCGAGGTGCTCTGCGCGCCGGGTGAGCCCCGCGCGATCGCCACCGGAAGCGGGCGGCTCGATCTCGCGTACTGGATCGGGTCTCGTGACAACCCGCTCACGGCCCGCGTGCTCGTCAATCGGGTGTGGCTCAAGCTCATGGGCCGCGGCCTCGTCACCACGCCCGACAACTTCGGCACCATGGGCATGGCGCCGAGCCACCCGGCGCTGCTCGACCACCTCGCCGTCTCGTTCATGGACGATGGCTGGTCGGTGAAGCGGCTCATCCGTCGGATCGTGACGAGCCGCGCCTACGCCCTGTCGAGCGTCCATCACGAGGCGAACGAGCGGATCGACCCGGACAACACGCTGCACTGGCGGATGGATCGACGCCGACTCGACGCGGAGGCGATCCGCGACGCGATGCTCGCCGTCTCCGGCGCGCTCGACGAGACGCCCTTCGCCGGATCGCTCGTGGCCCGCGCGCAGGAGGACCCGTTCGGCCTCGCCCAGGTGATCGGTCAGCTTCGCGGCGGCACGTTCCGGCACCGCTCGATCTACCTGCCGATCATCCGCGACCAGATTCCGGAGTTCCTCGGCGTGTTCGACTTCCCCGATGCCTCGCTCGTCAGCGGCACCCGGGACGCGACGAACGTGCCGTCGCAGGTGCTCTTCCTGCTGAACAACCCCGAGACGACGGCGCTCGCCGAGGCGTTCGCGACGCGCGTGGGTCGGCTGCCGGGAGACGCCGCGAGCCGGCTCGATGCGGCCTTCGAGATGGCCCTCGCACGCCCCCCGCAGGCCGACGAGCGGGCGGCCCTGCGCCGGCTGCACGATGCGTTCATCACCGACCAGCCGCGCGGCGCCGACGGTGCCCGCCGTGCGCTCGTCGCCGCCTGCCAGGCGCTCCTCGCGAGTGCCGAGTTCCGTTCGCTCAACTGACCCGCATCACGTCTCGAGGGCTCCATCATGACGGACGGTTCACGCACGACGCACGCCCCGTGCCCGGGCCACCTGCCGCCGGCCGCGTCGCGGCGGGGATTTCTGCGCTCCACGGCCAACGGGTTCGGCGGACTGGCGTTCGCGGCACTCGCCGCGCGCGAGGCGGCGGGCAGCGGGCCGCTCGCCGCCCGCGAGCCGCATTTCGCGCCGCGGGCGCGACGCGTGATCTTCCTCTGCATGCAGGGGGGTCCGTCGCACGTCGACACGTTCGACCACAAGCCGCGACTGGCGGCCGATGCCGGCCGGGACGCGCCGGCCGGCGCCGGTCGGCCGGGTCGCGCGACGCTCCTCGCGCCGCGCTGGAGGTTCCGTCCCCGCGGCCGGAGCGGCCTGATGATCTCCGACCTCTTCCCGGAGGTGGCCCGCCGCGCCGACGACCTGTGCGTCATCAACTCGATGGCCACCGATCTCCCGGCACACCCGCAGGCCTTCACGCAGCTGCATACCGGCACGACGCAGTTCGTTCGCCCATCGCTCGGCGCCTGGACGCTCTACGGCCTCGGCACGGTCAACGAGAACCTGCCGGGCTTCATCACGATCAATCCGCCCGTGGCGGCGTCACGGACCTACGGCAGCGCGTTCCTGCCGGCGATCTACCAGGGCACGCGACTCGGCGGCGGGCTCGGCGGAGCCTTCCGTCGCCGTGGTCCGGCGGTGACGGCGCTGGCGGACGTGCAGAGCCCCCTGTTCGATCGGGCCGAGCAGCGACTGCAGCTCGACCTCGTGCAGGACCTCAACCGCTCGCGGCTCGAACTGGACGGCGGCTCGAGCCCGGAAATCGAGGGCGCGATCGAGGCGGCGGAACTCGCCTTCCGGATGCAGGCGGAGGTTCCGGACGTGATGGACCTGTCGGGCGAATCGAACCATACCGAGAAGCTCTATGGGATCGGCGACGGGGTGACCGATGCGTTCGGTCGGCAGTGCCTGCTCGCGCGGCGCTTCGCGGAGGCGGGCGTACGGTTCGTGCAGGTCACCCATGGAACGTGGGACCATCACTTCAATCTGGGCCCAGCGCTCGAGAACGCCTGCACCCAGGTCGACCGGCCGATCGCCGGACTGCTCGAGGATCTGGACGAGCGCGGACTCCTCGACGAGACCCTCGTCATCTGGGGAGGCGAGTTCGGACGCACCCCGCACAGCCAGGGCACCGATGGTCGCGATCACAACAACCGCGGCTTCACGATCTGGATGGCCGGCGGCGGCGTGAAGGGGGGCATGCGGCACGGCGCGACGGACGATCACGGCTACGCTGCCGTGGAGAAGCGGATGCACATCCACGACTGGCACGCCACGCTCCTCCACCTGCTCGGGCTCGACCACGAGCGGCTGACGTTCCGCTATGCCGGCCGAGACTTCCGGCTGACCGACGTCCACGGCGAGGTGGCCCGCGAGATCCTGGCCTGACGATTCGACCCTTTCCCCGAGGAGAACCGACGATGAAGACGCGTGTGCTGGTGGCGGGAATCGCGCTCATGTTCGCCCTGCCGCTGCAGGCCCAGGAGCGTCCCCGTGGTCCGGCGGGCGGCCGCGATCCGCGCGAGATGATGAAGAGGGCCGACACCAACGGCGACGGCAAGGTGAGCAAGGCGGAGTTCGTGGCGGCGCGATCGGCCGAGATGGAGGAGGCCTTCACCCGCATCGACGCCAGTGGCGACGGCTTCCTCGACGAGAAGGAGGTCACGGAGTTCGGCGATCGCATGCGGGAGATGGCGGGCCGCCCGGGAGGGGCGCCGGGCGGTGAGGGGCCGCGGCGACCGGGCGCGTTGGGCAGGCGTGCGGAGGGTGACACCTCCTCCGCCGAGCCGATGCGGCGCGACGGCGATGCCGATCCCGGCGCGCGGGCCGAGCAGTTTTTCGATCGTGCGGATACCGACGGCGACGGACGGCTGTCTCGCGAGGAATACCTCGCCGGGGCGAGCCGCCTGCAAGAGATGATGCGCCGCGGCGGCGGCGG
>CAIWZS010000229.1 GCA_903917235.1 uncultured Planctomycetaceae bacterium | reverse complement strand
GGCACGCTCGCCGACACCATGCCGGCCCACTACCGGGCATGGCTCCAGGTGACACAGCGCCACGGCATGGCGTTCGACGAAGACCGGTTCTACGCACTCGGTGGTCGCCCGACACGGGACATCATTGCGACCCTCGCGCGGGAGGCCGGCGTCGCGGTGGACGTCGATGAGGCAGCCGTCGTGAAGGAAGAAGCGTTCCTCATCCAGCTCGACGCAATCCTGCCGATCGACCCGGTCGTCGAACTCGTGCGGCGCGTCCACGGACGCCTCCCCATCGCGGTCGTCACCGGAGGCTACCGGCGCGTGTGCGAGCAGATCCTCGCCCGCGTGGGCCTCGCTGGCATGTTCGACACGATCGTCGCCAGCGAGGATACGACGCGCCACAAGCCCGACCCCGATCCCTTCCTCGAGGCTGCGTCGCGTCTCGGTGCGACACCGGAACGCTGCGTGGTCTGGGAAGACAGTGACCTCGGCATCGCCGCGGCCGAGGCGGCGGGAATGGACTGGATCGACGTGCGGGGCTTCCATCGTCCCGCCAGGGTGGTGACGCGATGACGGATGTGAGCGTCACGCTCGCGGATATCCAGGCAGCCCGTCGGCGTATTTCCGGCGGCATCGCGGAGACACCCTGCCCGATCAGCGTGCCACTCTCGGAGCTCACCGGGCTGTCGATCCGTTGCAAACTGGATCTCCTGCAGAGGACGGGCAGTTTCAAGGAGCGGGGGGCGAGAAACGCGCTCCTGATGCTCGACACCGCCCAGCGAACCCGCGGTGTCGTCGCCGCATCGGCCGGGAACCACGCGCTCGGACTCGCCTACCATGGCGGTCTCCTGGGCATCCCGGTGACCGTGGTCATGCCACGCTTCGCACCGCTCGTGAAGGTCGCCACGTGCCGTCGCCTCGGGGCCAGCGTGATCCTCGAGGGCGAGTCGTTCGCGGACGCACGCCGCCGCGCGATGGAACTCGCCGACTCGACCGGGCTGGTGCTCGTCCACGGCTTCGACGACCCACGCGTGATCGCGGGGCAGGGCACGATGGCCCTCGAGGTGCTGGAGCAGGCCCCTGACGTCGAGGTGATCGTGGTGCCGACGGGCGGCACCGGACTGCTCGCAGGCGTGTGCGTGGCGGCGAAGGCGCTGCGGCCGGACATCCGGATCGTGGCGGTGGAACCGGCGGCGGCGCCCGCCTTCAGCGCGGCGCTCGCGGCCGGCCATCCGGTCGACGTGCCCATCCGGCCGACCCTCGCCGACGGCCTTGCCGTGGGCCGTGTCGGGGCCACACCGTTCGCCCTGGCCGCACCACTCGTCGACCGTGTCGTCACGATCGGCGAGGACCAGATCTCCCTGGCCGTCGTGCGGCTGCTCGAACTGGAGAAGACGGTCGCCGAGGGCGCCGCGGCGGCGGCCCTGGCCGCGGTGATCGGCGACGCGGGTCGTGAGCTGGCCGGACGCCGCGCGGTTCTCCTGCTCTGCGGAGGCAACATCGACCTCACGATCCTCGACCGGGTCATCGATCGGGGGCTGGCAGCCGATGGCCGCCGCTGGCGGTTCACCACGCACGTCAGCGACCGCCCGGGTGGCATGTCCCGGCTCACGGCAGCGATCGCCGCCGCCGGTGCGGGCGTGCAGGAGATCGTGCACGACCGGGCATTTTCAGGACCGGACGTCTTTTCCACGGCGGTCGCCGTCACGGTCGATACCGACGGGCGCGACCACGTGGCACGCATCGTCGCACAGCTCGCAGCCGATGGCTTCCGCGTGTCGCCGTCGAGTGGTGACTGGCGGCCGGTGGACTGACCCGACGCGCTCCGGGGCGATTCCGCTCGATCGCGTTGGGGCACATCGAGCATCGACGAGGCGGACGGGGCGAAGGGTCACGCGAACGCGTCCCGAGCGAGCGGCCGCGGTGGCGGAGCCGGAGGATTCCGGCCGCCGTTTCCAGTGCCTTCCTGGGCCGGGGCCTTCAACGGCTGTGCGGGTCGTGTGGGTCTGCCCGGGCCCGCCAGATGCGCTGAAGTCCGGGCGACCTGTCTGCCGAGACTCCTTGGTGCGGTTTCTGGCCGGGGCCGCGGCATGACAGGAGCGTCGACATGCTCACGCACAACGGCGGCGTTCTCCCGCCCCCGTCCCGGCCCATCGCGTCCCATGGGGTCGACCCCCAGAGGGAACGCGAACGCCTCCGGCTCGAACTGCTGAAGCGGATCATCGACCGCGAGATCCGCCGTCGCTCGTTCCGAAACGGAGCCCGGTAGCACTCACGGGCATGCACCGCCACGAACAGGAGGCTGCCGTGAGTTCGACCGTTCCCCTGCTTCCCACGCTGACCACGCGACGGCTGGCCGACCGGTCCCGACGCACGGTCACGATCGCCGCCGTGTCGATCGCTCTGGCGGCGGCTCTTCCCGTCCGTGCACAGGATTCGTGGTGGGGATGGGGCAGAGCGGACCAGCGTCCCGCAGCCTGGGATCCGGCTCGGTTCGCCGACTATCTGTTCACCGGCCACGAGCCGCATCCGGCGGTGGCACGGATCGTGGCGCCCGAGCAGTCCGGCACCGCGCTCGGCTCCGGCGTGCTCGTCGACGTGAATCGTTCGCAGGGCCTCGTGCTGACCAACTGGCACGTCGTGCGCGACAGTCGCTCGTCCCTGCTCGTGCAGTTTGCCGATGGCTTCCAGTCGGCTGGCACCGTGGTGCGATGGGACGAGGCCTGGGATCTGGCGGCCGTCGTGATCTGGAAGCCGCCTGCAGTGCCGATCACGATCGCCTCGCAGCCGCCGATGATCGGCGAGCGACTCACGATCGCCGGTTTCGGTCGCGGGGTCTATCGAGAAGAGACAGGGCCGTGCACCGACTACCTGTCACCCGGCAACGGGCTGGCCAAGGAGTTCGTGGAACTGCAGGCGACGGCGCGGCAGGGGGACTCCGGAGGTCCGATCTTCAATGGCAAACGTGAACTCGCCGGAGTGCTGTTCGGACAGGCGGAAGGCCGCACGATCGGGAGTTGTTCCACCCGCGTTCGCATGTTCCTCACGAGCGTGGGATCCAGCGGCTTCACGCCGCTGCCGATCGCGGAGTTTTCCGACGAGCCGGCGATCGCCCGCGGGCTCGGCACTCCGGCGGGCGTCCAGTCGGCACGGCTGGCCTCGGCCGATGGGTCGATCGAGCGATCGACGTACGTTGCCAGTCCGCTGCTGGCGGTGGGCCCGACCCTTCACCAGCCTTCGCAGCAATCCACCCCACAACCGACCGCGATGCCCGACTCGATGGCGTTCGCGCAGGGCCCCGGACCAGCCGGCGATTCCACCGCAGCCCGGCAGGC
>CAIWZS010000228.1 GCA_903917235.1 uncultured Planctomycetaceae bacterium | reverse complement strand
GTTGATGCACGGCAGGCGGTCTTGCGGGCGATTGACGCATCGGGACGCGTCGGGACTCGATGCGTTTGGACCGTCGCGGGTCACGAGTTGGTAGGTTCCGCCCGTCGGGTTCCAGATCCTCGCTCGTCTGTCGACGCCATCACCCTGCGATGGAGCCTGAATCATCTCCATCAGCATCAGTGTCTTGGTGGTGCCGTCGGAGATTTCCTTCAACTTGGCGCCGTAGTCGTAGAAAAAGGGCGCCCTTGCCTCCTTGGTCTGGAACGGCGTGCCGACCGTATTCTGCCCCCAGTTCAGACCGTAGTTGCCCTTGCGGTCGCCGCCCGGGCCGTCGGATTGGTCCATGACGCGGGACGTGTCGCTCGGGCATTGGAAGGACGGAATGGCCTGACCCACTATCTGCACCTGTGAGAGCCAGGCTTTTCGGAAGTCATAGAGTTCGGCACGCGCTCGATCTTCGATGTACGGAAGCACGAACACGACGTGCGGCACCCAGATCTTCGCTCCGGCGGTAGTCGTGGAGGACTGAATGCCCGGAGGCAGCCTCTTCTTGACGTCGGCGTAGAGGTGCATCGATAACGCGAGCTGCCGAATGTTGTTGCTGCACGCCATCCGCCGCGCCGACTCCCGTGCGCTCTGTACCGCCGGCAGCAGCAGGCCGATCAGGGTGGCGATGATGGCGATCACCACAAGTAGCTCCACGAGGGTGAAACCATGCAGGGGGCGAGAGCACGCCGTCGCGCGCACTCGGATGGGCTGATTGGCCGCTTCCCCTCCTCGCCCGGGCTCACGATGGGCCTCCGAGGCGATGCGGACTGTTTCGTCACCCGGACGCCCAGCCCGCGGACCCCGAGACACTGCGGTAACCGCTCCAGGAGCGGGAAAGTCGCGAACGTTCGGAAGGATGCGCAAATCTCCACCCCCCGGTGCGAGCCGGCGTGACCGTCCGCCTAGAATCACGCCACAACGCGGGACACGTCACTGGACTCCGACCCGTATTTTTCCGGCCAGCAGGCCAAAAGTGCCACGGTTCCCGCCGGTGGCATAACGTCCGATGACATCGGAAATTAAAGGATGAGATCTCCTCTTGTTGGCCCCCTCGGGCGCAGGGGTTCCCGGTGACACAGCAACCCGAAGCCGCTCACGAGCTGTTCGTCGGCCTGATCACGGCCAACTACGACCACCTGCGCCGCTACATCTTCACGCTCCTCCCCAACGAGGAGGACACGAAGGACGTACTGCAGGAGGTCTGCATCTCGATCTCCCGCCGGTTCGCCGACTACGACCGCTCCCGGCCGTTCCTGCCATGGGCCTGCCGGTTCGCCTACCTCAAAGTGTTGAAGTTTCACGAACAACAGCGGCCGCGGCGGATGGTCAAGCTGCCCACCGAGGTGCTCGAACTGCTTGCCCTGGCGCGTGAGGAGGAGGAGCCGGTGCTCGCCGAGCGGCTTGCGGCCCTGAACGCTTGCTTGGACAAGCTTGGCGAGCGGGACCGCAGGCTGATTCAGGCGCGGTACGTGGATCGGGCGCCGACCGAGCAGATCGCCGCGATGCTCTCACAGACCCGCCGCACGCTGTTTCGCAACCTGGAGCGTGTCCGTCGACTGCTCTTCGAATGCATCAATCGCTCCGTGGTGCTGGAGCGTCACGCATGAAACCGGCGGAGCGGGATCACCTGCATGCGCTGCTCTCCGCGGTCGTGGAGGGCACGATCGACGAGCCGCAGGCGGCCAAACTGGTGCGGCTGCTCGCGTCCGACGCCGACGCCCGGCGGTTCTACGTCCGCTACCTCGATATGCACGCGGCCCTCGCGTCGGCTGCGGCCCGCCCGCCCGCCGTGGGCCGCTCCCGGTTTCCTTGGGTGGCGGTCATCGCCTCGCTCTTGGCGGCCTCGGTCCTGCTGGCATGGTTCGCGGCTCCCGCCGTCCAGCCGATCAGCCCGCCGACGGCGCCGCCCGCGGACATCACCGCGACGGATGCGGTGGCCCCGGGCTACGTGGCCACGATCATCTCGGCCAGTGCCGACGCGCTCCTCAACGGCGAGCCGGCCGGTGCGGCGACGAGGCTCACCCCCGGGCCGTACGCGATTGCGGCCGGCAGCGTGACGGTGCAGTTCGACGGCGGCGCCCGCGTCTTGTTCGACGGCCAGTCTCGGTTCACGTTGCGTTCGCGACGGGCCATGACGATCGAACGGGGGACGTTCGTCTTCGAGGGAGACCAGTCGTGCGAAACGATCGAGATCGTGACGCCGCATTCGGTGTTCCGAAACATCGGCACGCGGTACGCGGCCGTGATCGCCGCCGACGGCGAGGAGGTGCATGTCGCGGAAGGCGCCGTCCGCCGGACCAGCGGCCAGGGCGACCGGCCGGCCCGGCACGAGCTGATCGAGGCAGGCGTTGGCCGACGCTTTGCCGCGGCGGACGCCGGCGCGGAATCGATTCCGCTCGACGCCGCACTCGTCGACAGGTCGCTCGACGCGGCCTCGGCGAGGGCCGGCGACGCTCGTCCGTTCGTCGTCGATGGGTTTCGGGGTGAGCAGGCCCGGATTCGTGGGCTGCGATCCGGGCGTGGCTGGGCCGAGCCCTGGCGATCGGGACATGGCGACTGGCTGCTCGTCACGCCCGGGTTGAGCGGGGAAGGATCAGCAGCCGTGCTGCATGACGGCGCCGGCGGGTCCGTGGAGCGGCATCGGTCGGCCGCCCATCGGCGGCTCGAGACCCCCCTGGATCTGTCGCAGGACGGCATCTGGTACCTGCGGTTTCTCGTCCGCCGTGGCCCGGTCAGGCCCAAGGACGAACACCGGGCAATGGTCGTGCTTCGCACGCACGGCCTTTCGACCCAGGAAGAAATCGATCGCGGGAGCCTCATCCAAGTCGCCCTGCGACGCGACGACGTCGCCGTGGTCCGGCTGGCGGGCACGCTCACCCGTGTCTCCCTCCCCCAGATTCCAGGCCAGACCTATGCCCTTGTCACCAAGATCGTGGCGGGGCGGGACAAGCCGGAACAGGTGCTGGTTCGCATGATGGCAGCCGACCAGCTCGCCGGCTCGGAGGAGCCGGCCGACTGGTCGCTCGTGAGCGAGAGCGTGGACACCGCCATCCGGATCGACCAGGTGTCGCTCGAGTGCGTGAGCGGGGGGCCGGATCGAGTTTGGCGACCTGTGCATCGGCCCGACCTGGGAGAGCGTGACTGGGGCCGTGGTCGAGCCG
>CAIWZS010000227.1 GCA_903917235.1 uncultured Planctomycetaceae bacterium | reverse complement strand
GCCCACGATCATCGAGGCGGCCCGGTCGCTCTACGCCCGCCACACGGTGCACGACATCACCCGCAGCGACGCGGGGGCCGTGAACCTCGCGGTCACGAGCGCTGCGGTGGAGAGGATCATCGCCGGAGCCCGCGAGCGGCGGCGGAAGGCGATCGCGTTCGTGACGGGCGTGCCCGGGGCCGGCAAAACGCTCGTGGGCCTGAACGTGGCCACGCGTCACGGCTCGCGCGACGACGCGGCCCATGCCGTCTTCCTGTCGGGCAATGGGCCGCTGGTGGCGGTGCTGCGGGAGGCCCTGGCCCGCGACGATCTCGACCGCGCGAAGCTCACCGACCCGCGGGCCCGGATCGGCACCAGTCGCACGGCCGTCCGCGCCTTCATTCAAAACGTCCATCACTTCCGCGACGCCACGCTCCGCGATCCGGCCGCGCCTGCGGACCACGTCGTGGTGTTCGACGAGGCCCAGCGGGCGTGGGACGCGCGGCAGCTGGCCTCCTTCATGAAGCGGAAGAAGGGGCTGCCGGGGTTCACGCAGACGGAGCCGGAGCTGCTCATCGGCGCGATGGAGCGGCATGCCGACTGGGCGGTGGTGGTGTGTCTCGTGGGGGGCGGCCAGGAGATCAACACGGGCGAGGCGGGCATCAGCGCCTGGCTCGACGGCGTCCGCACGCTCTTCCCCGGCTGGGACGTCTTCATTTCGCCGCATCTCACCGACTCCGAGTATGCGGCCTCGGGCGCGCTCGAGCGGCTTTCCGGGTCGCGGGCCGGCGCCGCGCGGGCCACGTTCGAGCCGGCGTTGCACCTGGCCACCTCGATGCGTTCCTTCCGCGCGGAACACCTCTCCCGCTTCGTGAAGGCCCTCCTCGACGGCGAGGCGGAGCTCGGCCGCGAGCTCTTCGCGGAGTTTCGCGACCACTACCCAATCGTGCTCACGCGGAGCATGCGGGCGGCGCGGCGGTGGATCCGCCGGCAGCGGCGGGGCACGGAGCGGGCCGGCCTCGTGGCCTCCTCGTCGGCCCAGCGGCTCAAGCCCCACGCGATCGACATCCGGGTGAACATCGACCCGGTGCACTGGTTTTTGAGTCCGCCGCGCGACACCCGCTCATCGCTGTATCTGGAGGACGCGGCGACGGAGTTTCAGGTGCAGGGGCTGGAGCTCGACTGGACGATCGTCACGTGGGACGCCGACCTCCGCTGGCGTGGGAGCGACTGGAGCTTTCACAGTTTTCGCGGGGCGAAGTGGACCGACGTGAAGAAGCCCGAGCGGCGGCAGTATCTGAAGAACGCCTACCGCGTGTTGCTCACGCGGGCCCGGCAGGGGATGGTGATCTTCGTGCCGCCGGGGGCGAAGCGCGACCGGACGCGGAGTCCGGCGTTTTACGACGGGGTGACCCAGTATCTGACCGACCTGGGCGTGCCGCAGGTGTAGGCCGAATTGCCGGCGGCGCGCAACATCAACCAGTCTTTCTCCGGCGCTGCTTCGGTTTCCGAGCCAGCTTGGCGATTGGTCGACCTGAAGCCTTCAGCCGCTCATCCGCCTCGCGAATGTAACGCTTCAGGTCGCCACCCGCGTCCTCGAGCAACTTCGCTCGAGTTGCGTGAAGCTCGTCGAGAATCTCATTCCTGGCCATCGTCGAGCCCTCCGAGGAATTCCGCAGGCGTGCAAATCAACAGCGGTCCAAGCCCGAGTCGATCGAGAACGCCGTAGATCGTACGAATCGTCACCGCGTTGGCGATGTGCGCGAAGTTTTGGGTCACAAGGTAGTTTACTCCACCGATCGCGGCCGAAGCCACATGGAGAGCGTCGATGCGAGCCGCCTGTGGAATCGACGCACTACGGATGAGTTGCTCGGCTACGCCGTGTAAAAGTTCGCTTGTGGGCATTATCTCCACGTCGGCGAGCATTTTCAGGCGGCGGGCCACTGCATCTGGATCGCCCAGACTGGCCTCGTCGACGACGAACTGCGACGTGACCACCCGGTAGTTCGGTCGACATTCCTTCCACCACTGGCGGGCTTCGTGCTGTAGCACCGCAACCCGCGACACCCGACTGAGCCGGGCGGCGGCATGGCTGATCACCGAGGTTTCGACGTACACGGTTTGCATGGCAAGAAGTGTACATGCGTACCCTCCCGCGTCAAGCCCCCGCGATCGCGATCCGCGTCTTCGAAAAGAACTGCGTCCCCTTTTTTAAAAGTTCTCGCGCAGCGTGCCGCCGATCACGAACCTTGCCGCTGCATCGATATGCTCGGGCTCGGTCGTATCGCTTTCGGCCAGGTCGGCCGCCGTGCGGGCCACCTTCGCCAGCCGGTCCATCGACCGCGTGGAGAGCGTGTTGGCGTCGATCGTGGCCTTGTAGTGCGCAAGCGCCGCGGGCGAGAGCCGGCAATAGTCGATCACTGATCCGCCAGGGATCGCGGCGTTGAATGCGATCTCGGTGCCCTGAAACCGCTCCCGCTGTCGCGCTCGGGCCGCCTCCACCCGTGCCCGCAGCTTCGGCGACACTTCGTCCTCCGTCGGTGCCGAAGAAGCCTCACGGGCCCCATATAAACCCATCGTGATCTCGCCCGGCCGCGGCACTCCCGTCCCGCCCCCCACGATCGATTGCTTCGAGGCCGTGTGATGGATCGACCGCATCGGCCGCCGCGTCACGGCCTGGCCATCTTTCTCGAGGGCGTCCGAGGCCGAGTAGATCCGTGTCAGTAGCACCTTCTCGGCGTCGGTGAGCCGCGGCAGGATTCCTGGCATGGCACTGGCGAGCAGCGACTTCCCTTCGCCTGGCGGTCCGATCAGCAGAAGGTTATGGCCGCCGGCCGCCGCCAACAGTGCGGCCTCCTTGGCAGTCTCCTGGCCGCGGATCTTCCCGAAATCGACCGACCGCTCATTGCGTCAGCGTCGATATGGCCGCACGGTCGTCAATCCGGGGAATATGCGGTAGTGCCGCTCGTTGAACGTGTTGAGGACGCCGCCATGGCCGACGGCCGTCGCGGCGATCAACGAGTCGAGCAGGCCCAGGCCATTCGAGAGATGAAGCTTGGAGAACTGCTCGAGTGCCGTTTGGCATTCCGCCTCAGACGGCCACACGATCTCGAGGCCATCGACGAGCGCGAGAGCCTTCTGGACCTCGTCAGAGTTGCGGGCGTCCTGCACGAGCTCCATCACCACGAAGCCCGGGACGCCGACGTCGGGATCCGTCGCGAACCAATCCGCTGCTGCGCCGAAGCCACGCTGGACGTCGATCAGCACATCCGTGTCGATGAGTTCCATGGACTCGACTTTCAGCCGGCCGTGCGGCGTTGGGCTGCCTCGCGGAGACGGCGTGAGTGAGCCTCGGGATCGGTGATATCGGTCCGGTAGCCGATCAGCCCGAGTTCCTTCCAGCGCTGCACGAGCTCGGGCCCGGTGAGCCGGCGCTTCAATCCGTGCGACCCGTTCGTGTTCGTGCCTTGGGCAAGCCGGCCGGCCACATAGTCGGATACTGTCATTCCCGCCTTTGCCGCCTCAGCGGCGATGGCATTTTCAAGTTCGGCAGGGAGGTTGATGACGATGCTCATGGCTTAAGGCTCGGTATGGGGGTTTGGCAATCCTTGGATCGTCCGCAGTCCGCAACCAGTGCGGCAAAGTATACGCCCGTACATTCTAGCGTCAACATCTTCGCCCGGGATTCCCTGGACCAGGCCCGCCTCGGACCAAGGTTGTCCCCCCGGTCTGGTAGGCTCCTCCGCCATGCCCGGCCCGCGTCTCAACGCCGCCTTCTACGCCGACTCGGTCGCTGCGTTCCTCCGCGCCTCCGACGACGAGGTCTACGCGCCGCTCGCGAGCCCGCAGGGCTACACGCTCGCCCCTGAGCAGCTCTCCGCATGGCGGCTGCAGCTGCCGGTGCTCCGCGCGGCCCTCGCCGATCTCGCAGCCCGCGCCGCAGCCGAGGCCGCTAATTCCACAGCCACAGCCACCGCCGAGCCCGCCGCCTGGATCCACCTCGAGTTCGCCATTCCGCGGCTTGGCCGGCGGGTGGATGCCGTGCTCGTCACGTCCACGGCCGTCATCCCGATCGAGTT
>CAIWZS010000226.1 GCA_903917235.1 uncultured Planctomycetaceae bacterium | reverse complement strand
CGGAGGCAAGGCCGGCGAGAAGGTGGCCGTGACGTTCCTCGGCGATGCCGCCGGACCGATCGCGCAGGAGGTGACGGTGCCGGCCGGCCCGATGGCCGGCGACACGAGGATCTTCGCGACCGACGCCCGCGGCCTCGCGCCCACGGGGCTGCCCTTCCGGATCTCGTCGCTCGGCAACGCCCTCGAGCAGGAGCCGAACGACGAGGTCGGCGCGGCCACGTCGGGCGACGTGTCGCTCGCCTTCAACGGGGTGATCGAGAAGCCGGGCGATGTCGACCACTTCCGGTTCGGTGCGAAGAAGGGGCAGGTGCTGCAGGTGGAGTGCCTCGCACGGCGGCTGCGTTCCGGGCTCGACCCGGTCGTCAACGTGCTGCGGGTCAACGGACAAAACCTCGCCGGCAACGACGACGCCCGCGGCCCGGACTCCGCCTTCGCCTTCACCGCACCGGAGGACGGGGAATACGTCGTCCGCGTCACCGACCACCTGCGGCGCGGCCGTCCCGACTTCATCTATCGCGTGGAACTGCTGCCGCCCGCACCTTCGCTGTCGCTCTCGATTCCGCGGATCGACCGCTACTCGCAGACGAGGCAGACGGTCTTCGTCCCTCGTGGCAACCGCTACGCGGTGCTCGTCAACGCGACGCGGCAGGGGTTCGACGGCGACCTGCTCCTCGACGGCAGCACGCTGCCGCCGGGCATCACGATGACGGCGCCGCCGTTCAAGGCGGGGAAGACGCAGGTGCCGGTCGTGTTCGAGGCCGCCGCCGATGCGGCCGTCGGTGGTGCGCTCGTCGCCTTCGAGGCCAGGCAGGTGACGGAGGCCGACCCCGAGGGCAAGCAGGGGATCCGGGGTGGCTTCAAGAACCTCGCCGATCTCGTGCTCGGCGAGCCCAACAACGCCGTCCACTACAGCGGTGAGGTCGAGAAGCTCGCGGTCGCGGTGATCGACGAGGTGCCGTTCCGCATCGAGATCGTGCAGCCCAAGGCGCCGATCGTACGCCGCGGAAGCATGGACCTGAAGGTGGTGGTGAAGCGGGGCGAGGGCTTCGCCCAGCCGATCACCGTCGAGTTTCCGTTCCGGCCCGGCGGTGTGTCGGCCAATCCCTCGATCACCATCCCGCCCGACGCCTCGGAGGCCGTCTACCAGCTCAGTGCCAACGACAAGGCCGACGTCGGCCAGTGGCCCATCTACGTCCTCGCGGCGGCAGACGTCGGCGGCACGGCGTGGGTCGCCTCACCGATGGCGACGCTCGAGGTGGCGGAGCCGTACACCGAAGCCAAGCTCGCCCGGTCGTCGTGTGAACAGGGCACGGTGGCCCAGGTGGCCTGCACGTTGACCCAGGTGAAGCCGTTCGAGGGCGAGGCCGTCGCACGGCTGCTCGGCCTGCCGCCGGAGGCGACGGCGCCGGAGCTGAAGTTCACGAAGGACTCGACGGATCTCGTCTTCCAGGTCGCCACGACGGCAAAGAGTCCGCCGGGCAATCACAAGTCGGTGTTCGTCGAGATCGTCACGCCGGTCAACGGCGAGACGGTGCGGATGGCGGGCGGCGGCGCCGAGCTGCAGATCGCCACGCCTTCGCCGGCAGCCGCACAGGCTGCAGCGCCCGCACAACCGGCCGCCAAGCCGCTTTCGAGGCTCGAGAAACTCCGGCAGCAGGCCACGTCGGCCTCTCCGGCACCGTAGGGTTTTCATGCTCAGGGGATCCGTCGCCATGCCTTCGACCATGTCCCGTGCCCTCACGTCGCGCGACGGCCTCGGCCGATCGCCCCGATCCGGGAGCCGCACGCGTCTCATCCGTCTCTCGGTCGGGGCGTGGTGCGCCGTGCTCGCCGTCGCGGCGCCCGGCCCGCTGTTCGCGGCCGCCACCTCGCAGCCCGGATTGCACGTCTACCCGCCGTCCATCCACCTCGCCACAGCCCGCGACCGCCAGTCATTCGTCGTGCAGGTGGTCCAGCCCGACGGGCTGACCCGCGACGTCACCGCCGAGGCGACCGTGGCCATCGCGGACGCCGCCAAGGCGCGTCTCGACCGCAACGTGCTCCTGCCCGTCGCCGACGGCGACACGCAGCTCTCCGTCACGTTCGGCGGACAGTCCGTCTCGGTTCCCGTACACGTCGAGCGGGCCACCGAGCGACCCGACCTCAGCTTCCGGCTCGATGTGCTGCCGGTCTTCATGCGGGCCGGGTGCAACTCCGGTGCCTGCCACGGCGCCTCCCGGGGCAAGGACGGCTTCCGGATGTCGCTCTTCGGCTTCGATCCCGCATCCGACTACACCCGCATCACCCGGGAGTTCGCCGACCGACGCATCAATCGCGCGCTCGTGGAGGAGAGCCTGCTCCTGACCAAGGCGACCAACGCGGTCGCGCACGGCGGCGGCGCCCGCATCAAGGCCCACGACGAGTACTACGAGACGCTCGCGAAGTGGATCGAGGCGGGCGCCAAGGACGATCCGGGGCCCACGCCCGCCGTCGTCGCCGTCGAGATCCTCCCTCCGGAGGCGGTGCTCGACGGTCCGGGCGCGACCCAGCAGTTCACCGTGCGGGCCCGGTACGCCGACGGGACCGATCGCGACGTCACGTCCCTCACGGTCCTGTCGAGCAGCAACGACAACGCCGCCACCATCGACCCCTCCGGTCGCCTCGTGGCCGCCAATCGCGGCGAGGCCTTCATCATGGCCCGCTTCGAGACGCACACCGTCGGGTCGCACGTCATCACGTTGCCCAAGGCGCTCGCGTTCGAGTGGTCCAACCCTCCTGCCGCAAACGTCATCGACGAGCTGGTGCACGCCAAGCTCCGCAAGCTGCGCATGAATCCCTCGCCGGTCTGCACGGATGCCGAGTTTCTCCGTCGGGCGAGCGTGGACATCTGCGGCGTTCTCCCGACGTCCGACGAGTACCGCTCATTCGTCTCGAGCCAGGATCCGGAGAAGCGCCGGCACCTCATCGACCAGCTTCTCGAGCGTCGCGAGTTCACCGACATGTGGGTGATGAAGTGGTCGGAACTGCTCATGATCCGCACCGTCGCCAACCAGGTGAGCTACAAGGCGATGCTGCTCTACTACGACTGGTTGCAAGATCGCATCGAGGCGAACACGCCGATCGATCAGCTCGTGCGCGAGCTTCTCACCGCACAGGGCGGCACGTTCACCGACCCGGCGACGAACTATTTCCAGCACGAGCGAGACACGCTCAAGACCGCGGAGAACATCGCCCAGGTGTTCATGGGCATGCGGATCCAGTGTGCCCAGTGCCACAACCATCCGTTCGACCGCTGGACGATGGACGACTACTACGGATTCGCCGCCTTCTTCTCGCAGATCGGCCGGAAGCGCGCCGAGGATCCGCGCGAGACGGTCGTCTTCAACTCGGCGTCGGGCGAGGTGAAGCATCCGGTCGGAGGCCGCAACGTCGCGCCCAAGTTCCTCGGCGGCGAGGCTCCCGATTTCGCCAGTGCCGAGCACGCGGGCCGGGACCGTCGGGCGGTGCTCGCCGACTGGCTCGCCTCCCCGCGCAACGAGCACTTCGGTCGCAACCTCGTGAACATCGTCTGGGCCCACTTCTTCGGCCGCGGGATCGTCGACGAGGTGGACGACGTCCGCGTGAGCAATCCGCCGGTGAACGCGGATCTCCTCGACACGCTCGCCACGCGGTTCGTGGAGTCGAAGTACGACTTCAAGCAGCTCGTGCGCGAGATCTGCAACTCCAACGCCTACCAGCGGTCGACTCAGTCCAACGAGACCAATGCCGACGATCAGACCAACTTCTCGCGGGCCACGCTGCGGCGCATCCGTGCGGAGGTGCTGCTCGACATGGTGAGCGCCACGACGCAGACGCCGGACAAGTTTCGCGGTCTGCCGCTCGGCGCACGGGCGGTGCAGATCGCCGACGGCAACACGTCCAACTACTTTCTGAGCACGTTCGGACGCGCCTCGCGGGCCACCGCCTGCTCGTGCGAGGTCCGCATGGAACCGAACCTCTCGCAGGCGCTGCACCTGCTCAACGGCGACACGCTCCACCAGAAGATCGCGCAGGGCGCGGTGGTGAAGAAGATGCTCGACGCCGGCCGCACGCCCGAGCAGGTGGTCGAGGAACTCTACCTGCGCACGCTCACCCGTCCGCCGACCGACGCCGAGAAGCAGGGGCTTTTGGCGCTCGTGCCGCAGCCCGCTCCGGCCAAGGAGGGAGAGGCTCCGCAGCCGCCCGATCCGGCGGCCGTGCGGGAGGCGCTCGAGGACGGGTTTTGGGCGGTCCTCAACTCGCGTGAATTCGTCTTCAATCACTGAGCGACGGCTCCCGTCGCCCCCCACCATGATCACCCACTTCGCCGCACGTGAGCGCCTCGTAATCCACCTCGCGGGCTCGGTCCTGGTGGTCCTGCTCGCGCAGGTCTTGTCGCAGACCCGGCCATGGCCGCCGACGCGCCCGCGAAGATGACCTTCGTCGACCACGCCCTGCCGGTGCTTCGCCAGCGGTGCGGGTCGTGCCACAACGCGGACAAGAAGACGGCCGGCCTCGACGTCACCACCTACGCCGGCATCATGGCCGGCGGCGGTTCGGGTGAGGTGATCACCGCCGGCGACTCCTCGCAGAGCTACCTGTACCGCGTCGTCACGCATGAGGACGAGCCGAAGATGCCGCCCGACAGCCCGCCGATCCCGGAGGCGGAGCGGCAGGTGCTCAAGGCATGGATCGACGGTGGCGTGCTCGAGAACTCCGGCAGCCGGCCCGTGATCGCCAAGAAGGTGGACGTCGCGATGACGGCCCCGGCCGACAAGCGCCCCGACGTGGTGCCCCTCCCCGCCCACCTGTCGCTCGAGCCCGTCGTCCGCACCGCCGCACTCGATGCCTGTGCGTCCATCGCGACCAGTCCGTGGGCCCCGCTGGCGGCAGTCTGCGGTCAGAAGCAGGTGCTGGTGTACGACACCCGCTCGCTCGCGCTCACAGGCGTGCTTCCCTTCCCGGAGGGCCGGCCGCACGTCGTCCGCTTCAGCCGTGGAGGCGGTCTCGTCGTCGCCGGCGGCGGGGTCGGTGCCGCGAGCGGACGCGTCGCCATCTGGAACCTGAGGAGCGGACGACGCATCCGCACGCTCGGTGAGGAACTCGACGTCGTGCTCGCAGCCGACATCAGCCCCGATCAACGGCTCGCGGTGCTCGGCGGCCCACAGAAGGTGCCGCGGATCTACTCCGTGGAGACCGGCTCCAAGCTCCACGATCTGGGGAAGCACACCGACTGGGTGCTGGCGGCGGCGTTCAGCCCCGACGGCACGCTTCTGGCGACTGCGGATCGGGCGGGGGGTGTGTTCGTCTGGGAGACGGCGACGGGGCGTGATTTCCTCACGATTCCGACGCACCCAGCGGCTGTCACGTGCCTGTCATGGCGGGGCGACTCGAACATGCTGGCCACCGGCTGCGATGACGGCCAGATCCGGCTGTTCGAACCCGAAAACGGCACCCAGGTGAAGGCCTGGGGCGCCCATGGCGGCGGGGTCGCGAGTCTCGAGTTCACCCGGGATGGCAGGATCGCGTCGGTGGGACGCGACAAGACTCCCAAGCTCTGGAAGGCGGATGGCAATCAGGATCGGGCGTTCGATGCCTTCGCTGACGTCGGTCTTTCCGTCGCACTGTGCAACGAGACGGGTCGGCTGGTGTCGGGCGACTGGACGGGAGAAATCCGGGTCTGGAACGCGGCCGACGGTGCCCGCGTCGGCGCGCTCGATCCCAATCCCCCCAGACTCACCGACCGGGTGACGGGGGCGGAGAAGGTCTTCACGGAGCGAAAGGCCCAACTCGATGCCGCGATGCAGGCCGTCGCAGCCATCGACGCACAGCTCACCAACCTGCCCAAGGAGCGCGAGGCCGCGGGGGCGGCCAAGCAGGCCGCCGAGACCGCCCTGGCGGAGGCGGAAAAGCGTGTGGTGGACACCGCGGCGGCCGCGGCCGCGGCGAAGCAGTCCCATGCCGAGGCGGCTGGTGCCTTGCCGGCGCTCGAGCAGGCCCTGGCCGCGGCGAGCGCCGAGATTCCCAAGGCGACCGAGGCGGTCACCGCCGCCGGAGACGACGCCGCGAAGAAGGAGGCCGCCACCCAGGCACTGGCTGCCACCCAGGCCAAGGAGGCGGAGGCCCGTGCGAAGCGCGACGCCCACAAGGCCGAGGTGGACAAGCGGGCGGCGTTCCTCGCCCAGACCGATCAGCAGGCCGCCCAAGCCGGGACCGCGCGTGACCAGATGAAGGCCGCGGTCGCAGCCGCCGCCAAGAAGGTCGAGGAAGTCGACGCCGCGCTCGCGAAGGCCCGTGCGGACCAGCCGCAGCACGCTGCGGCCGTCGTGGATCTCCGCAACCAGGTCGCCGCCGCTGCCGAGTCGCAGGCACGTTGGCTGCGTGAAACCGCGTTCCAGGCCTCTTTCGACCAGTTGACGGCCAATCTTCGGCGACGCGAGGAGTCACTCGGTCAGGCCGAGGGGGATGCGGCCGCAGCGGACGCGAAGCGGCAGGCTGACGAGCAGGCCCGGCTGGCAGCCGTCGCGGAACGCGACGCCGCACAGAAGCAGATCGATGCCCTCAACGCGGCTATCGCCGCAAGCGAAACAAAGGCGAAGGAACTGCTCGGACAGATCGAGAAACGCGGGGCCGAGTTGACGGCCACGCAGGGCACGATTGAGCGGACGCTGCAGGCTCTCGCCGTGCTCGACGAGGCGGGCAAGAGCCTCGAGAAGGGCCTCACGGCGGCGGCGGAGGATGCGGACCTGAAACAGTCCTTCGCCGCGCTCGGTGCAGCCCGACAGGCGAAGCAGGCGCAGCTCAAGACGCACCAGGACGCGCTTGCGTCGATGATGGCCGAAAAGGGGCAGTGGGAGCAGGCCGTCGCCGGCGAGAGAGCGGCGGTCGAGAAGAGAAAGACCGAGGTTGCCACCGTCGCGAAGGTGGTCGAGGCGGCAGCCGCCAAGATTGAGTCGGCGACCGGCGTCGTCACGGCGTCGACGAAAATCGTCGAGGAAAAACGCGCGGTGGTGGCCGCCCGTCAGTCCGAAGTGG
>CAIWZS010000225.1 GCA_903917235.1 uncultured Planctomycetaceae bacterium | reverse complement strand
GCAATTCACCGCGGCCCGCCAGGTGCACGGTGTCGGTGCAGGTGTCGGCCGCACGGACCCCAGCGTGTCCGCCGATCAGCCGGCCGGTCATGACGGCCACGACGACGACCACCCAACGCCACCACGCGGGCCGAGCCTGGCCGCGTCGGCGGCATGGCCACGTGCAATCCGCCGCCGGTCGGCTGCTCCGGTACATGGACGATCCTCCCGCCGACACGCCTTGGCGTGAAACCCCGGGACCGAGCATACCCGCGCGGCCCCGCGCCCCGTCGGCGGCCGTTGGCGGGGGCGGCGTGGCATCCTATCCTCCGCGGCATGTCGCCTCGTCGTCTCGCCGTGTGGTCCGGTCCGCGGAACCTCTCGACGGCCCTCATGCGGAGCTTCTCGTCGCGGGCCGACTGCGTCGTGAGCGACGAGCCGTTCTACGCGTGTTATCTCGCCGCCACCGGCCTGACGCATCCCGGCCGTGACGAGATCCTCGCGAGCCAGCCGACCGACTGGCGCGTCGTGGCCGACGGTCTCTCGAGCGGACCGGCGCCGCTCGACCGACCGCTCTGGTACCAGAAGCACATGGCGCAGCACATGCGTCCGGAGATGCTCGGTGCGTGGCTCGACCGGCTCGACCACGTGCTGCTCGTGCGCGACCCCGCGCGGGTGATCGCGAGCTACCTGAAGGTCTTCCCGACGATGACACTCGCCGAGACCGGACTGCCCTGGCAGGCGCGGCTGTATGCCCACATCCGCAGCACGCGCGGGGCCGCGCCGCCGGTGATCGATGCGGCCGACGTGGCCCGCGATCCCGAGGGGACGCTGCGCGGACTGTGTGCGGCGCTCGCGCTCGATTGGGATTCCGCGATGCTCCATTGGCGGACCGGGCCGCACCCGCAGGACGGCGTCTGGGCGCGGCACTGGTATGCTGCGACGTGGGCCTCGACGGGCTTCGCGCCGCCGGTCGCCGAGACCGAGGCGGCACCGCCCGACGTGCCGTTCCTCGCCGAGGCGACGGCGCTCTACGACGAGCTTCGCGCATGCTCCAGCGTCCCAATCCCGCCAATGCCTCGATCCTCGTGAACATCGACGGCCGGCTCGTCCCGCGGGACCGGGCGGGCGTCTCGCCGTTCGACTCGAGCGTGCAGAACGGCGATGCGGTGTGGGAGGGTCTTCGCGTCTACGACGGCCGCGTCTTTCGCCTCGAGGCCCACCTCGCGCGGCTGCGGTCGAGCGCCGCCGCGCTCCGCTACGAGGGGATGCCCACCGACGAGACGCTCGTGCGCGAACTCGCCCGCACGCTCGAGGCCAACGGGATGCGAGACGGCATCCACGTGCGGCTCACCGTGTCGCGCGGGCTCAAGTACACGAGCGGCCTCGATCCGCGGATCAACACGCACGGCTGCTCGTTCTTGATCCTGGCGGAGCACAAGCCGCCGGTCTTCGACAACACGGCGGGAATCCGCCTCGTCGTGGTGCGGCAGCGGCGGCCGTTCGCCGACGTGCTCGACCAGCACATCCACAGCTGCAACCAGCTGACGAGCATCCTCGCGAAGATGGAGGCGACGGCGGCCGGGGTGGACGACGCGATCCTGCTCGATCCGGCCGGCATGGTCGCGGAGACGAGCTCGACGCACGTCTTCGTGGTGCGCGGCGGCACCGTGGTGACGCCGACCACCCGCGCGTGCCCCGAGGGGATCACCCGGGCGGTCGTGCTCGAACTCTGTGCGACCGGAGGACTCGTGGCGGAAGAGCGGGACATCCCTCGCGACGAGCTCGCCACGGTCGACGAGGCGTTCGTCACCGGGACGATGGGTGAGATCACTCCGGTCGCCGCGATCGACGACCGGCGGCTCGGACCTGTGCCCGGGCCGATCACCAGACGGATCGCCGCCGCCTTCCGGGCATGCACGCGCGACCCGGCCGAGGGCACGCCGCTCGTGCCCTGAAGCCCGCCCGCCACCTCCGCCGGGCGTCGGGCGGCCCGCGCGGTTGCATCGCGTCGCCGGGCGATCACAATCGCGACACGCGGGGGCCGCACGGTGTCCGCCGTGATCGACCCGTGACGGCGGCAGAGGAGCAACACGACATGATGGCGAAATCGAAGGCGCGGCTGGTGGAGTCGGAGGACGCGGAGGGGGCGGAAGACGGCGGCATCGCCACTGCGGAGGCCTCGAGCGAACGACCGGTCAACAAGAGCGAGGCGATCCGGGTCGAGGGCCGTGCCGTTCTCGACGCCGGGGGGCAGCCGCGGCCGTCGGAGATCGTCCGCAGCCTGGCCGCCCGCGGCATCGACGTCGCACCGGCCATGGTGTCGACGGTGCTCAAAAGAATGGGCGTGCAACGGCGGGCGCGACGCCCGTCAGCGGCGTCGGCGCGGCAGCCCGCCGCGACCCGCGAGGCACCGGCCCGCCGCGAGTCGGCGGCCTCGGCGGAGTCGTTCACGGTGGATCAGCTCATCACCGCGAAGAAATTCGTCGAGACGGTCGGCTCGCCGAAGCGGGCGATGGCCTTGCTCGACGCGCTCGACCGGCTCATGTGAGGCCGGCCGCCGGCGTCAGCCGCGCGTCCGTTCGAGCGTCTCGCGCACGAGCAGGTCGGCGAACTCCGGCACCTGCCCTGCCGTCCCCTCGAGGTCGAACTCGTCGGCGAGCCGTGTGCCGATCCAGGACTGGAGCGGCCGCACGTCGTCCTGTGCGGCGACGTGCGTGGCCACCTCGGAGGCGAAGTTGAGCAGGTCGTACACGCGGCACTTCACCGGCAGGAGCCGCTGGCGACGAACCGGCAGCGTGTCGACGTTCGTGAGGCCGTAGAACTCCTGGATGCGTCCGGTGACCCGATCGAAGTCCTCGAGCAGGCGCGTGCGAGCGGCGCCGGCCGTGGTCTTCATCTTGCAGATGGCACGATAGAGCGAGTGTGCCTCGCGCACCGACGCCCACGACGTCTGCGCCGCTGCGAACCGCTCGCGGATCGCGGCGAACCCGTCACCATGATCGAAGCACTCGACCGCCCGGCGGAGCGTGTGCAGCGGGTTCCGGCTCGCGGGGATGTCACTCGCGAAGACGCGGTGCATGGCGACGGCGCCGTTCTCGCAGACGAGTCGCAGGAGTGCGACGTGGATGCGAGGCAGGCCGAAGCCGTCGATCGGCACGTCGAGCGTGAAGCGGTTGGCGAAGTCGTCGTGACCGATCGCGAGCGCCTTCTCGCCGCTACGGGGCGTGAACGTGCAGGTGACCATGCCCTCGGCGTAGCAGGCTCCCGCGCCACCGTGCGTCCGTGCGATCTCGGCCACCTCGTCGATCGTCACCGCGCGGCCGTCGGGCCGCGACGCGGCCAGGGCCGTGGGCGGGCGCCCCGTGCGGCGCTCGATCGCGACCCGCAGCGTGTCGCTCCGCGAGACGTCGCGAATCCGCGCGAAGACCTCCTGGGGATGGAAGTACCGAAAGGTGCTCGCCCCGAAGCGGTACCGCGTGAAGATCGACTTCCAGAACCGGTCGGTGACGCGGCAGTGCTCGCCGTCGATGTCGACGAGGGCCCGCCCGCTGCGGCCGTCTCGCGCGGCCCCGCCACGGCCGGCGGCCGCCGTCGAGAGCGCCTCGTCGGGCCAGCGGGTCTGTCCCGGCCGTTCGCCGTCGGTGAAGACGCGCAGGGCGCCCAGGCGCACGATCCGCTCGTCGATCTGGACGGCTTCGAGCGCCGTCCGCGCCGCATCGGCGGGGGTGGGTCCCGCCGTGGCGTGTGCGCCCGCGGTCGTTCCCGGCGCGTCTGCCGCCGCGCGTGCGTCTGCCATGCCGCCCATGTTCGTCGTCGTCATGCTCACGTCCTCCCTGGGGTGTCCTCAGTCCTACGCCGCGCCCGGTCCTGCGCCTCGGCGACGCTGAATTTCCACGGTCGCAGCCGCTTGAGCCGCCGCGCCACCGGCAGCTGCTCGTCGGGTGGGCCGCTCGCTCCAGCCGTCGCCTCCTGGCCCTTCGACATCGTCACGAGCAGCTCGAGCATCCGCTCGCTCATCGCCTCGATCCGCCCGTTGAGGCCGATCGAACGCCACCGCTCGAGCGCGTGGGGCGATCCCGGCCCGGACGTGCTCGCGTCGGCCGAGACGTACTGCACCGCGGCAGGCGCCGTGGCCGTGAAGGGATGGCGCGTCCGCGCACACTGCACGACGTTCTTGAGCGGCACACCCTCGGCGCGTCGCAGGACACGGCCTGCCATCTGCACGGTGGGGCCGCGGCCCGACGGGCGGCAGAACACGCTCTGAAGGGCGGGACAATCGAATCCCTCGGTGAGCACGGCCATGCTGATGATCACGGGGCACGCGCCCGCCTCGAACCGCGCGATCTGCCGCTCGCGATCGGTCGTGGCGGTCACGACCTCGCAGGACACCCCGCCATCCTGGAGCCGAGCGGCACACGCGCGGCATTCGGCGAGCGTGCGGAAAAAGAGGAGCGACCGGCCCCAGCGGTCTGGCTCCGCGAGCCACGTCGCCGCCACGGCGTCGGGCGTGTAATGCGGAATCGTGTAGTGGGCATAGCCGCTGAGGTGGCCATCGAGGACGAGCTGGCGGATTCCGGAGTCGCGCACGACCCGTTCGAAACAGAGGCCCAGGCGGTCGGCGCGGTAGGGCGTGGCGGAGAGGCCGAGCACGTGCACGGGTCCGACGGCGGCGTGGAGCGACGCCATGCTGCGGGTCGCGTCGTGCTGCGCCTCGTCGACGATGAGCAGGTCGCCGCGGGGCGGTGCGCGGTCGAACATCGAGACGAGCGCGAGATCGACGCCGAAGCCCCGATCACGGTTCTCGCGATCGGCCTGGGCGAGCAGGTTGCGACGCATGGCCGTCCATACGACCCGCATGCCGAGATGCTGCTGTGCCCAGCGGGCCACGAGCAGGGCCATCGCGGTCTTCCCGCTGCCGGTGGGGCTTTCGACGATCACCGACCGGGCTGCCGGCAGTTCCTGTCCGCGGTCGACGTGCGGTCCGGAAAACATCTCGATGACGCGGCCCACGACCCGCTGCTGGTAGTCGCGCGGTTCGAGGTGTACGCCAGCCGTGAGCCACGCTGGCAGACCTCCGGCAGACGGGACGGCCACTTCGGCCTGCGGCCCGGCACGGGGCGGGGCAGGGGAGGTCATCGTGCTCGCGGCCATACAGCCTCGTGTTCGAGACGCGATTCGAGTGGGACGTGGCGGCACCCCGGAGAGGGTCACCCACCACCCGGCAGACGAGCGACTCGCGGGGTCACCCGGTACCTACGCGCGGGGGCCTGCCGCGCTCCGGGCTCGCGTGCCGGCGACCGGAAATGGCCGCACGCACGGGGGGAAACCACGTACGCGAGTCGGGATTTTTTCGAATCGGGTGAATCAGTAGTCTCCCTCGAGCGTAGATTTCCGTGGTGGACAGGTCCGGCCGCCGCTCTCCAAGCGGAGACCCGTGCACTTCAGGGCAGCGTTGCGAACCGCGAACATCCAGCCGCGAGCGGCTTCCATGCCCCGGAGAGCCTACGAACCATGAAGCTTCCATCATGAAGCGTCCATCATGAATCTCGAGCAGATCGAGGCGATGCTCGTCGCGCAGGGGCTGAAATACCGGCTCCAGGCGGACCATATCGTCACGGGCTTCGCGACACGGCATTATCGCGACGCGTCGGGCCGGCCCGGGGTGGCGATCGTCATCCGGCTGAGCGAGCAGGGGACGTTCCTCGAGTTCATGGCCCCAGGACTCTATTGCTCCCAGGGCTGCCATCAGTCCACCGCGCTCTTCCAGGTGCTGCTCGACATCACGACGCGGACCAAAATGATCCGCTTCGAGCACGACCCGGAGGATGGTGAAATCCGCTGCTCGATCGACTGTCCGATCGAGGACGGCACGATCACGCCGCGGCAGTTCCGGAGGATGCTCGACTGTCTCGCGGAGTCCGTGGACCGCTGGGCCCCGGTGATCCGCCGAGCGATGGACACCGGCAGCGTCGAGCTCCAGGCCGACGCGACGGCGGTGTCCTGAGGCGACGCTCGGGGCGGACTGAACGCACCCGTGTTGCCGGATTCAACGCGAGACCGCCGCCGCCCCGTGGCACTCCCGATGCGGGTGGGGGTTTTTTGGTCCTGCCGAGAACTTCGTGGGCAAGAGGATCGAGGAGGGGATGCCCGTGCCCCGGGAGCCGGCGTGGCTGACAAGCGCAGGCAGGGATGCCGAAGCGCGGGCAGCCTCGAGAGAGCGGAGGCCCGGAGGCCGCAGCGATCGTCCGGCGAGCGGGGCACGGGCAGCCCCGACCCACCGCAATCCCAGGCGGACCGGTTTTTTGAAGCGCCCGACGTCCGCCGCCGTAGTGCACGGTGTCGCCGCAGATTCGGCCCGGTCACGCTTCGGGCACCGGCGGCCTGCGACGCTGATCCGCACGTCACTCCCGAAGGAACATCCATGACGCTCTACAACGTGAAGATTCGGTTCAACGGCATCGTGAGCTGGACGCAGGTGCAGGGCACGTCGGCCGGACACGCCAAACAGCTCGTGCTCGCCCAGTACGGCGGTGCGGTGGACGTACTCGAGACGAAGCGGGCCTGATGCCCGGCCCCTGGTCGTGAACCCCCGTCCCTCGTCCGGAGATCCTCGCCGATGGTGAAGCCAGTGACCGCGCCGATGACCGACCTCGTCGAGCCCGTGCTCAGTGCCCCCGTCGGGATCCACAACCTCTCGGCATGGTTCATCCTCTCACCGTGCGCGATGGATGCGGTCCGCAGGACGGATTTCGCCGACACTCTTGCGTCGCGCGAGCGGCCGCACGTCCCATCGAGTGGACTGCCATGATACGGCCTTCACCGGCACCGCTCCCGTCCATGTCATGATTCTCGCGTCGTGACCCGCCCCGGCGGACCGACGCCACAGGTCGATTCCCGTCGTCCTCGCGCGAGTCCACACCATCCCGCTTTCGGTCGCACCATGTCCCTCGCCATTCGCTACGTCCGTTCCCTCGACGAGGTGGTCGATCGAGCCGCCGGGTTCCTCTCCCGGCCGGTCGATTTCTTCGCGCGGCAGCGGCTCGTGGTGCCGACGGCGGGGGCGAAGGCCTGGCTGACGGCGAAGCTCGCGGAGCGGCTCGGGGCGGGCAGCACCGCGGATGGCAGGCCGGCGGGTGACGGGATCGTCGCGGGGGTGGACTTCTCATACCCGGGCACGATCTCGTCGCTGATCTCGGAGAAGGTGCGCTCGGACGCGGATCCGTGGGACGTCGACCGTCTCACGTTCACGATCCTGTCGGTGCTCGCGCGCGATCCGGCCTTCGACGATGTCGTCAAGCGGGCGGGCGGCCCGCTGCTCGCCGCCCGACGGATCGCCGACCACTTCGACCATTACCACTTCCGCCGGCCGGGCATGATCCTCGAGTGGGAAGAGGGGCGTGCCCAGCTCAGCCCCGAGGCGGATGACCAGGGGGACCGGGCGGAAAAAAACCTGGTGCGGCATGACCGCTGGCAGTTCGACCTCTGGCGAAAGGTGCGGGAACGAATCGGCGAGAAGAGCCCGCCGGCCCGGGAAAAGGAGACCAACGAGGGCGCGCCCGAGGCCGTGCTCGTGGCGGGGCTTCAGGGGCTCTCGCTCCATCAGATCCATCTGCTCTCGCGGCTGGCCGAAATACCTTCGGCGACCGAGCGGCCGTGCGAGGTCGAGGTGCTCCTCGTGCATCCCTCGCCCTCGCTCCGCGAGGCGTGGGCCGGCAGCGCCCCGCCGGTCTCCCACGACAAGGCCACGTCCCCGCGGCGCGGCGATCCGAAACCGACGCCCGACGTCGATCCGCTCGTCGATGCCTGGCTGCGAGGCACGCGTGAGTCGCAGTGGCTGCTCGCGTCGCAGGGGCTGTTTCCACGGCACGCCGACGCCACGCCCGATGCCACGCCGGCCGCGGACGCGCCGCTGCTCATCCGGCTCAGGCACACGGTGACCACGGGCCAGGCGGCCACCGGAGCCACCGGAGCCACCGAAGCCAAAGCGTTCACGCCCGATGACCAGTCGGTGCGCATCCATCGCTGCCACGACCTCAGCCGGCAGGCGGAGGTGCTTCACGACGCGATCCTCCACGCCTTCCGGGAGATTCCCGATCTCGCGCCCCACGAGGTCGTGATCCTGAGCCCGCAGATCGCGAAGCTCGCTCCGCACCTCGAGGCGGTGTTCAACCGCGACGTGACGGGTGACGTGCGGGACGGTGCGTCGGCGAAGCTTCATCTGCCGCTGCTCGTGGCCGACCGTGGCATTCGCGACGTGAGCCGCGGTGCGGAGCTGCTCGCCGCCCTGATCGAACTCGTCGACTCGCGCGCGTCGGTCGATGCGATGCTGGCCGTGGCCACCCACCCGCTCGTGCTCGGCCACTTCGGCCTCGACGACAAGACCCTCGAAGTCTGGCAGCGGTGCATCGAGCGGACGAAGATCCGCTGGGGCCTCGACGCCGCCCGTCGCAGCCGCTCCGGTCTCGATCAGCCAACGCTCACGGCCCACACCTGGCGGCTGGGCCTCGAGCGCACCCTGCTCGGAGCGGTCATGCCCGACGGCGACCCCGAGCCGGCCCTCGGTGGCGTCGTCCCGCTCGCGGCGGTCGCGGCGGCCGACATCGAGTCGCTCGCCCCACTCGTCACGATCTTCGGCATCATCGACGACCTCGACCGCGAGGTGGCTGCATGCCTCACTGACAAGCGGCCTCCAAAGAGGCCTGTGAGCGAGTGGTGCGACCGGCTCGAACAGTCCCTCGGGCAGCTGGCCGGCGCCGAGAGCGACGAACTGGCCGTGCCGCTTGCGGAGCTCGACCGGCTGCGGCAGGCGTCTGCGACCGCCAGGGGAGACTCGCCAGCGGACGTGCCCGTGCCCTGGCACGATGTCAAAACGATCCTCGCAGCCACGCTCACGGCACCGGTGGGCCGGCAGCCGCTGCGAACCGGCGTGATCACGGCCACGTCGCTGATCCCGCTGCGGGGCGTGCCGTTTCGGGTGGTCTGCCTCGCCGGCTACGACGACGAGGCCGTCGCCCCGCGGGAGGGCGACAGCGACGACCTCGCCGAACGCCAGCACCTGCTCGGCGACCGCGATCGCGGCCTCGAGGTCCGCCGCGAGCTGCTCGACTGCCTGCTCACCGCCGGGGACCGCCTCGTCATCACCTGCACCGGGATGGACGTGAAGAACAGCAAGACGCTGCCGCTGGTGACGCCGCTGGCCGAGTTCACCGACTTCGTCGGGCGGCACGGCGTGCCGACGTTCGAGCATGCCGGCGAACGCCTAAGCGCAATCGAGATCGTCCACCCCCGCCATGCCTGCAGCCGCAGGAACTTCGTGGGCGGTGAGAATGGCGTGCTCGCGACCGCGAAGCCCTGGAGCCACGACGCCGCGGCGCTGGCTGCGGCAAAGGCACTCGGCCGGGAGCCCGAGCGGCCGGCCGTGAAGGCTGCGGGCAGCGCGACAAAGTCACCGGCCATCCCCGAGGTGATCGAACTCAAGGATTTGGCCGAGTTCATGCACGACCCGCTCTGGCCCTACGTCCGCAAGACGCTTGGCATCAACACCTGGCGGGAGGATGACCTCTCGACCCCCGCCACGCTGCCACTGGAATTGGAACGGCTCGACAAGAAGCGGCTGCTGGACGACTACATC
>CAIWZS010000224.1 GCA_903917235.1 uncultured Planctomycetaceae bacterium | reverse complement strand
CGCGGCGGTGCTCGGCCCGCCAGCGGGCGAGCGTCGCCTTGCTGATCCCCTCGGCATGCAGCACCGTTGCCCGATCCTTCCCGGCGTTCAGCATCGCGGCTGCGTCACGCAGGTTCGCGAAGATCTGCTCCGGCACGGTGCCTTCCGCCGCCCAGGCGTCATCGCGAGTCTCCTCGCCCCTGTGGGTATTGACCTTCATGCCGCCCGAATCAGGAAATACAACGCAGGCCAACTCAACGAGGACCGCTACGGAGCCCCGCCAGTGCGGCCCGGCAATACGTCCGCTAGTCGAGCCAGCACCTTCCTCGCGACCGCTGGGAAATAGCAAGCCGCGGCGATGATTCCTGCGGGAACGAAACACAAGCCCATGAGGAGAGCATAAACGACAGCATAAACGTGTCCCCCAAGCGTGCCTCGCGCATGAACCAAGGAGACGACAAACCAACTGATCGCCGGAATGCCTGAGACAACACAAGCAGTAAGAGGCCCCCCCATGAGGCCAACGATCTTTGCCATGCTCACGCCATTGTCAATGGGGATCAGCGCATACCACACGATCGCGACAGAGACCGCTGACGTGAGCACGAAGCAACTGATCCAACGCCATCCACCCTGTCGGTACAAATAGGCACACCAAGCGATAGCGGCGGCCACAAGGCCGACTAGAGCGATTCGGGTCATGAGCACGACTGTCTACTGCTTGAAAAAGCTGCTGGCCGAGTTTCGCAACCTTGCAAGAGTTGATGGCGCAGGAGCAGTGGCCTCCGCCTGCTGTGTGCCGCATTTCGGGCAGAACTTTGTGCCCGCTGGTAAAGCCGTGTCACACTTCTCGCAGGTATTGTCGCTCGCCATGGCACGGACCTCCCGTCCGCACTCGGGGCAAAACGAGAGCTTCGTGTTCACGATGGTTCCACATCGGCACGAAACGCGTTCCCCTCCCTCATGCAGGCCGAGCGAGTCCCGCTTGTAGTCGCCCTTGATAATGCGTTGCAGTTCACTGCTCCCCGCATAATCTTGAAGTTGCTTGAGTCGTAGCGGAATCAGCGGGTGCGTGTTGTAGAGATTGCTCATGATCGCAATCACTTGTACAAGCTTGTTGACTTCTCGCTTCGCTTCGACCTGTCCGATGATCGAATCAACATTGAATTCCTCTTCAAGGCCCGGAATGGATCCCGCGAGTTTCGCCAGCGCCATCTGCGATGGTTGAACATCCTGCACGCAAAGAAGCCCAGCGCGATCGCAGGTGAACTCCGAGCGTCGAAACCATTCCCAGTACGCCAAGAGCAGCGGTGTTCGGAGAAGACCGATCCCCGGGATCGGCGCAAGGCTGCTTACCACATCCCACTGAGAAGTGAGCAGCATCCCAAGCACCCGATATGTCCCGTGCCCGGCCTTGATGTGCCCCAGTTCGTGACCGATAACGAAACTCAATTCGTCCACGGAAAGTAAGTCTATGATGCCGCGGGACAACACCACGTGCGTCTTGCGATGCCCGCTTGTGAAAGCATCGATGCTGGGGGAACTGTTGACGTAAAGGTCGGGTACCGGGCAGCTAAGAATCTCGCAGCAACGAAGGAGGAGTGCGTGCAAGGATGTGTAATTTGACGCGCCTACGCGAACAAGGTTTTCGTTGTTTTCAACGTGAGCGATCTGCTCTGTGTAGTTCGCGTTGAGCCAAGTCAAGAGTGGGGCTGCGCCGGGCACGGCCCTCAAGGCGCTGAGGGCCTCTTCGTCACCGGGGTAGGCAAAAGCCGTATACGAGATCTCTGGGAATAGTTGCTGTTTCGCATCGTGGACTTTTGCCTGCGAGAAGCGCGAGGACCGTGGTTTCAGCGGATTAGTTGACATCAGTGCTCTCGTGACTCCGGAGTCCTTGATCGAGGCGGGCGAGTGGTCGTGGCCGTTGACGTTGTCGTGGTGCCCATTGGCGGTAGAATCGTTTTTGTGTGCCACTAGGCTATCGCCTTTCCACTACGCATGAGAGGGAAGTGGCTCCGCCAAGGCCGTCACCAGCATCCACGGTGTTTTGCTCGCGCTTACGCAGCAAGTTGTGCTTCGCCGCCGGGTGTTGTTGATCGAATATGAATTGAGGCGAGATGCCTGGGGCTGTTTGCCTGTTGGTGTCCTCCTCCATCGTCGTCGTTTCCGTGACGATTCGGACGGACGCACGGGGATGGCGAGTGGTCCGGTGAGGCGTTCGTGGTCCTGCGGAGCGTGACGCCGAGGTCATGGGTTGAGGTATTCGTTGCATCTCAGTCCTTGAACGTCTCCTAAGACTCGCGAATCGTCCTGTCGCCGCTCACGGTGTTGAGAAGGCGCGGTACGACTCGGCATCGCTGGCTGCGAGTTTTTCTTCCATGATGAGCCGGATGGTGCGAGTCATGGCGTCCTCGGCTCCGGCTGTCGACCAGGCGACGCTCCCAAGGCCCCACGCTGCCACGAGCAGGGCGAGAGTGTGAGTCTGCAGCCACGCGGTCGTGCGTTTGGGGCGAGTCGCGTCGGTGAGCATCGGTCGATTCCGGTGCCGGGGGCAGAGCCTCGGGCGCCGGCGCCCTGGGCCCCCTGCGAGGATTGGCGAGAGCCACGCTTCCCTTCGGCCAAATCCATGCCGACCCAGCCTGAATGCGAAAAACAAACTTCTCGTGGGTGCCACGGTCAGGGGGGGGTGTCCTGCTCGCCCCCCTACGGCAGCAGGTAGAGCCCGATCCCCCGCACTTCGTCCCGGGCCCACCAGCCCCGGAGGCCGACGGCGAATTGCCCCGTCTGGCCGATCGTCGGGGAGTCGTCGGGGAGGTCGAGGTAGGCCTCGCTCTGGTAACTGTCCCCGAGGTCGAGCCGGTCGCCGGCCACCCGGGAGAAGATCACCTTCATGCCGTGGAGCCGGTTCGGGGCGTTGAGCACCAGGCCGCTCACGGCATACCCCTCTTTCGCGATGAAGTCGGTCACGACACCCCCGATCGGGCCGTGCATCTCCCCCTGGATCGTGCCCTCGGGAGTCCTGTAGACCGGCTGGATCGACCCCACGGCGTCGTTCTTGAGCCCCGCGCCGAACTTCCCCGTGGAGACCCGGACACCGATCAGGTAGCCGCCGTTCATCGGCAGGTCCGAGAACTGATAGCCGAACCCGACCTTGCCGACGATCTCGGTCTGGTCGAGCGTCTTCGCCCGGGCTCCCTTGGCGATCCGATGGAAAAACTTCCCCTCGGGCGAAGCGGGCTCGTCAGGCAGCGGCGCCACCGGCCTGCCGAAGGCGTCGACGAGCACTTCCCGGGGCTGACCTCGTCCGACCAGGGCCAGCGCCGAGGCGGCGATCGCGGCTCCCACGAGCGACGGCAGCGCCCAGCGCCGTGATCGGCCGAGAGCGCGTCGAACGGTGCCGAGCAACGCGTGCCGGGCATGGAGCAGCGGCTCGCCCGCGAGGAACCGGCGGACGTCCACCGCCAGCTCTCCTGCGTCACGGTATCGCCCGCCGGGGGCCTTGCGCAGGCACTTCTCCGCGATCAGGCTCACGTCGCGCGGGCAGCTCCTGTCGCGCGAGCGAAGCGGCGGAGGTTCGTCCTCGCAGATCGATCGCATCACGTCCTGGATGCTTTTGTGCTCGAGGTCGCTGGGGGGTGCACCCGAGACCAGCTCGTACAGCAGGACGCCCAGCGAGTAGACGTCGGCGCGCGAGTCGGTCGACCGGGAACCGCCGCTGCCCAGGAACTGCTCCGGCGCCATGTATTGGACGGTGCCGATGAACGCGACGCTCGTCTGCCGGGTCGCCGCGAGGTCCGATTCCATGCTCCGGGCCACGCCGAAGTCGATCACCTTCGGCCTGCCGTCGCCGCTGACGAGAATGTTGGAGGGCTTGAGGTCACGATGCACCACGCCGCGGGCATGGCCGTGAGCCACCGCGTCGCACACCTCGGCGAACAGGCCGAGCTTGGCGGGGAGCTCGAGGCCGCGCTCCCGGGCGAACTCGTTGAGCGGCATGGCATCGGCCACGTGCTCCATGACGAAGTAGGGCACGTCCCCGAAATCGCTCGCGTACGTGCCGACGGTGTGGATCTGCGCGATGCCGGGGTGCTGGAGCCTGGCCAGAAACCCAGCCTCGTTCTCGAAGCGCCGCTGGGCCACCTCGCTGGTCACGCCCGGTCGGACGACCTTCACCGCCACCGTGCGCTGCGGCCGGAGCTGCTCTCCCTGGTAGACACGGCCCATGCCCCCCTCACCGAGAAGCCTGGTGATCCGCACTCCCCCGAGGTCGCGGCCGATGAGGGCATCCGGCTTGGGCGTGGGCTTCCGCAGGCGGGGAGAGAGGCCGAAATCGTCGTCTGAACCGGGCAATGGCTCAGCGATGACATCGCCCGGCACGTGGCCTCGTGCCTGACTCCCGTCGTGCGGTTTGGCGACGTCGGACATGGGTTCGTGGACGGGTGCTTCGGCGTTGGATCGTCGGGGTTTCGCCAGCCGGCTGCGGAGCCAGTAGGATACGCCCCCGGTGCGAGGGGGAGGCCGGCGCACGGGGCCCCGACAGCCCTCTCCATGAAAAGGCGGGAGCCGGAAGACGAATCGGCCAGAAAGCGCCACGACTCCGGGTCGCTGCGCTGCTCCATGGGATGCCCGCTCATGCATGAAGCGAAGCACGCCGAACAGCCCGCCTGCATCGATGCCGACAAGCTCGCCAGCCGCCTGGAGCGACTGGCCGACGGGGACACGTCAGCCCGGGACGAGATCCTGGAGCTTTGCCAGGAACGTCTCCGAGTGCTCTCCCACAGGCTCCTGGGAAAGTTCGCCCGGGTGCGCCGCTGGGACAACACCGATGACGTGGCCCAGAACGCCGCCATGAGGCTCTACCGCGCGCTTGGCGAGACCGTCCCGGACTCGCCGCGGGGACTCCTCGGGCTGATGGCGGTCCAGATCCAGCGGGAACTCATCGACCTGGCCAGGAAGCACGCCGGGCCGCAGTCGTGGGCCTCGAACCACGACACCAATGCCGGGGTGCGGGGCAGCGAGCGGGAGTGCCGCGTCGACGAGGCGGCGCAGCCTGATGAGTCGCGCGAAGAGATCCCGATCGAGCGCTGGGAGGAGTTCCACGCGGCGATCGAGGCGCTCCCAGGTGATCTCCGGGAAGTGTTTCGGATGGTCTGGTACCTGGGGCTCGACCGCGAGTCGGCCGCCAAGGCGATGGGGTGCTCGGTCCGGACGCTGGGGCGGATGTGGCAGGAGGCGCGGGAGAAGGTGGGCCGTGCACTCGAGGCGTCGGACGCGGAGGAGCGGCGGTGAGGCGGGCCGCGAAGGGGCCCACCACGCATTTGAAGAGGTCGACCGCACGGAGCCACCGAGGATCGGCGGCGAGCATGGCGGCCAGAGCGCGGCGCCGGGGCGCTGGCTCGGCGGGGAACGTGGCGAGTGCGTCGGGCGAAAGGGGTGAAGGCTCCGGCGCGCGGCGACGCTCAGAGTCGCGTGAGGATCGCCTCGCCCATCGCCCGGGTGCCCACGGCCGGGCCTCCGGCGGCGATGTCGGCGGTGCGGAGCCCGGCGGCGATCGCTCCTTCCACCGCGGCCTCGATCGCCCGCGCCTCGTCCTCCATGCCGAAGGAATGCCGCAGCATGAGCGCCGCGGAGAGAATCTGGGCGCAGGGATTGGCCTTGTCCTGCCCGGCGATGTCGGGGGCGGTGCCGCCGGCCGGCTCGTAGAGACCGTAGCGGTGGCCGTGGCGGTTCTCGCCGATGCCGAGCGAGGCCGAGGCGAGCATGCCGAGCGACCCGCAGACGACGGCCATCTCGTCGGAGAGGATGTCGCCGAACATGTTCTCCGTGAGCAGGACGTCGAACTGCGACGGGCGGAGGACGAGCTGCATCGCGGCGTTGTCGACGTACATCGTCGCGAGCGTCAGCTCGGGGGCGAGCGCGCGCACCCGTTCGCCGACCACTTTCCGCCAGAGCACGGAGGTTTCCAGGACGTTCGCCTTGTCGACGAGCGTGAGGTGCTTCCGCCGCGCCCGCGCCGTGGCGATCGCCACGTCGGTGATCCGCTCGATCTCCGATCGCCGGTAGACCATGGTGTCGATCGCCTCGACGTCCCCTGCGGGGTCGCCGTCGACGGCCACGGGCTTGGTCGACTTCGCGCCGAAGTAGAGCCCGCCGGTCAGCTCCCGGATGCAGACCATGTCGATGCCGTCGGGAATGCGGTCGGGCCGCAGTGGCGAGGTGCCGACGAGGGCCGTTGGCAGTCGCCCGGGACGCACGTTGGCGAAGAGCCGGAAGTGCCGGCGCAGCGGCAGCAGCGCCGCCCGTTCGGGCTGCTCGGCGGGCGGGAGGGACTCCCACTTCGGGCCGCCCACCGACCCGAAGAGGATCGCGTCGGCCGCGCGGCACGCCTCGAGCGTCGGGTCGGGGAGGGCCTTGCCGTGGCGATCGATCCCCGCGCCCCCGACGTCGCAGAGGACGTGCTCGAGGGAGTGGCCGCCCCGTCGGACCGCGGCGTCGAGGATCGGCAGGGCGACGGCCATCACCTCGGGGCCGATGTAGTCGCCGGGAAGGACTGCGATGGAGAGTTTCATGGGAAGGATGATACCAGCCGTCGACGGCGATGGGCCCCGCGCGGTGGACCCTCCGGAACGTCCGCCTTCCCGACCGGTTCCGCCACCTCGGCCTCGACGTCAAGCGCACCGGCGTCGACCCGGCGCAGGTGATCCCCGAGCTGCTCGCGTGAGGCGGGTTGCGCCGGGGCGGAAACCGTCGGTTTTTCCTTGACTCGGCGTCCGGGGTTTTCTCGAATCCAGCGCGAGAGATCGTGCACCCCCGGAACGCCGCCATGCTCCGTCCGATCCTGCGCCCGCTCGTCGCCCGCGATTCCCGCCGCGTCCGCCGTGCCTCGCCGCGCCCCTCCGTCGAGCGCCTCGAGAGCCGGCTCACGCCGGCCGCCACGCTCCTCGACATCGCGGCCCCCAGGCCCGCCGAGCCGGGCTTTCCGGCGATGCCGGCGCTGCCGATCCCCGCGGGCGCCACCCTCGTCGACACGAGCGATTCCGGCCTTCAGGTGCTCTTCTCGAGTGCCGATCCGAACGTCATCCCCGGCCAGGAGACGGTGCCGTTCCTCGCGGGGATGCAGGGCAACCTCTTCTGGATGGATCTCTCCGCGGGGCTCGACGCCCCGGTGATCCGCCTGGTCACCCACTTCGCCGGCAGCACGATCGCCTCGACCGGCTACACCGGCATCGGCACGGGACTCGTCGAGCCGTTCGTGCCGGGCAGCGCCGACCTGAGCGGCGACGGCCGGACCGTGGTCTTCGATTCCTGGATCAACGCGCATGACTACGACGCCTCCGTCCCGGCGGCCAACGACCAGCCTTCGACGGGCCAGCTCGTCGTCGCCATCCCCCTCGGCGGCTCGGGCTATCAGATCGTCGCCTCCGGCGAGATGGGCTCGGCGGACGTGTTCGTGTGGCACGCGATGGCGCCCGACCCGGCCAACAACATCACGGCCGTGAGCCTGCTCAACGCCACCGGCAAGGCGGAGGCGGTACTGCAGTCGGCGATCTGGCCGGCCGGATTCCCCCGGCCCGACGCGTCGCGGCCGATGATGACCGGCGTGTTCCCGGCGGAGCCGCCCCTGGGCTTCGATCCCGCCTGGCAGCAGTTCGAGCCGACCGAGGCCGCGACGTCGAACCACGGCATCTCCGAGGACGGCAAGCGCGTGCTCTACGCCACCAACGTCCCGGCCCCGTGGGTGGACACCGTCAACGTCGCCCCCGCGATCGGCGACGCCACCGACCCGCTGGTGTCGCCGGGATGGACGCTCGACGGCTTCCTCGTCGACGGCATCGACCTGCCGTCCGCCGCGGCGCTCGAGAAATCGGGGAGCACCCGCACCGTGACGAAGTACCAGGGGACGGTCGGACCGGTCGCGCTCGGCGGCTACGTCAACGGCCTGCCCTGGGGGCGGGGCAGTGTGCCGGCCGACGTCTTCGTGGCCTTCTACCTGCAGTTGAGCGCGAACGGCAACCGCGTCGTCTACAGCACGCGGACGCCGGCGAACGTGCTCGTGCCCGGCACCACCGACACGAACCTCTCTCTCGACGTTTTCGCCTACGACGTCGCGACCGACCGCAACATCGTCGTCAGCACCCAGGCCGGCCGCCCCGGCGTCGCGGCCGGCGCCGGCCAGGCCGACTATCCCACGACGGCCCCGCCGCCGGGGACGTTGGTCAGCATGGAGCTGTTCACCTCGATGAACCATTCCGTGAGCCGCGACGGCACGACGATCGCGATCACCTCCTCCGCGGCGAACCTCACCTTCACCCTCGTCGACAACAACGTCACCCTCCGCCCCACGGGCGTGATCGTCTCCCCCGGACTGCCGGGGAGCGGGTTCGCCGCGTCGTTCCGCCAGCAGGCGCCCTTCGACGTCTACGCCGTCCGCCCCGACACGCGCACGGCGTTTCTCGTGAACACGCCCGACGGCCGGGCCAACACGAACCTCGACGCCACCTTCGGCGGCATGTCCGCCGACGGCACGACGTTCCTCTTCGGCACCGCGGCCAACAACTTCTCCACGCCCGCGTTCGGCAAGCCCCCGTTCCTCCCCTTCGCCACCGGACCGGTCCCGAAGAACTTCCTCCTCGGCGGCTGGAGCCACCTGTGGGCGCGGAACGTCGATCGGGCCACGACGACGCTCGTGTCGGTCTCGGCCGCCAACAACTCCTCCGGCAACAAGGCGACGCTGGCCTCGGCGGTGTTGCCCGGCGCGCGCGACCTGCTGCCCAACATCAGCGACACCGGCCGCTTCGTGCTCTTCTCGACGGCGAGCAACAACGTCGTCGCCGGGATCAACGACCCCGGCTTCAAGGGAGGGGTGGTCCTCCGCGACATGCAGACCGGCGTCTCGACGCTCGTCTCCACCACCACCACGGGCAACGTCCCCTCCGCCGGCGCGTTCCTCACGTCGTCGCTCGCCGCCGACGACGTCCGCGGCGTGGCCCGGGTGTTCCTCGGGGGCACCGGCGGCGGCGACATGCAGGGCCGCTTCCGCCGCGACGACGTCGACGCCCTCACGCCGCACCTCTACGCGCTCGACTATCCGGTCGTCGTCCCCGCCGCGAGCGCCACCTCCCGCGACGTCTTCGCCGTCTCCGGGAACGGCCCCTTCGCCCGCACGGTCGTCGAATACCGCGGGCCGGTGGCCACGGTGAGGTCGTCGCCGGGGGAACTGCTCCCGGGGTTCGCCGGTGAATGGCGCGTGGCGACCGGCGACGTCACCGGCGACGGCGTGGCCGACACCGTGTGGGGCGCGGGCCCCGGCGGGCGCGACATGGTGATCGTGATCGACGGCCGGACGAACGCCCCCTGGATGCAGGTTCGCGCCTTCTCCAACATCCCGCGGGGCGGCGGCGTGTTCGTCGCCACCGGCGACGTCAACCGCGACGGTTTCGCCGACGTGATCGTGGGCACCGACGGGCCTCGTGCCGCGCGGGTGCTGGTGTTCAACGGCCGGCGTGGCGAGGTCCTCGAGGACTTCCTCCCCTTCGGCAACGGCAAGCCGGTGCGCGTGGGGGCCCGGGTGGCGGGCGGCGACGTCGACGGCGACGGCCATGCCGACGTGATCGTCGCGTCGGGGCCGGGCCTCAAGCCGCGGGCCGAGGTCTATTCGGGACGCGCGCTCACGACCGACGCGGCGGTGACGCGGATGGCCGCGTTCGCCCTGTCGAGCGTCCCGGGCAAGCCGCAGGCGGGGAACGGCGCGTACGTCTCCGCGGCTGACATGAACGGCGACGGTCGCGCGGAGCTCGTGGTGTCGTTCAACGCCTCGCCGACGGTGAGCGTCGTCGAGGGGACGACGGGGAGCGTGCTCTCGAGCGTGAACCTCGCCACCGGCCTCGGCCTGGGAGCCGGCTTCTCCCGCGGAGTGACCGTGGCCGCGCGGGCCAACCGCGTCGCCGTGGCGACCGGACCGGGGGTCGCGCCGGCGACGCGGATCCTCGCCTTCAAGAACCTCTCGTGGAGCGTGGAGTCGATCCAGCCGCCGCCGGTGTCCACCGCCGCGCGGACGGGGCTCTACGTCGGCTGACCGCACCGGTCTTCCGATGCGGCAGCGGCCGCGTGCGCGCGTTGCGTGACGCGGGGATACCGTCGGGGTTCCGGGGAGGGAGTCGTGGGGTAGTCGGCGGGATTGAAGAGCGCGCCGAGCCGCCGCCGGGCTTCGTTCTTGATCTGGTCGTACTGGCTGGAGAGTTCACGGGCGGCGTCGAGCAGCTCCTGGCGGAATTGGCCCATGCGCGCGTCGAAGCCCGTGAGCTTGTTCTGGGGGAGCAGCCTGACGCCCGGCTCCGGAAAGGGCAGCGTCTCGGCGCGCCAGTAGCCCGACGCTTCGCTGCGGACCCGGGCGACGTTCCTGAAGCTCGGGTGCTTCGTGTCGAGGATGAGCTTCGTCGCCGAGAGGAGTTCCCGGTCGGCCTGGAACGCTCGCGCTG
>CAIWZS010000223.1 GCA_903917235.1 uncultured Planctomycetaceae bacterium | reverse complement strand
TCTCACGTTCTGCGCGACGAGCGTGCCGAAGCCCGCCAGCGGCGCGACCGACGGGGAGGGATCGAGAATCCCGGCGGCGACGAGGAGCGTGTCCCGGATCGCCTCGGCCGGCATCCTCTTGCGATGGGCCCGCCACAGCAGCCGGTTCTCGGGGTCGACGAGGAGCGGATCGGCCGCGCCGTCCGGAGGCGCTGCGGGAGGCACCGACGACTGGGCGTAGGTGCGCGAGAGCACCAGTCGACGGACGAGACGACGGACGGACCACCCGTCGCGCACGAACTCCACGGCCAGCGTGTCGAGCAATTCAGGATGGCTCGGCCGCTCCCCCTGCGTGCCGAAATTGTCGACCGTGCGGACGAGGCCCTCGCCGAAGAGGTGCATCCACACGCGGTTGACGATCACCCGTGCGGCGAGTGGGTTGTCGGGATCGGTGAGCCAGCGGGCGAGCTCCAGCCGGCCGCTGCGATCGGCAGGCAGCTGGGCCGGACCCGCCGAGCAGATCCGCAGGAACCCTCGCGGCACCTCGGGCCCCCGGTTGTCCACCTCGCCACGCACGCAGACGAAGGCGTCGCCGATGTGCTTCGCCTCCCGCACCGCCATGGCCATCGGCAGCGGCGGCGGCTTGTCCGCCTCGAGCGACGCGATCTCCGCCTCGATCCGCTTCACCTCCGCCTCGGCCGCCGCCAGCCGCGCCTGCCGAGCCTCCTCGGCCTCCACCTCGTCGGCAGGGCGATCGGGCGCGCCGCCGACCGCCACGTAGGCCACCGCATCTGCCAGCACGTATCCGTCGGTGCCCGCATTCGCGATCACCACCTTCGTCGCCTCCGGATCGGTGCAGTGGAATTCACCGAGGTCGTGCCAGAACGGTGCGACCCCGGGTGCGCGCCGCTGATCGACGATGAAGGCGTGTCGCGTGCGCTCGTCGAGCACGACCTCCACCGGCACGTTCGAGGCGCGATTCGACCCGGGCGTGTAGGCGATCCGCACGCGATACGTTCCCGCCTTCGGCGGCCCCGGAAAGACGATCCGGCACGACCCCTTGTCGCGATTGCCGTCGTGCACGTAGCCGGCCGCGTGGAACGGGCGGGTATACGTCGACGCCTGCCAGGTTCCCTCGCGGGTGGCCTGGGCGTCATCGAAGACGATCGCTCCGGCGGCGGCGGCCGCGGCGGCCTTCTCGCCGTCCCGTCGTGTGCGGGCGGCCTTGAGCGCCCCCGTCGTCTCCTTGTGCCGCGCCTCGTAGCGGGCCACGGACTCCGCATGCTCGGGCTCGACCGGGAGCGGCCGTTTCACCCACGTGCTCACGTACTTCTGGCTCTCGCCATCGAGCACCTGCGTGCTGCGGAAGATGCCGGCGAGCGCGTAGTAGTCCTCCGTCGGCACCGGATCGAACTTGTGGTCGTGGCACCGCGCGCAGCCGAGCGTGAGGCCGAGGAAGGCCCGGCCGCAGGTGTCGATCATGTCGTCGACGACGTCCATCTCGAGCTTCGCCTTGTCGCGCTCGCTGAGCATCTTCGTGCCGACCATGAGGAAGCCGGTGGCCACGAGGTTGTCCGCGGCCTCGTCGTCATCGGCCGCCTCGAGCAGGTCGCCGGCGATCTGCCGCACGACGAACTGGTCGAAGGGCATGTCGTCGGCACACGCGCGGATCACGAAGTCGCGGTAGCGCCAGGCGTCGTGGAACGTGGCATTGAAGTCGCTGCCATTGCTGTCGGCGTAGCGGGCCACGTCGAGCCAGTGTCGGGCCTGGTGCTCGGCGGCGGCCCGCGAGACGAGCATCTCGTCGACGATCCGCGCGAGGTGGGCGGGCGACGGATCGGCGACGAAGGCCGCCACGAGGTCGGGCGACGGCGGCAATCCCGTGAGGTCGAAGGCCACCCGCCGCAGGAGCGCCGCCGGCGGCGCGTCGGCCGAGGGCCGCAGGCCCTTCTGCTCGAGCGCCGCGAGCACGAACCGGTCGATCGACTCGCGCGGCCACGACGTGTCGGCGACCATCGGAGGAGGCGCGTGACGCGGCGGCTGGAACGACCAGAACGCCCGTGCCGCCTCCCAGTCGATCGCCCCGTCGCTCGTCCGCGCGAGTTCCTCCGGCATCGATTCGTCACGCGGGTCGGCTGCGCCCTGATCGATCCAGCGCGCGAAGTCGGCGACGACCGCATCGGGAAGCTGGCCGGCGGGAGGCATCTCGAGCGACTCGTACCGCAAGGCCGCCATGAGCAGGCTTGCGGCGCTGTCGCCCGGCACGATCGCCGGACCGCTGTCTCCCCCGCGCTGCCAGCCCGCGGCCCGGTCGAGCACGAGCCCGCCACCCGGTTCCTTCGCGTCGGCCGAGTGGCACTCGAGGCAGTGGGCGACGAGCACCGGCCGGATGCGGCTCTCGAAGAACGCGACATCGGCGGCCGCCGGGGCTGTGGCCGGCCGGTCGGCCGCCGCGGGCTGCTCGGCGGCCCACGCGGCACCGGCAGCCGAGCCCATCACCGCAAGTGCGAGGAGCAGGATGCCGCGGCGGCCCATGACAGGCTCCCCGTGTCGGTTGGCGGGCCGCTCGACGCCTCACGCGGAACGCCCGGATCCCTCAAAGATACATCCTGACCGGGCCGGGAGCCATGGAAAAGCGGCCCGTCACGCGGGGCCCGGCACGCCGCACAGGGGCCCGAGACGCGTCGTCCGACAGCACCCGGCCGCCCGTTCACTCCTGCGTGAACGCGAACACGCCCCGCTTGTTAGCGACGATGATGTCGGGCCGCTTGTCGCCGTCGAGATCACCCACGGTCACCTGCGTGCCGACGCCGCTGTCGGCATCGACCAGGTGCGGGACGAACGTCGCACCGCCCTTGCCGTCGCGCTCGAGCCGGAACCAGTAGAGCACCGGTGGCGCATTCGGCTCGGCATCCCCGCTCGACCCGTGCGCCCAGCGGCGCTTGCCCGTGACGATGTCGGACAGTCCGTCCCCATCGATGTCGGCCATCCGCACCGCGTGCAGCTGGCTGAAGGACACTCCCTGCGGATTCTCCGCCGGCGCGCTGCCGACGATGCGGTGCTCGGTGAACGTCCCATCCGCCTTCTGTTCGAACCAGCCGAGGCCGTAGCCGTGGGCGTCGTAGCTCGTGACGACGTCGTTGCGGCCGTCGCCGTTGACGTCGTAGACGTGCATGTGGGCTCCGCCGCGCCCACCCGCCGGCGCGAAAGGACCAAGGTGGAACGACCAGAACGAGTCGGTCGTGATGTCGGCGGGCTGTTCGAACCAGCCGTCCTTCGTGAGGATGTCGATGCGACCGTCGCCGTTGACGTCGCCGGCACCGTAGCCGTGCGTGTAGCGGAAGTACTTCGCGTCGTTCTCGGGCGACCGGGGAGTGATCGGTCGGAAGCGACCCTTGCCGGTGGGGTTGCCCCAGTCGATCTCGACGAAACCCAGCTGGCCGCCTCCCTTGCCCTTGGCCTCGGGAGCCTTGCTCGCGTCGCTCGAGTGCACGAGCAGCTCCGGCCGACCGTCGCCGGTCAGGTCGACGAGATCGGGCGACTCGCCGTCGGCCACGTCGAAGATTGCGTGCCTCTCCCAGTGGCCAGCGTGGCCCTGCGGATTGACGAACAAGAGCGCCGCCTCACCCGGAAACCCGAAGACGAGGATGTCGCTCGCCCCGTCGCCGGTGAAGTCGTGGGCGTAGGTCAGGAAGTAGTCGGAGTAGCCGCGCGCCGGATCGTAGGGCGTCTTGCTCGGGCCCGCCGCGTTGTCGGGGGCCGCGGTGAACTCCGTGCGGCGGATGAAGTCGGGACCGTGCCAGATGAACCAGCCGGCCGTGATGTCGACGTGGCCGTCCCTGTCGAAGTCCGCCATGTCGCAGCCCTCGGCGAGAAACCGCTCCGAGAGCACCTGCCGACGAAACGTCACGTCGCGCGGCGGGGCCGCCACCGCGGCCGAGACCGGGACCGCCATGACGATCGCCGCCGCAAGGCGGCTCATACGGGCCGCACGCGAAACCCTCGTGATCGACGTGCCCGAACCGTTCTGCCGGATCCCGTGGCCGTTCATCGCTGCGCTCCTCGTGCGTGCTGGGGTGACAGGGGCGGGCCGTGATTCCGGGCCGGCACGCACCGGCGCTCGATCCATCCTGCCCGTCAGGTTGCGGGCTTGGCGATCTTCTGCTCGATCTCGCGCACCACCGCCGTGGCGTCCGCCTCGAGCCCCGGCACCTTCGCGGCCTCGCGGGCCACCTCGAGCGTCGCCATGCCGGGGTAGCGCTTGAGAATCTCGAGCACCGCCTTTCGATCCACCTCCTCGGTGGCGGCGGCCAGCGCCCGGCGGCACATCGCCGCCCGCTCCGC
>CAIWZS010000222.1 GCA_903917235.1 uncultured Planctomycetaceae bacterium | reverse complement strand
GCGTCATCGGCACGGATCCGGCCGATCCCAGCCGGGGCGACGAGCCATGCGGCCAGCACGAGCGGCGCGACGAGTCGGCGGCAGACGCATCGCCCCCGCTGCCCGGTCGGCACGACGGGCGAAACCCCCGCGCAGCGCGACATGGATGGCACGCGTCTCATGAGAGCCGTGACGGGACACAGGACGACAACCGGCCGCGGACTGTCGCAACCTCGGCGGGCCGAGGCAAGGCCGTATCGCGCCCTTGCGGCATGGGCCGAACGCGTCGCGGCGGACCGCGGAACGGCGCGGCGCGGCCAAAAAAAAGCGCGTAGACGGGGCTTGGGCATCCTCGTCTACGCGCTGGTGACGGCCCGCCGGCGGCGACCCGTCACGAGTCCTTGTAGAGCACCGACCGCCGCCCCTCAACCCTCGAATTTCGACCGCCTCGGCGCCAGCCTTTCCCGGCCGCCGGAGACCTCCGAAACCCCCTCTCGTCAGGGGTTTTCAGGAGGACCCGGGGAGCGCGGCAGGATGCGCGGAGGGTGCCAGCATGCCGGTGCCAGCACGCGCGCAGGCGGCGTCGCGACGCCCGCCGCAGAGCGTCGCGTCACCAGCGCTCCACGGGACGATCGAGCACCTCGCGCATCACGACGAGTGCCCGCAGCGTCGCCGGCTCGCGCAGCATCGAGACGAGGTCCACGCCGCGGTCCGCGACCACGGGTGGCTGCAGCGGTGCGTCCGCCGGCGCGATGCGGTGCTTGAGATCGGTCGCGAACGCCTCGGTGACGTGCTTCGACACATCCGTGCCGCCCGCGTTCGTCACGACGTGTCGCTGCCGCAGGTCACCCGCCGGGTCGTTCGACGTCGCGGTCTTCGTGGCCTGCGCCGTGCCGGTTGCCGCCGACGGGACGCGCTCCCCGGGCCGTGGCCCGCGCGCACCGGTCGTCGTGGTCGGCCGCGGCTTCGGCCTGGTCCGCCGTTCACCCCGCTCGCCGACGTCGTCAGGCGGCCTCGGCAGCCGGGCGTTGGTCTCCCGGAGAAACGCCTCGATCTGCCGCTCGAGCGTCTCGCGGGCGAGCGCGTCCCCCTGCCCTGCGGGCGCCAAGGCATCGTCGCCGAGCGGGCGCGGTGGCCGTGGCAGACGCGGAGCCGGCGGCCCCGCCGGCTGCTGCGGCGGTCCGGCGACGCGGCGGAACACCGCCCACACCTGCGACACGAGCCAGAACAGCACGAAGAGGACCGGCAGCAGCCCTTCGAGCCAGTCGAGGCCCGCGGCGAGGAGCACCGGCGGCAAGGCGACCTCTGGCGACGGCATCAGCGCACCGCCGTGGGCATCGTGCCCGTCGCGATCGTCCGACGCATGTCGGTGTCGGCCTGCAGGTTGCGGAGCTTGTAGTAGTCCTGGATGCCGAGGTGTCCGGATGCGAGCGCGTCGGCGAGCGCGCGGGGCACCTCGGCCTCCGCGGCGACGACGTTCGCCCGGCTCTCCTCGATGCCGGCGACCATCTCCTGCTCCCGCGCCACGGCCATCGCCCGGCGGCCCTCGGCGTTGGCGCGGGCGACGCGGGTGTCGGCCTCGGCCTGGTCCGCCTGCAGACGCGCGCCGATGTTGGCGCCGACGTCGATGTCGGCGATGTCGATCGAGACGATCTCGAAGGCGGTGTTGGCATCGAGCCGGCGGGCGAGCACGGTCTTCGAGATGACGTCCGGGTTCTCCAGCACGTCCTTGTGCTTCTCCGCCGAGCCGATCGCGGAGACGATGCCCTCGCCGACCCGCGCGATGATCGTCTCCTCGGTCGCTCCGCCGATGAGCTGGTTGAGGTTCGTCCGCACGGTCACGCGGGCCTTCACCTTGAGCTGGATGCCGTCCTTCGCCACGGCATCGAGCGACTCGCGGCCGCTGTTCTTGCCCGGGCAGTCGATCACCTTGGGATAGACGGAGGTCTGCACCGCCTCGCGGACGTTCCGGCCGGCCAGGTCGATCGCCGTCGCGAGCTTCCAGTCGAGGTCGCGCATCTTCGCCTTGTTGGCGGCGATGAGCGCCTGCACGACCAGCGGCACGCGCCCCCCGGCCATGAAGTGCCCCTCGAGGGCCTGGCGCGTGATGCCGCTCGAGTCCCCGAGCCCGGCCTGCACGGCCATGATCTTGCTGCGCACGATGATCGCGGGGTTGATCTTCTTGAAGCTCATCGCCACGAGGTCGAAGAGCCCGATCCCCGCGCTCGACGCGTACGACTGCACCCAGAGCCGCAGGTAGCGCGCGAGCACGGCGAAGACGACGAGGGCGAGGACGATTCCCAGCCCGAGCAGGATGAGCATCGGCATGGTTCGGATTCCGGACGCGGAGGAGAGTGGACGGTGCGCGAGGCGTGGGCGGCCTCCCCCGGGCCGCACGCTCGTCCGCCGCGAAAGCCTTGTTCGGGGGCGGGCGCGAGTCAAGCCGCCGGCGGCTCGAGCTTCTCGAAGTCGAACTCCTCCAGGGTGCGCGACAGCGGCGGCGGGGATCCGGCGGCGGGTCGTTCCGCGGGTGACGATTGTGCCGACGCGGCCCCGCGTGGCGCCTCCTCCGCAGCCGGATCGGCTGCCACCCGCACGACGAGCGCGGCCCCCTGCACGCCGACCACCTGCACGCTCGTGCCGGGCGCGATCGGCCCACCCTCGGCGAGCGCCTCGCACGCGAGCCCGTCGACCTCCACGCCCCCCCACGGCAGCATCTCGGTCATGGCCCGTCCCGTGCGCCCCACGAGCCGCCGCAGCCGCGTGCGTCGCTCGGCTCCCGGAACGACGTCGTCCCCGGACGGCGGAGGCGGCAGCACCCGCCGGCCGAGAGGCGTTTCGGGAAACCACCGGAACGCCGCCGCGAGCACGGCCGGAACGGCGACGCTCGTGAGGGCGAGCGCGGCGAGGCCGACGGCCGGCCCCTGCTCGACGAAGGCCGTGACCACCGCCGCCACGATCGCGACGACGCTGATGAAGCCGAGCACGCCGCCGGAGGGCACGAAGACCTCGAGCACCATCACCGCAAGACCGACGAAGAGGAGCAAGGCGACCCAGAGCAGTGCGTTCATGGTGATGAGCGTGGATCGTCCCCGCGTTCGACGCGACCGCGACGTCAGGCCCGCTGCACGTAGACGCGACCGTTCCGCACCGTCACCACCCGCACCGGCGTGCCCGGTTCGATCAGCGCGCCGTCGCTGGCGACGTCGAGGATCCGACCGCCGAGCCACGCCTTGCCCGCCGGCGCGAGACGCGACGTGGCGGTGCCCTCGACCCCGACGAGTGCGTCGAGCGGTTCATCGAGCAGCTCCTCGGCCGACTCCACCGGCGGAGGCAGCAGCACGTGGCGGAAGAGCGGCGTCGACGGCAGCCACTGCCGCACGGCGAGGCCGAGCGCGCTCACCCCGGCGATCGCCCCGAAGATGCCCAGGAGCGACCACTGCATCTGACGGATCTGATAGTCGTTGACGGGGAGCACGAACGACTGGCTCGCCAGCACGAGCGACGCGACGACGAGGAGGCCGCCGCCGAGGCCGAGCACGCCGAAGCCCGGCAGCACGAGGATCTCCGCCGCCACGCAGATCACGCCGGCGAGAAAGAGCATGACCTCCAGCCAGCCCGCGGTGCCCTGCAGGTGCTGGCTCCAGAAGTAGACGATGAAGGCCACCATCGCGACGAAGCCGCCGAAGCCGAAGCCCGGCGTCTTGAGCTCGATGTAGAGGCCCGCCCCGCCGATCAGGAGCAGGAGCCACGCGAGGCTCGGGCTGGCGAGCGCCGCGAGCAGCTCCTCGGCCCAGCCCGGCTCGGGCATCGGAATGTCGTCGTCGATCGCGTAGGCCCGCCGCAGGCCGTCGAAGTTCGTGACGACGTGCGTGGCCAGGCCGAACGAGTCGGCCCGTGGACCGTCCAGCGAGAGCGGGCCGACACCGACCTCGGCACCCACCTCCCAGGCGTCGCGGTCGGCCCGTGCGGCGAGCTCCTCGTCACAGAAGAATCCCACCTTTCCGGTGCCGCGCTCCACGGCGCGCCGCACGACGACACCCGGCACCACGAGCGCCACCGGCAGCGACCAGGAGCGGTCCCGCACCCGGGCCACGCCGGCCCGCCACGCGGCCGCGACCGATTCCGCCTGCCGCCCGGCGATCGCGGCCGCCCCGTCGCCGCCGATCATCGCGGTCGGATGCATCACGAGTTCGTCGCACGCGAGCGTCACGAGGGCCGCATCACCGCGGGCCTCGCGCGGCACGTAGGCGACGGTGCGCACGTCGGCGGGATCGAGGCTGGCCAGCCAGGTCGCCAGGACGAGCGACTGCTCCGGCGCGCCGCCGGCACTGTCGATGCGCAGACAGAGCAGGTTGCACCCCTCGGCGATGGCCCGTTCGAGCCGCGTCCGGATGCGGCCCACCGCGTCTCCCGTGATCGCCCCGGAGAGCACCACCTGCGTGGGCCGCCAGCCGCCGTCGAGCGCGGGGTTCGCCGCGAGCGATCCGTCGGCAAGGCCGAGGCCGGCCGTCACGTCACGGACGCTGGACGCGAGGAGCCGCACGAACCCGAACTCGCGGGCGCGACGCCCGGGGAGTGCCAGCGGCGACGGCTGCAGCTCCTCGACGTCGAGCACGACGCCGCGGCGACGCAGGTCGTCGACCTCGCTCGGCGCGACGAACTGCTCACCCGCATCCGTCGCGACGCGGGCCACGCGAGTCGCCGGATCGACGAGGCTCACCGCCACCGCCGGCGGCACGGTGCGCCGTCGGGCCGCGATCTCGCCATAGGCGACGCGCACGGGCGCGTCGATCGTCGCACCGGGAACGTGCGCGGGACCGAGCACGGCGTCGGCCGGCATCACGATCTCCTCGCAGGCGAGCACGGGCAGCACCGCATGCCCCGAGACGCCTTGGGGCAGGAATGCGACCGTCTTCACTCCCGTGAGACGCGCATCGGTCAAAAACCGGGCGAGTTCCAGCGCGCGGCCGAAGTCACTCGCGGCCGGGTCACCCTCGCCGCCGCCGGTGAACTCGAGCACGAGCACGCCTCGCTCGGGCGCGGCCCGTCGCAGCACATCGAGCTGGCGCAGGATCGCCGCGGTGACCTGGGTGTCGCGCGTGCCGGTGATGGGAAGACGGACCGGCACGAGCACCGCCTCGGGCGCGGCGCGGGCGGCATCGGCCCACGGTGTCACCGCGAGGGCGACCAGCATGCCACATGCGAGAGCCAGCCCGCTTCGCGCCCGACGTGGGCGGCTCGTCGAACCGTGCCGCATCGGTCGTCTCCGGACAGGCTGTCGCACCGATCCGCATTCTAAAACCATGCCGCATCGAGTCAAAAAACGCGGGCGGAATCGACGCCGCAGCCGCGCTGCGACGCCCCGCGCGATGGGGCTCACGAAATCCGTACACGGCACGCGCCGCGGTCACGAACCTCTATACTTCCCGATGTGTCGCCAGCAGCCACCACCGCCGGTCAGGCGTTCCCGCCTCCAGCGGAGCTCACCGAGCTCCTCGCCACGCGGGCCCTGCGCCGCGGCACGTTCACGCTCGCCTCGGGCCGCACCGCGAGCTTTTATCTCGACGTCAAGCAGGTCGTGCTCGACGCCCGCGGCGCGATGCTCGTCGGTCGCGCCATCCTGCACCGGCTCGCGGCGCTCGGGCCGCTCCCCGAGGCGGTCGGTGGCATGTCGATCGGCGCCGATCCGGTGACCGGAGCGGTCGTCACGATGGCCGGAGTCGACGGCATCCCGCTCAAGGGCTTCCTCGTGCGCAAGGAGGCGAAGGGGCACGGTCTCCAGCGGTTCGTCGAGGGGCCGGTCGTGCCGGGCCAGCGGGTCGTCATCCTCGAGGACGTGATCACGACCGCCGGCTCCTCGCTCGTGGCGATCGCCCGCGCCCGTGAGTTCGGCCTCGTCGTCGAACGCGTCGTGACGGTCGTCGATCGACTCGCAGGCGGCCGCGAGGCGCTCGCGGCGGAGGGAGTGCCCCTCGAGGCGCTCGTCACGCTGCACGACCTCGGCATCGCGCCGGACACCCCATGAACGTCGGCACGTCCCTCGTCGCCCCGGCCCGCCGTCCCTGCCCGCGGTGTGGCGGGGCGGGACGAGCCCGATCCGGCCGGCCGCTGCGGGCCGTCACGGTCGTCGCGCTCGTCACCGGTGCAGCCGGCGTCGGTGCGGCACCGGTCGCCGAGCACGCGGCGCCCGACGTGATCGCGGAACTCGTCGGCCAGCTCGGCGCCGGCGACTACGCGGTGCGCGAGATCGCCGCCGCGAGGCTCGTCGAGCTCGGCGGCCCGGCGGCCGATGCGCTGCTCACGGCGGCCGAAACCAGCACCGATCTGGAGGTGGCGCTGCGGGCACGCTGGCTCGTCGAGGCGATGCCCGCCACGCTCGGCGCGGCGGGCGACGCGCCGGCAGCGGCCGCACTCATCGACCGCTTCCAGGCCGGAGACGTATCCGAGCGGGCCCGCTCGCTCCTCCGCCTGCTGCGGCTCGACGACGACGCGGGCATCGCGCCGCTGGCGCGGATCGCCCGTCTGGACCGGAGCATGTCGCTGTCGCGTCTCGCGGCCCGCCTGCTCGTGCGCGAGTGGCTGCCGGACGATCCGTTCTGGCCCTCCGTGCGGCGGCACGTCGCGGCAGGCGTGGGCACGAGCGGCCGACCGGCTGCCCGGTTCCTGCGGGCGCTCGTCGCGTTTTCGGAGGCGCCGGCGGACGACGAGCGCGTGCGACAGGTTGCGGAGGCCCAGGCGGCGCTCGCGCTCGTCGAAGGATCGGCCGCCACGGCCGAGGAGTCCGACACGGAATCGACCGACCCCGACGAGGAGAACGCGGCGGACGCGGTGGCCGCACTCGACATCACCGGCAACACCGATGCCGTCCGTGACATGCGCCGCTGCCTCTGCGCGATGCAGGTGCAGGCGGGCCTGAGAGACGAGGCGCTGGTCCAGGCCGCACGGCTCTTCGGGATGCGCGACGCCGCGGCATCGCGCGGAGCGGGCCGTGACGCGGCGATCGCCGAGGACCTCGTCTGGCTGACGGAGCGCGGGCTGCCGGAGGCCGTGCACCTCCTCGAGAATCGCTGGCCCGGCCTCGAGATCGACGAGCCGCTCACCGCCTATGCCGCCGCCGTCGCGTTGGCGGCCGCGGGCGACCGCCGCCGCTCGGACGCGCTCGCGGAACGCGCCCGCGACCAGATGCGTCTGGCGCCGGGCGGCTTCCCGCCTCGCATTCGCACGGCGCTGCGGCTCGTGCGCTGGGGCGCGGTCGAGTGGGCGATCCGCGACTACGACGCGCTCCTGGCCGATCCCGCGCTGCCGGCCGAGGAGTTCGCGTGGGCGAGCATCCTGTATTCGGAGTTTCTCCACGATCAGGGCCGTCAGGACCGGGCGGCGGAGGTGCTCGAGCCGGTGATCCGCGGCCGGCCCGGCCGGGTGGGCGAGGAGCCGGAGCGCGTGTTCCCGCGGCTCGATCGCGACCCGCGCACCGCCACCTCGCGGATGCTGTATTTCAAGGCCTGTGCCGCCGCCGACCGCGGGGCGACGGCGGATCAGCGGCGGCTGCTCGAGGAGGCGCTCCAGGCCCATCCCCGCGACGTCGACGCGCTCATCGCGCTCTACCGCCTTCCCGATGCGTCGCCCCAACAGCGCGGCCTCGCGCAGACGCTCGTGGTCAAGGCGCTCGCGCGCATCGAGGAGGAGATCCAGGCGATGCCCGACGATCCCAACGGCTACAACGAGTACGCGTGGCTCGTGTCCAACACCGAGGGGGACGTGGACAAGGCGACCCGCTACTCGCGACGCTCGCTGGAGGCGTCGTTCGACAGCCCCAGCTACCTCGATACGCTCGCCCACTGCCATGCCGCGGCGGGAGACTTTCCCCGCGCGGTCCGCACGCAGTCGCTCGCCCGGCGGTTCGAGCCGCACAACCGCACGATCGAGCGCAACCTGCGGCGCTTCCAGGCGGGCCAGCGATGACGTCCGATCCCCGGCCGCCCTTTGTCCACACCGTCGCCATTCCCGGCGGCCGTCTGGCCGTCCACACCGCCGGCAGCGGCCTGCCGCTGCTCTTGCTCCACGGGTTTCCGCTCGACCACTCGATGTGGTCGTCCCAGGAGCCGCTCGCCGAGCACGTGCGGCTGATCGTTCCAGACCAGCGCGGCTTCGGCGGCAGCGAGGGACCGGGTCCCGAGAGCATCGCGCAGCTCGCCGACGACGCCGTCGCCCTGCTCGACGCGCTCCACGTCGCGGGCCCGGTCGTCGTCTGCGGGCTCTCGATGGGCGGGTACGTCGCGCAGCACGTCGCCGCGCGCCATCCCGATCGCGTCGCGGCGCTCGTCCTGGTCGACACGCGGCTCGAGGCCGACACGCCCGAGGCGCGGGCCGCCCGGGTGGACCTCTCCGGCAAGGTGGGCCGCCTCGGCCAGGCGATCGTCGCCGACGCGATGATTCCGCGGCTGCTCGCGCCCGCAGCGGGCGAGCCCGCGCGGGCCCGTCGCGCCGAGATCGAGGCCGTGCTGCGGCGCATGATCGTCGCGCAGCCGGTGGCGACGATCCAGGCGGCGCTCGCCGCGCTCGGAGACCGCCCCGACATGACCGACGCGATGCGGCGGTGTCGCGTGCCGACGCTGCTCGTCGTCGGTGCCGACGATGCGATCACGCCCCCTTCGTGCCTGCAAACCGCCGAGGCGCTCATGCCCGATGCCCGGCTGCTCATCGTGCCACGGGCCGGCCACATGACGCCGCTCGAGGCGCCGGCGGTGTTCAACGCGGCAGTCGTGGCGTTTCTTCAGGACCGGATCGGGGACCGGGTTCATCCGGCCTGACGCGCGGCGCAAACGGACGGAAGCCCGGCGGGCCGCCGGCCGGCGGTCGGTCGGGAAAGCCGGGACGCATCCGCCCATCCATGCGCGAGGCATACCAGTCGATCCACTCGAGCCGCTTGTCGGTGGCGCTCGTGACCACCCGCTCGCGGTCCTCCGGACGAACGACCTGGAGCCATTGGTGCCAGTCGAGGGCCGCCTCGCGCAGGTCCTCGCGCGAGGGGTCGGCGAGTGCGGCGGCAAGCGCCTCGAGCGCCAGCCGTTCGGTCGCGGACATCCGCGCGAACGCGCGCGCGGCCTTTTCCAGGTCCACCCGCTCCTCGAGCGAAAGCGCGGAGATCGCCTCGCGACGCCGCGCCTCGGCGCCGGCGCCCGCCTCGGCGAGCTGGTCGGCGAGTGAGGCGAGCGCGGCGCGAAACTTCGCCTCCTCGCGCTCGGCCGCATCCGCGGGCGGCCTGAGGAGGCGGAACGGCGGCGGCGACTCGCGGGCGGTGAGGGCCTCGAGGAAGCGCACCGAGCCGGCCTCACGGAGGAGATCGAGGTGCTGGACATAGGGCAGCTCCTGCGCGAGCCGCGCCTCCCCGTTGGGTGCCGTCAGCCTTCCCGCCGCGAGGCCCGTCACGAGCGCGGCGACGACCACTGCAGCCGATGCCGCCCACTCCACGCGGCGGCCACGATCACGATCGACACGGCGCGGCGGTTCGCCGGCCGCCATCTGCACGGTCGTCGCCATCAGCCGTACCGCCGCGGCATCGGCGGGAGCGCCCGGCGGCAGCTCGTCGAGCAGGTCCCAGACGTCGGCGAGGTCGCGGGCGGGCGATCCCTCGGGCGGTGCAGCGAGCGCCGGCATGGCGACCGTGCGATTGGCGTCGTCGGGGTCGAGCGAACCGGGGTCGTTCCCGCGCGGCAGGCCCATCAGTCGGCCTCCCCCATGCTCGCCCTGGCGGTGTCTCCGCCGCGGGCGGCCTCGTCCTCGTCGAGATACGCACCCAGCGCCTGCCGCAGCTGGTCACGGGCGCGGAAGATCAGCGACTTCACCGCGGGCACGGAGAGCCGCATCGCGGTGGCGATCTCGTCGTAGGAGCAGCCCTCGAACTTCGCAAGCAAAAGCGCCATGCGCTGCCGCTCCGCGAGCCCGGCGATCGCCTCCTGCACGACCTGCCGCACCTCCGAGCGATCCGCCTGACGTGCGGGAAGCAGTCCACTCGCCGCGATCGCCAGCTGGTCGAGCCCGATCGCGCTCGACGAGGCGGAGGCACTCATCGGCACGCCGCGCTCGCGCCGCCGGTAGGCCCGCTGCTTGAGGTCGCTGGCGACGTTGTTGGCGATCGTGTGCACCCAGGTCGTGAACTTCGCGGTCGGTCGGTAGCCGGCACGGGCGCGGAAGACCCGCAGGAACACCTCCTGCGCGAGGTCTTCGGCCGTGGCGTGATCCCCCACGTGATGGACGAAGAGCGTGACGAGCCGCGGCTGCCAGAGCGCGACGAGCTCCGCGAACGCCGCCGCATCCCCGTCCCGCACCCGCAGCATGAGCGCCGTCGACGGATCAGCGGCCGCTCTCAACGATCCGGACGCCGACATGACAGCGGAATCCGTCACCATGGGATACGCCGAACTTGTCAGGACTCGATCGGGAAAAACGCACGCGAATTTCGCGTCGGATTCAAAGCATACGACGGCGCCTTGATTGAACGCAGCAACGCCGTCCTCGGCGCATTCCTGAACAGGACGCCATGCCGCCATCAACGTGCTGCAGCGGCCGCAGGCCGCGCCGCAGCCCGACCTCCGCGGAGCGTCGCACGGCCGCCCGGAAGGCGGCCGACGAGGCCACGAGGGCTCGGCAAACCCACCACTGCCCACCTGGATGGCGGGCCTACGCACCCCAGCCTGCCGAGGCCACGAGGACTCTGCACACCCACCACTGCCCGCCTGGATGGCGGGCCTACGCATCCCAGCCTGCCGAGGCCACGAGGGCTCGGCAGGCGTGAAATGGAGCGGAGGAGGATCGAACTCCCAACCTCGGCATTGCGAACGCCGCGCTCTCCCAGTTGAGCTACCGCCCCGATCCGAAACCCGTCGCACGGTCGCAGACCGTGGTGGATTCCCGGGAAAACGGATGGTACGGCAGGGTGCGCGGGGTGTCCAGCGAGGGCGGGACCGACGTGGGTGGGCGCCGTCGATCTCCTACACTGTCCACGGT
>CAIWZS010000221.1 GCA_903917235.1 uncultured Planctomycetaceae bacterium | reverse complement strand
CTGGCTCGCGAGCTCGACGCGGTGGACGATGCCGCTCGCGTGCTCCTCGCGGATCACCGTGAAGCCGCGGCGGAGGTTGCTGAGGAGCACGAACCCGAGGCTCACGAGCAGGCCGAAGATGACGCCCGTGAGCAGGTCGGTGGCCACGATGGCGACGACGGTGCCGACGAAGGGAAGGAATTGCGTCCACCCCTCCGCCCACATCGAGCGGAAGAGCCGCGGGTTCGCGAGCTTCCATCCCGTGACCACGAGCACCGCCGCGAGCGCCGCGAGCGGGATGCGGTTGAGGAGCGAGCCCATGAACAGGACGCTCCCGAGGAGCAGCACGCCGTGGAACACCGCCGACCAGCGCGTGCGCGCACCGGCGTTCGCGTTGACCGAGCTGCGGACGATGACCGAGGTCATCGGCAGGCCGCCGATCGCGCCCGCGATCACGTTGCCGGTGCCCTGGGCCAGGAGCTCGCGGTTCGGCGGCGCGCTCCGGCGCAGCGGATCGAGCTTCTCGGTGGCCTCGAGGTTGAGGAGCGTCTCGAGCGACGCGACGATCGCGAGCGTGATGCCCGCGGTCCACACGGCCGGCTTCGCCAGGGCCGACCAGTCCGGCGTGGTGAGGAGGCCCGACCACTCGAGGCCCTCCTTTCCGACCACCGGCACCGACACGAGGTGGCTCGACTCGATGGCCCACGCCGCGCCGTTGCGGGTCATGAGCTCCGAGATCACGGTGCCCACGATCACCGCGGCGAGCGGGCCGGGGAAGAGCGTCCTCTTGAGGGGCGTGCGGTCCCAGGCCAGGAGCACCGCCATCGACGCGAGGCCGACGGCCGCGGCGCCGGGGAGGAAGGCGCGCGCGGCGGACGCGAGCGCGGTGAACGTGTTGTCGCCGTCCTCCTGGAAGAAGCTGAAGTCGCCCTCGTAGTCCTTGTCGTGCCCGACGAGGTGCGGCACCTGCTTCAGGATGAGGAGCACGCCGATCGCGGCGAGCAGGCCCTTGATGACGTTGGTCGGGAAGTAGTTGGCGAGCGCGCCGGCCTTGACGAGGCCGAGCACGATCTGCAGCGCGCCGCCGATGCAGACGGCGACGAGGAAGGTCTCGAACGACCCGAGCGAGGTGATCTGCGCCAGCACGATCGCGGCGAGGCCGGCCGCGGGGCCCGACACGCTCACGTGCGAGCCGCTCAGGAGCCCGACGACGAGGCCGCCGACCATGCCCGACACGAGGCCCGCCATGAGCGGCGCGCCCGACGCGTGGGCGATGCCCAGGCACAGGGGCAGGGCGACGAGGAACACGACGACGCCGGCGATCAGGTCGCGCAGCAGGGTCGGGCCTTCGTCTCCGGCGGGGTGGGCGACCGGGGTGGGCTGGGTGGGGGAGGTGCTCATCGGAATCAGCAAATGTAGGCGAGATCCCATCCAAAGGAAAGGGGAAATGATGCAGGTAACACGCGTTGACGGCCATTAGATGGGCGTCGTGCCGCGTTCGCATCCGCAGGCGAAAGTTTCAACGCCACTTGATGCCTGATCATCGTGGCCCCGGCCAAAAAAGGCAGCGCGGGCGGGTGGCCCACGCCTGAGCCACCCGCCCGCACCCTCAGGAACGCCGAATGGGGCCCGGGCCCATCACCGTTTCGTCAGGTGACCGCCGGAAGCTCGAATCCGGCTCGGTACTCGCGGCGGACGATCGTCCGGTTCGCCTCCGCGTGGTTGGGGATCGTCGCGGTGGCGCGATCCCATCGCAGCTCCGTGCCGGGAAAGCGCGCCGCCCGGCAGCACAGCAGCCCCGCCTCGGCCATGCCGGCCGCGGACTCGAAGGGTGACTGCACGAACGCGTCCGGCTTCCCGGCGATGCGGTCGACCCAGGCGTGCCAGTGGTTGCGGCCGATGACGGGGCCCTGGCCCGGGATCGACTTCCAGTCCACGGGCTGGCCGCCGATCCAGCACTGCATCGCGCCCTCGGCCTCGACCAGCAGTGCGCCGCCCTCGCACACGACGAGGGTTCCGATGCCCGGCCAGTCGCCCGCAGGCAGACCGAGCGCCGCACGCGACGGCGCCTGGCCCTTGTCGCAGTAATGGACGACGAAGCGGTCGTGCGCGAAGCGTTCGCCCCGCACGGGGTAGGTGAGGGTCGAGTGCACGTGCTGCGCGTGGTAGAAGTCGCTCGG
>CAIWZS010000220.1 GCA_903917235.1 uncultured Planctomycetaceae bacterium | reverse complement strand
GACGCTCATCCCGGGGGCGGGCAGCTTCGGGCCTCACGATCGCGCGGGCCGTAACTTCCATTTCGGCATCCGCGAGCACGCCATGGCGGCGGCGTGCAATGGCATGGCGCTGAGCGGGCTGCGTCCGTACGGCTCGACGTTCTTCGTCTTCTTCGACTATCTCAAGCCGTCGCTCCGGCTCTCGGCGATCGGCTCGCTCGGAGTCATCTACGTGCTCACGCACGATTCGATCGGCCTCGGTGAGGATGGCCCCACCCACCAGCCGATCGAGCAGCTCGCCAGCGCTCGGGCCGTGCCGGGACTCTCCGTGTTCCGTCCCGCCGATGCCAACGAGGTGGCCGAGACGTGGCGCGTGGTGATGGAACGGGCCGACCGGCCAGCGGTCATCGTGCTCTCCCGGCAGAACGTCCCGACGCTCGACCGCACGGGCCGTGGGGCGGCAGCCGGGGTCGCTCGCGGAGGCTACATCCTGCAGGAATCGGCGGGCGGACCGCCCCAGTGCATCCTCATCGGCACCGGCAGCGAGGTCCAGATCTGCCTCGACGCGGCGGGCCTCCTGGCGACCGCAGGCGTGCGGGCGCGGGTGGTGAGCCTTCCCTGCTGGGACCTCTTCGCGGCGCAGGATGCCGACTACCGCGAGCACGTTCTCCCGGCGAGCATCGCCGCGCGGGTCGCGTGCGAGGCCGCCTGCGGCTTCGGATGGGAACGCTGGATCGGGCCCCGCGGTCGATTCGTGGGCATGTCGGGATTCGGCGCCTCGGCACCCGCCCCGACGTTGTACGCCCACTTCGGCATCACCCCGGAAGCGGTCGCGGCCGCGGCCCGCGATGCGCTCGCCACGACCTGAACGGGCCATCCGCCGAAGCGCGGGACTCGCCCGGATATCGGACCCGCCGACGGCTCAGGGCTGATCTCAGGGCTGGTGATGTGAGTCACCGATCACGGCGTCGTCAGGATCGACGCCCGCGGCGACGGAACCCCGGTGGTTGCGGTAGAGGTGATCGTCCCGATGGAGCGTGTGGGGACGAAGCGTCCTGATGCGACCATCCTCGAAGAGCACGTGGTGGATGCCATCGGGATGGTTGCTGCTCTTCTCGCAGCACTCGTCCGGCGCGTCGGCCATGATCGGATAGTCGCCACGCCGCAGATTGAGGTTGGGCTGAAGGACGCCGGCCGAATTGCGGTGGCCGAGCGTGTAGCCGTAGTCGCCGCCCATCGTCTGGACGAGCTCCTCGAAGCGCGGCGTGCCCACCGCGGCCTTCACCTCGTCGAGCGACGGCACCCGAAAGCCTCCCCGTCGGGAGAGCGTGGAGTCGGGGCAGAGCACCGTGCCGTCGTCCGCCACGATCCGCTCCTCGGACACGAGCGTCGGCGCGTAGAGGCCGGCCCGCGACAACGGACCGCTGTCGGGGGGCGTGGGATAGAAGCGGTGGGATTCCGCGTAGCCCTGCAGTGACGCGGAAAGCTGCTGCAACCTCCGTTCCGCGCGGCGGGCCCGCGATTCCTCGATCGCGTCGAGGAGCAGCGGGGCCACCAGCACGCATGCGGCCAGCGCGCTGGCGCCGATGATGAGCCGATCCAGCCACGATCGCGAACCCGCTGCGGTCCAGTCGCCATCGGCGGGAGAGAGGCCTGGTGACGGGAGGGTGCCCGCGCCCACGGGCCTCGGCCGGGGCGACCTCCGCCCCGCCTCGTCGGGAGGCGGGGCGACGGAGGCCGCGGCCACGAAGGCGAGCGTCCGCTCCGTCAGGCCGCGCGGGGGATCGAATGGCTCCCGGTCATGCTCGAGCGGCTCGAACGCGCCCCGCAGCATATCGAGGTCACGCCGCAGGCCGTGCACAGGATTCACGGATGCCAGCGCCGTGTCGACCTCGCGCGTCTCGCGGTCGTCCAGCACGCCGAGCAGATATCCGATCAGGTCGTGTCGGAGATCCTCGTGTCGGAGATCCGGTTCCTTGACCATGGTTCGTGTTCCTCATCCACGCTGCGATGCGACCGGAAGCGGCCGGACATCTCAAGGTGCCCTGGTGCTTCGCCACGTCTGGTTCAGTTTCAGTAATGCCGCATTGAGCCGACTCTTCACCGTGCCGACCGGAATCCCGAGGACGTCGGCGGCCTCCCGATACTTCATTCCCTGGTGGTACACCAGCACGAGCGTGCTCCGGAGCGCGTCGGGCAGTTCGTCCACCGCGGCGCGCACCCACGCGCGTGCCTCCTCCTCCTCGATGCGGTCGGAGGCCGCGGGCACGTTGCCGGCGAGCATCTCGATGAGCGTGCCGACGTCGTCCGTCGGCCCTCGGCCATCGAGGCTCGCCATGCGATGCCGTCTGTTGCGCCGCTGGGCGTCGATCGCCTGATTCGTCGCGATCGTGTAGAGCCACGGTCGGAACCGGCGGCCTTCCTCGAACTGATCCTTCTTGAGGTGGACCTGGAGGAAGGTCGCCTGAAAGACGTCCTCGGCCATTTCGGCGTTGCCCAGGTAGCGGCGGAGATAACTGAACAGTTCACGTTCGTACCGCCTCACCAGGGTTTCGAACGCGGCCGGATCGCCGCCCGACTGACACCGCCGCAGCAGTTCCTCGTCCTGCACGGTGCCACCGGACGCACCATTCCCCTCGACGGCAGTCATGCCGCCCCGAGAGGACGACCGGTCGGTGTCGTGCAGATCCATCCTCGGTACGGACCCCGCCCGGGCCCGGTTCGTCGGGAGCGGAAAAAAACCTGTCACGGAGTATACCCGCGGCGTCCCACGCCGGCCTGCGACGCAACCTGTTGGAGGATTTGACTTTTCGGCTCGCCGGCCGGACATTCCCGCCACCGATGGACGCCACGCACCGCTACCGCTGGGCCGCGCCGGGCGACGTCAACGCCTTCTGCGGGCTTGCGATCGACAACCTGGCCGGCCTCGTGCTGACCGTGTCGCTCCTCGCCACGGTATTCGGCTACCCGGCCGATTTCGCACTCGCCCACCTCGTGCCGGGAACGGCCCTCGGCGTCGTCGTGGGCGACCTCCTCTTCACCGGCCTGGCCTTCCGGCTCGCGCGACGGACCGGACGCACCGACGTCACGGCGATGCCGCTCGGGCTCGACACGCCGAGCACGTTCGGGATGGTGTTCTTCGTCGTCGGTCCCGCCTATGCCG
>CAIWZS010000219.1 GCA_903917235.1 uncultured Planctomycetaceae bacterium | reverse complement strand
GCCGCCGGGGAAGATGTCGGCCAGGCTGACGTTATGGGCCGTCGTCTGGCTGGCGGTGACCACGATCGTGTAGGTGATCGTGTCCGACGCCTGGGCCGTGGACTGGCTCGCCGTCTTCGCGATGGTCAGCCTTGGCTCGATCACCGTGACCGGAGCGGATTGGGCGGCGGGAAGGTCGGTATGGCCCGTCCAGGTGAGCTTGGCGTTGTTCGTGAGCGTCTTGCCTATGACGTTGCTCGACACGTTGAGCACCACCGCCTCGTAGCGGACGGTGATCCCCTGGAGGGCCGTGCCGGCGTTGGCGTTGGTCACGTCGCCGAGGCTGAACGTCACGGTGCGACCGCTGTTGGTCACGGCCGGCGTGAGCGAGCCGGTGAAGGTCACGCCCGGGTCGACGACCGGCGTGCCCACCATCTGCACGAACGCCAGGCCGGTCGGCAGCGTGTCGACCACCACGGCCGAGGGCGTGGTGCCCCGGGGAACGTCGATCGTGAGCTCGAAGGTCGCGAGCTCGCCGATCACGCCCTGCGTGTTCGTGTTGAAGGAGTCGACGATCGACGTCCCGACGAGCGTCTTCGTGACGGTTGGCGACTGGACGGTGACGGTCGCGTCGTCGGAAAGGCCCGCCGGCGGCAGGAAGTTGGGGCCGCCCTCGGTGGAGGCGTAGTTCGTGAGCGTGGCGGTGTTGGGGATCACGTCGAGCGGGGCGACCGTCGGGAGGAGCTGGAGGTCGTAGGTGATCACGGCGATGTTGGCGCCGGTGTTGATCACGGTGCCGCCGGTCGTCTTGCCTGGGTCGAGCGATCCCGTCGAGGCCGAAGGGTCGACGAGCGTGATCCCGCTGCCGAACAGGTCGCCGGTGTAGGTGAGCAGCGCGCCTGCGCCGTCGGTGACCTGCAGGTTGAGCCCCGCGCCGCTCGTCGGGATCCGCATCTTGGCGGCGTCGAAGGCGTCGCGGATGGCCACGTCAAAGGCCCCGTTGACGCCGCTGCCCGTGTTCTCGACCACGATGCAGAACTTCACCAGGTCGTTGCCGAGCACGTTCGAGAGCGTGGCGTCGATCGGCTGGCTGGCCAGGCCGGAGGACGTGATCGTGCCGGTGAACGCGGCGCCCGGCTGGCCCGGCTGCGAAAACGTGACGCCCGCCGGGGCGACCGTGCTGGGCGTGAACACGCCGGCGGCGTTGGTCGTCGAGACCACGCCCTTCGTGATGTCGAGCAGCGGCTCGGAGATCTGCACCTGCGCGAGCGCCGTGTTGCTCGTGAGGAGGTTGCCTGTCTCGTTGCGCTCGGTCTGCTCGGCCTGGTTCGTGAGCAGGAGGCCGTCGGCAAAGGGACGATTCGTGGCCGTGACCGTGAACAGGATGTCGGTGACGGCGGAGCGGTCGAGGCTGTCCTGGAAGGTGCCGAAGGTCCAGGTCACGCTGTTGGCCGCGGCGCTGAACGTCTCGGTCGGCGTGAGGCCCGAGATCGCGGTGAACGTGTCGGTCGGGCCGAAGCTCCATTGGCCGGCCGCTGGAGCGGTCGCCGACGGGCCGCCGCCGGCGAAGGCGAGGTTCTGCGCCGCGAAGATCGGCAGCGGCAGGAAGTCGGTGATCTGGTAGTCCTTGATGCTCGAAAACGGGAGCGTGTAGGTGATCCGGAACGTGACGGCGTCGCCCGCCGTCACCACCGGCGTGCCGGACG
>CAIWZS010000218.1 GCA_903917235.1 uncultured Planctomycetaceae bacterium | reverse complement strand
GCCGACCCCAAGCCCGTCATGCAGGCAATCAAGACCCTCCAGGAGAAGCTCTTCTGGAGCGGCTACAACACCGCCAAGGTCCTCGCGGTCGGCAACGGATGGCCCGCCTGGGAGGACATGCTGCGCGTCGCGGCGCTCGACCGCGTGGAGGCCCCCGCCCGGGAGCCGAAGATCCGGCTCGTCGCGCTCGCGGTGGCCCCCGCCCAGCCGGGCACGTTCCTGATCTGGGACCGGCTGCGGCTCGAGGGGGGCACGGGGCCCGAGATGCTGCTGGCGGAGCACGCCGAAGTGCGGGCGGCCATCGAGGCCGCCGGGCTCCGCTTCGGCCGGCATCCGCTGGGGCGGCCGGTGCCGCCGACGGCGTTCGTCACGGAAGCGCCCGCGGAGGTGACGATCGACCTTACGAAGCTCCCGCCGCCGGTCATCGAATCGCTCGCGCTGCCCCGGTTCCTCCGCGCCGACGTGAGCCTCGACGAGGGCAGCCCGGAGACGGCCACGGTGCAGCCGGTGCTCCTCGGCCATTCGGACGGGGTTGGGCTGCGCGATCCGCTGCGAACCCGCCCAGCGAAGTGGCGCGGCGGCGACCCGCTCGTGCTCGAGGAGCCCGATCCCCGGGTCGTGCAGATCGCCCATCCGCGGGTGGCCGCCGTGCGCGCCCGGCCGGTCGACGAGTTTCGCGGGCTCTTTCCCCCGGCCGTGCTCTTCGCGCCGATCATCCCCCGCGACGCGCAGGGGAGCCTGTTCATGTTCCATCGCGAGGACGAGCCGCTCCGGCGGCTCCTGCTCGACGATGCGGGCCGGGCGGAGCTCGAGCGGCTCTGGGCCGAACTGGATTTCGTGAGCGAGGACGCGGCCGCGCACCGTCGCATGTACACGGATCTGCTGAGTTACTACCGGTATGAGCCGAGCGCCGGAATGATGTTTTTCCACATCCAGACGATGGGCGATCGGGTGGACCGCGACGAGCGGGCCTTCCATGCCGCCCAGGCGGTCGGCGAGCCGCGGCACCTCGAGCAACTCGTCGCCTTCGCCGCCCGGGCCTGGCGGCGGCCGGTGACGGCCGAGGAACGCGAGGCGATCCTCGCCGGCTACAAGGCCGACCGCGCGGATGGGGTCAAGCACGATCCAGCGTTCCGGGCGGCGCTCGCCCGCGTGCTCTCGTCGCCATGGTTTCTCTCCCGCGTCGAGGTACCGGCCCGCGGGCGGCGCTGGCTGCCGGTGACGGGCCTCGAGCTTGCGACGCGGCTGAGCTTCCTCGTCTGGGATTCGATTCCGGACAGCGACCTCATGGCGGCGGCCCCGCGACTCCACGAGCCCGCCGTGATGGAGGAGCAACTGCGCCGCATGCTGAAAGACCCCCGGGCCCGCGGCATGGCCGAGGAGTTTGGCGCCCGCTGGCTGGGCGTCCGCGACTTCGTGGCCAACCACGGCCGCAGCCCGAAAGACTTCCCCGAGTTCACGCCCGCCGTGCGCGATGCCCTGGCCGAGGAGCCGGTGCGGTTCTTCGAGGATCTCCTCGTGAACGACCTGCCGGTGCTCGACCTCGTGGCCGGCGACGCGGCGGTGGTCAACGACGTGCTCGCGAAGCACTACGGGATTCCCGGCGTGACCGGCCCGCAGTGGCGCCGGGTCGAAAAGGTCGCCGCCCACGGACGTGGCGGGCTCTTGGGACTGGGCGCCGTGCTCGCCAAGCAGTCGGCGGCCGCCCGCACGAGCCCCATCAAGCGCGGGGCGTGGGTGGCGGGGATGCTCGGGGAGCGGCTGCCCAATCCGCCGGCCGACGTGCCGCCGCTCCCGGAGACGCCCCCGGCCGGGCTCTCGGTGCGCGAGATCACCGAGTTCCACACGCGGGATGCACGCTGCTCCGGCTGCCACAGCCGGATCGATCCCTACGGCATCGCCCTCGAGCAGTTCGACGCCCTCGGGCGGCTGCGGCCGGCCGGGGAACTCAAACCGGGTGAAACCCGGGCCACGCTCCGCGATGGCACTGTCGTGGACGATGCCACCGGCGGCCTGCGGGCCTACCTCGCCGGTCCCCGCCGCGACGACATCCTGCGGTCGCTGGCCCGTAAACTCACGGGGTACGCGCTCGGCCGGGCCGCGCTCCCCTCCGACCGCGCGCTCATCGACACGCTGACCACGACCATGGCCGCCGGTGGCCGCTGGTCCGACGCCCTGCTCGTGATCGTGCAGAGCGAACAGTTTCGCTCGATCCGCCCGACCGCCACCGTGGCGTCGGCATCCCCCTGACCAATCCCGGCCGCCCCTCCGAGAGGATTTTTGATGTCCACCGCATCCGCCCCTGCCTGCTCGCGTCGCGCGGTGCTCCGCGGCGTCGGTGTCTCGATGGCGCTGCCCTGGCTCGAGTCGCTGCCGCGGGCCGTGGCTGCAGCCACGGCCGCCGCGGAGGCGCCGACCCGCACGCTCGTCACGTTCACCGGCATGGGCTTCCACTCGCAGCACTGGTGGGCGAAGGGCGAGGGGAGCGCGATGGAACTCGGCCGCTGCCTCGAGCCGCTCGCGCCCTGGCGCGAGAAGATGGTCTTCATCCGCGGTCTCTGGAACGAGCAGGCCAACAAGAGCGCGATCCACTGCATGCAGACGGGCAACATGCTCAGCGGCGCGCCCCTGGCCGGCAAGGAGGTGCGGACGGGCGTCAGTTTCGACCAGGTGATGGCGCAGAAGATCGGCGACCGCACGAAGATCCCGTCGCTCGTGCTCGGCTGCGAGGACACGGTGCCGGGGCTGCAGGACGGCCTGCCGCTGCTCTACGGCTCGCACATCTCCTGGAGTTCGCCGGTGTCACCCACCTGGACGGAAACCCGTCCGGCGCTCGCCTTCGACCAGCTCTTCCGCACCGAACGCGGCCGGGACGACCGCCGTGTGGTCGATGCGGTGCTCGAGGACGCCCGGTCGCTCGAGCGGCGGCTCTCGGCGTCGGACCGGCTGCGGTTCGAGGAGTATCTCGGCAGCGTCCACGAGATCGAGGGACGCATCAAGCGGGCCGGCAGGGAGCCGGTCGCGGGCGACTGGAAGCCGACGCTCGCCGCCCCCGACCGCGAGCGGCCGGCCGACGGCATCCCCGCCGAGCTGCCCGAATACTGGCGGCTGATGAACGACGTCCTGCTCCTCGCCTTCCGCACCGACACCACGCGGATCGCGACGATGAAGTACTGCAACGACGCCTCGATCCTCGTGCACACCCACCTCGGGATCCGCGACAACCACCACTATCTCGCGCACACGCAGCCGGAGTCACTGATCGCGCTCAATCAGTTCTTCACGTCGCAGCTCGCCTATCTGTGCGAGCGGATGGCGGCGGTGCAGGAGGGAGAGCGGACGCTGCTCGACAACACGGCGATCATGCACTGCTCGAGCATGCTCCACGGCAACCACGACGCGAAGCAGCTGCCGATCCTGCTCCTCGGCGGCGCCGGCGGCAGGCTCAAGGGGGGCCGGGCGCTCGACTACCTCGAGGCGCCCAACCGGCGGATGTGCAGCCTGTTCCTCCACATGATGGACTGGGGCGGCCTCGAGCTCGACAGCTTCGGCGACTCGACCGAGCGGCTGCCGGGCGTCGTCTGAGCGCTCCCGGACATTCCCGTGGCAGAACCCTGCCACGGGCTCTTGGCATCGTCGGCCGGCCGGTCGAAACGTCCACGTTTCCGACGGTCGGCGGTCGCCGTATCCTGTGGCGGCAGCCTTGTTCCGCAGTCTGCACAACAGGCGTCCTCACGGTGGGGTGAAGCGATGGCCAAAAGAGCGCGAACGACGACCCTGTCAACGGCCCTGTGGAGCCTCGTCGGCGCGGGGCTCCTGCTCGCCGGCGACACCGGGAAACCGGCTCCCGCTGACGAGCCGGCGCAGTCATGGAACCTCGTCCATTTCGAGACGCAACAGCTCGACCGCCGTTTCTTCTCTGAAGGTGCGGCGGGAGGTGACCTCGACCGTGACGGCCACCCCGACATCGTGTCCGGACCCTACTGGTACCGCGGGCCGGACTTCACGCACCGCCACGAGCTTGAGGAGCCCAAGCCGGTCGATCCGCACGGCTACTCCGACGTCTTCTTCCAGTTCGTCCACGATGTCGACCGGGACGGCTGGAATGACGTCGTGCTCCTGGGCTTCCCGGGCCGCGCGGCCAGCTGGCTCGAGAATCCCGGCGACCCGGCCGAGGGCGGCCACTGGCAGCGACACGTCGCGCTCGACTCCGTGGACAACGAGTCACCGGCATTCGTCGATCTCACCGGTGATGGGAGGCCGGAGATCGTCTGCTCGGTGGGCGGGTCGTTCGGGTATGCGTCCATTCCCGAGACCGCGCCCGAGCAGCGCTGGACATTTCACCGGATCACGCCCGATATCGGCGCGTCGAAGTTCACCCACGGTCTGGGCGTCGGGGACGTCGACGGCGACGGCCGGGCGGATCTTCTCGAGAAAGGCGGCTGGTGGCGGCAGCCGGAGTCGCTCGCGGGCGACCCGCTGTGGGAGAGGCATCCGGTGGCGTTCGCAGGCCCGGGGGGCGCGCAGATGTTCGTTCGGGACGTCGATGGCGACGGCCTCGGCGACGTGATCACGAGCCTCGCGGCCCATGGCTGGGGGCTGGCCTGGTACCGGGCCGGGATCGGCGAGGATGGCGAGCGGACCTTCGAGCGCAGGCTCATCATCGGCGAGAAGCCGTCCGACAGCCCCTATCGCGTGGCGTTCTCGCAGATCCATGCCATCGACGTCGCGGATATCGACGGCGACGGGATCGACGACATCGTCACCGGAAAGCGCTACTGGGCCCACGGACCGAAGGGGGATCCGGAGCCCGATGCGCCGGCGGTGGTCTACTGGTTTCGCTGTTCGCGCCGCACCGATCCCACCACGGGAAAGACCACGGCCGAGTTCGTGCCCCATCTGGTGCACGACGACTCCGGCGTGGGCGTGGAGGTGAAGGCGACGGACGTGTCGGGTGACGGCCTGCCCGACATCGTCGTGGGGAACAAGCGGGGCAGCTTCGTTCACGTCCAATCCCGTCAGGCCGTCTCGCGGGAGGCCTACGAGGACGCCTCCCCGCGGCCGCGTCGAGCGATGGTCGAGGGGCTGCCGGCCACGGAGGCGGCGGCGCACATGACGGTGCCCCCGGGCTTCACCGTCAGGCTCATGGCCAGCGAGCCCGACGTACGGCAGCCGATCGCGATGGCCTTCGATGATCGCGGCCGGCTCTGGGTGGCCGAGGCGTATTCGTATCCGGTCCGCGTGGCCGCTGCCGAGGCGCGCGACCGCATCCTCATCTTCGAGGACACCGACGGCGATGACGTCTTCGACTCTCGCAAGGTGTTCGTCGAGGGTCTCAACCTCGTCAGCGGCCTCGAACTGGGCTTCGGCGGCGTGTGGGTGGGGGCGGCGCCCGAGCTGCTCTTCTACCCCGACCGGGACGGCGACGATCGTCCCGACGGGGAGCCGGAGGTGCTGCTCGACGGCTGGGGCTACCAGGACACGCATGAAACGCTCAACGCGTTCATCTGGGGCCCCGACGGCTGGCTCTACGGATGCCACGGCGTGTTCACGCACTCGGCCGTCGGTCCACCCGGGGCGACCGACGCCGAGCGGGTGAAGCTCAACGCCGGCATCTGGAGATACCATCCCGTCCGCCGCACCTTCGAAGTCTTCGCCGAGGGCACGAGCAATCCATGGGGCGTCGATTTCAACGACGTCGGTGACGCGTTCGAGACCGCCTGCGTCATTCCCCACCTCTACCACGTCATCCAGAATGCGCGGTACCAGCGGCAGGCGGGGCAGCACTTCAATCCCTGGACGTTCGACGACATCAAGACGATCGCACGGCATCGCCACTGGACCGGGGGCCAGTGGAACAATGCCGACCGCGAGAAGAGCGACCTCATCGGCGGCGGCCATGCCCATTCCGGCGCGATGGTCTACCTCGGCGGCGCGTGGCCGGAGCGCTACCGGGGGCGGCTGTTCATGAACAACATCCACGGCGCCCGGCTCAACGTCGATCGGCTCGAAGCCTCGGCGTCCGGCTACGAGGGGGACGGCGACCCCGACTTCCTCTTCGCCAACGACACCAGTTCACAGTTTGTCGCGCTCCAGTACGGTCCCGACGGCCAGGTCGTGGTGATCGACTGGTACGATCGCAACCAGTGCCACCGCGGTGAAGTGGAGGCTCACGATCGCGACACGGGCAGAATCTTCAAGGTGGCCGCAGTCGGGGCGGGCAGCCGGCGAATCGAGGGGCCGAGGAACGTCGCGGTGCTCGACGACGCCGCGCTCGTCGACCTGCTCGACCATGACAATGACTGGTTCGTGCGGCACGCGCGACGCCTGCTCCAGGAGCGGGCAGCGGCAGGGCGACTGCATACGACCACTGCCGGTCGGTTGGCCTCGCGGCTCGGGACAGCCGCTTCCGGCCCGAAGCGCCTGCGGGTGGCATGGGCCATGCACGCGGCTGGCGTCCTGAGCGAAGCCGATCAGCGTGCGCTCCTGGCGGATGCCGATCCACACGTGCGGGGCTGGGGCGTGCAGCTGGCATGCGAGCCGCTTTCGCCGACGGGTGATGCGGTCCTCCCCGCGAGCGTGCGGGATCGCATCCTCGCGCTCGCCGAGAGCGATCCCTCGCCGGTCGTGCGGCGCTTCATCGCGTCGGCGGTCGGCAGAATGCCGCCGCAGGAGCGGTGGGCGTGGCTTCCGCGACTCATCGGCCACGCCGAGGACGCCGAAGATCACAATCTCCCGCTTCTCTACTGGTATGCCGTGGAGCCCGTCGTCGAGAGCGACCCGCAGCGGGCCCTCGGTCTGGCCGCGGCAGGACGGGTGCCGTCCGTCTCACGGTTCGTCGTGCGTCGTCTCGCCGCCGAGGAACGGTTTTACGAGCCCCTTGTGGCCGCCGTGACGACCGCCTCTTCAGCCGACCGCGCCTGGATGCTCGGAGAGATCGCGACGGCGCTCGCGGCACGGGGGCGCGCCGGGATGCCGCGCAGCTGGCAGGATGGCTACGAGCAACTGAAGAAGGACGAGTCGATCGAGGTCCGCCGGCTGGCAGACGAGGTGGCGGCCCGGTTTGGGGACCCCCGGGTCCTGCCCATCCTGCGCGCCGTGGTCGCCGACCGGGCGGCCGCCGGGAAGGAACGGCTTTCCGCGCTCGAGTCGCTCGTCGCCGCCCGTGACGCGGCGCTGCCGCCGTTGCTTCACGGTCTGCTGGTGGAGGACGCCCTCCGCGGGCCGATGCTCTCGGCGCTCGCCGCGGTGCCACACGATGGCACGCCGGGCGCCGTTCTTGCGAGGTACGCGAGGCTCCCGCAGGCTGACCGGCAGGCCGCCATCGCCACGCTCACATCCCGCCCCGAGTGGACGCTCGCCCTGCTGGATGCGATCGAGCGAAAGGACGTGCCGCGCGACGATCTTGCCGCGTTTACCGTCGGGCGACTCGCCGAGTCGGCCGACAGCCGAGTCCTCGCGCGACTGGCCGAGGTCTGGGGCACGGTGCGGGCCACACCGGCCGACCGCAAGGCCGAATTCGAACGGTGGCGGAAACAGCTCGACGACAAGGCGCTCGCTGTCGCCGATCTCTCCCACGGCCGCGAGGTGTATGCCAAGACCTGCGGCACCTGCCACGTGCTGCATGGGGTGGGCGCAAAAATCGGTCCCGAATTGACGGGCTCACATCGGGCCGACCTCGGCTACCTGCTCTCGAACCTGATCGACCCGAGCGCCCTGGTGGGCCGTGACTACCAGATGACGCAGATCGTCACGGATGACGGACGGGTCCTCGGCGGCATCGTCGTGGCAGAAAGCCCGCAGGCGGTGACGCTCCAGGCGCCGACCGAGCGCGTCGTCGTGCCCGTGGCTGACATCGAGACGCGCACGCTCTCCGCACAGTCGCTCATGCCGGAGAACCAGCTCGCGCAGCTCGACGTGCGATCCGCCGTCGATCTCGTGGCCTATCTGCGCCATCCAACGCAGGTGCCGTTGCCGGGAGAAGGGCCGCCGCCGTTCAACGGCGAGGGCCGAATCGCCGGTGCGGTGGAGGGGGAGGCCCTGGTGCCACGTTCGCCGCCGACCGGACGGCTGGCACCGCAGGGTATGGCGGGCTTTCCGGCGGGGCGCTGGAGCGGCAGCTCGCAGGCATGGTGGACCGGAGCGAAGCCGGGGGACCGTCTCGTCCTCGAGGTACCTGTTCACGCGCGCGGACCGCACGAGGTCTTCGCGATTCTGACGAAGGCCCCGGACTATGCGAGCGTGACGCTCACCTGGCAGGATGCCGTGGCGACAGGCCCCGTCGATCTCTACGACCCGCAGGTCATTCCACTCCTGCCGGTGTCGCTCGGCGTGCACGATCTCGAGCCCGGCACGGCGACGTTGGCGGTGGAAATCTCCGGAGCCAATCCGAAGGCTCGACCGGCGTACATGTTCGGGCTCGACTGCCTGGTGCTCGTGCCGCGGGCGCCTGCCACGGCGCCGACGCCGGCGGACGCGTCTGCCGGCAAGCCGCGCCCCTGAGCCAAAAGAGTCTGACGAAGCGTCGTGGCAGAGAGTTTCCGAGTATCACGAGCGAGCATGACCAAGGAGACGTGATGAAACGGTTCACCCCGGCGGCCCTGTTGGGTCACTCGAGCCAGCGACCAAGCCACTGTGCGACGGTGGAGCACGTTGCGAGCGCAGCGATGACGTGCCTGGGTGTCATTCTGCTTGCGACCGTGGCGATCTCGGGAGGCCAGTGCAGCGCCGAGGACGCGAGGCTTTCGCCCCCCAAGGATCTGGACGGTTATTTTCCCTTCCATCCACCGCAGTCGGCCGACGCCTGGAAGCTGAGGGCCGACGAGGTGCGACGCCGCGTGCTCGTGTCGCAGGGACTCTGGCCGGCGCCCACGAAGACGGATCTGAATGCCGTCATCCACGGCACCATCGAGATCGCCGACGACCATGCGCCCGGTGGCGGCTACAGCATCTCGAAGGTGTATTTCGAGAGCCTGCCCGGCTTCTTCGTCACCGGCAACCTCTACCGACCGAAGGCTGTGACGGGGAAGGTGCCCGGCGTCCTTTTCTCGCACGGGCATCGCAAGGATGCGCGGCTGGCCCTGGAATCCCCCGACGCGATCCGGCGGGAGATCGCCTCGGGCGCCGAGCGGTTCGAGCGGGGTGGTGCGAGCCTCTACCAGTCGATGTGCGTGCAGCTTGCGAGGATGGGCTGTGTCGTCTGGCAGTGGGACATGCTCGGTGATTCGGACTCGCGGCAGCTCTCGCGCGAACTCGTGCACGGGTTCGCCAAGCAGCGGCCGGAGATGAACCGCCGAGAGGGTTGGGGGCTTTTCAGTCCACAGGCCGAAAGCCGGCTGCAGAGCGTGATGGGCTTGCAGACCTGGAACTCGATCCGCTCGCTCGATTTTCTCCTCTCCCTTCCCGAGGTCGATCCGGCCCGCATCGCGATGACCGGGTCGAGCGGCGGTGGCACACAGACGATGCTCCTGGCGGCCGTGGACGATCGCCTCGCCCTCTCCTATCCGGTCGTGATGGTGAGCACGTCGATGCAGGGAGGGTGCACCTGCGAAAACGCGTCGCTGCTCCGCATCGGCTCGGGCAACGTGGAGTTCGCGGCCCTCTTCGCCCCCAAGCCCCAGGGCATGAACACCGCCGACGACTGGACGCGGGAGATGGCGACGAAGGGCTTCCCCGATCTCGAGCGGCTCTACGCGCTCCTTGGTGCGAAGGATCGCGTCACGCTCCTGCGCGGTGAGCACTTTCCCCACAACTACAACGCCGTGACCCGCTCCGCCTTCCAGACATTCCTGAATCGGCAGTTTCGTCTCGGGCTCGAGGAACCCGTGATCGAGCGGGATTTCGAGCCCATGCCGCCGGAGCGGCTCTCGGTCTGGGACGCCTCCCACCCGGCCCCGCCCGCGGCCGACCCGGATTTCGAGCGGAAGCTCCTCGCCGATCTCGACCACACCATCGAAACCACCGTTCGCGAGGCGGCCGCGACGCAGGACGGCGTGGATCGACTCCTGCGACCGGCGTTCGAGACGCTCATCGGCCGATCCTTCACGTCGGCGGGGGTCGTCGCGTGGAACCTGTCCGACAAGGAGCGGGTTGGTGATGTGGTGCGCATGCGAGGGACGCTGGAGAACACGACGTACGGGGAGGAGGTTCCCGTCGAATGGCTCTATCCGTCCAACTGGAACGAGCAGGTGGTCGTCTGGCTCGATTCGTCCGGCCGGCGGGCCGTGATCGAGCAGGGCGACACGGCGCCGAGCCGCATGCCCGGCGAGATCCGCTCTCTGCTCGCCGGGGGAACGGCGGTCGTCGCAGCCGATCTCTTCCACGCCCGGGAGTTGGAGGTCGTCGGGAGCGAGACGGCTCGGCAGCGCACGGTGAAGAATCCTCGTGAGTTCGCCGGGTACACCTTCGGCTACAACGATCCGGCGATCGCCCGCAGTGCTCAGGACGTGCTCACCATCCTCGCCTTCCTGAGAAACACCGAGGTGCCCGGACATCCGCGGCCATCGCACGTGGCGGTTGCCGGCTTTGGCGAGGCCGCGCCGATCGTGCTCGCCGCGCGAACGGTCGCGGGTCCCTCGATCGACCGCGTGGCGGTCGATACCGGCGGCTTTCGGTTTGAATCCCTCGACGATTGGCGGCATCCGCTCTTCCTGCCTGGCGCCGTGCGGTACCTCGACATCCCCGGCCTGATTGCAGCCGGGGCGTCGCGGTTGCGACTGGTGGGCGAGAACGCCGAATCGCTCCTGCCGCTCACGAGATCGGCGATCGCGACGGGAGCAGTCGCACTCGACGACGGTGCGGGTGGCCGTGACGCGCTGGCAGCCTGGCTCGTGCACGGCACGAAGTGATCGTCGTGCAATATGCGTCCCCCTGAAACGTCGCCACGCCCAAAGAGAGACTCTCCGACGGTGCAAACCGAGGGAGGGTCGCCCGGGTCGAGTTCATGCTCGCGAGCCGATTCAGCGACGACGCCTCGCGCGAACAGCTGCACTCGGCCGACTCAGGGCTCGAGGTGCTACGGGCCTCGGGCGCACCGGTGGGCGACTGCGCCTATGAACTGGCGCATCTGGTGGGCGACGGCGAGCATGCGACCGGCATGAGACTGGTGCTGGGCGGTATCGCGATCCGAGGTCACCAGCGGGCACTCATCGTGCCGCGGGGTCGTTGGTGGCGTCGAGAGCCGCGACCCGTGGCTCGCGGTCGAGAACCTGCTCGAAGAGGTCGACTGTTTCCCGGGCGATGACGTCGAGTGCTTCCCGAAAGTGCGCCTGCTCGGCCGCGGCGACCATCTGGCGATAGGTGAGCCCCCCGGCAAGCCGGCTCAGGTTGGCGTCACACAGGGGTCCGTCGGGACCGTCGGTGAGACGGTACTCGCCGAGGAGCCTTTCTGCGTAGGGGGCGAGGTAGCGGCGATTCTCCGCGAGCACGCACCGCGCGAGGGCCTCGTCGCCCGGCGCCCACGCGTTCGGAAAGAGCGCCGCAAGCGCACCGCGCGGCCTGGTCACCCGCATCGCGTGCAACTGAGCCGGCTCGACAGGGGTCGCGGCGAGCGCTCCGAGCGTGCGCTCCCAGTCGAGCCCAAGCTCTGAGCGGCCGACCTCGTGGAACGTGACGAGGTCCTGGATCGGGCGATTGGTCGGCGTGTAGGTGCCGTCGACAAGGTGGAGCCGCAGGCCGGGATGCTGTGACTTGATGAGACTGTCGCCCACGATGTGGACGAGCCAGCCGAAGAGGTAGGCGATCGACCGCTCTCCCGCTCCCAGGAAGTCGATCGCGTCGCCGATCGTCGCCGCCACGTAGTCCGCAAGATGGTCCCAGGGAACCGCATGCTGGCGCTCCGCGGCGGTCCAACCGAAGATGAGGTGGGCCCGGCCATAGAAGCGGTCGTGGATGGCTCGCGGCCGGTACTCTCCGCCGTCAAAGGCGAGACTCCACGGCCGCACCGGGCCTCCCGTGATCGGGCTCCTCTCGACGGGCACGGTGCCGAAGCCCACCTCTCGGCCGGTGTCGACGCACACGGCCTCGGGCATCGTCTGGATGTCACAGCCGAGATATGCGCCGCAGAGGTAGCTCGCCTCGTGCCGCGCAAGCAGCCCGGCGATCGGCAGGCCGCGGGCCCGTGCCTCGTGACGGGCGAGGATGCCGTACATCGTGTGCCCGATCAGTCCGCTCATCGGCTGTCCCGTGCTCGTCGGCCGCGTGGGTCGTGGCGACTCCGTGACGGTCGTGTCACTCGCTTCGCAGTCCGAACCAGGAACGCATCTGGTAGCTGCAGACGCACTTCGCCGACCCATCCGGCACGAGGACCATGCCCGAGGCGGGAATTGCGTTGATCCAGCAGCTCGGCCGCATGCCGCCGAAATTCTCGGTCTGGTATTCGTGGTCGAGGTCGGCGTAGCCGAGTGTGGCCGATCGAAACAGCAGCATGCGGCTGCTCGCCACCAGCTGACTGCAGCCGTAGGAACGCTTGAATGCCCAGGGGAGCTGGTCGCCGGTCAGCAGGTTCCAGGCGCCCCCTTGGGCGACGATGCGCTCGCCCTGGATGATCGGCCGCGTCTTGTATGTGGCATCGCGTGACCAGATCGGCTCGCCCGTCTCGAGGCCGAAGGCGGCGAGACGGCCGCCCGCTTCCGAGGGCAGTTCGAAGAACGCGTGCGGTACGGCCTTGTAGTTCATCAGCACGATGCCGTACGGAGAGCTGACCGCCAGTTGCGTGCCCCAGATCTCCTTCTCGTTGCGCCAGCGCTCCGCACCGTTGGCCGCGTCGAAGCAGATGAGTGCACCACCAGGCTGAACGTCGGGGGGGAGCGTCTCGACTTTGCGACCACGGCGCGAGAACTCCTTCACGCGGTCCTGCATGGCGATGGGTCGGTCGATGAGCACCACCTTGCCGTCCGCGAGGGCGATCGCATTGTGGCGGATCGAGTGTGCAGGCTTGTACGACCATGCCAACGAGCCCTTCTCGGGATCGATCGCAAAGAACATGACCGATTCGGTGCGCAATGCCGAGAGCTCATACCGCGGACTGACGTTGTGGTCGGCATCCTCGACCGACCCGAAGAGCATCCCGCCGTGCCACGCGAGGTAGCCCCAGTTGCGATCCTCGGCGTCCACGGCGACGGGCGTCTCGAAGCGGGCCAGCCGTCTGCCGGTCCGCAGGTCGAGGCGATCGCACGTGCGTCCCGACTTCACGTAGACCGAGTCGCCGCCGATGCAGTAGGGGCTCCCGGTGTCGCCGACACCGACGTCGTGGTGGATGCCGTCATAGTCGGCAAGGAAACCCTTGATGTCATGGGTCCAGAGAACCGTGCCATTGAACGAGTCGACCGCGCAGAGGCCGTCGACACCGCCGACGACCATCACGCCGTCGTGCACGACGGGCGCCGGACCTTGCCCGTGGCGGTTGGCGATCTCGAAGTCCACGTCACCGTACCACTGCATCGACAGGGTGCCCCGCACGAGTTCGTCCTCCGAGCAGAGCGTGTTGGCCGGATTGGCGTTCTGGTGCGTCCAGCTGCCCGCGCCCGGCAGTGCGCCCTTGGTTTCGATGTGCCACGTGCCGTCGGTGCGCTGGCACCGTGCGCCGCCGAAGGGCCGCTGGATCCGTCGCTGCTCGGCGACGACGTCGTCTGCGAACGAGGTCTCGACGGTGATCACGAGATTGGCGAACTGGGGCGGTAGGGCCGTGGCAGCGAGCGGCGCATGGATGACCGATGCACGGACGCCAAGCAGGCCGGCATCGGCCAGCGCCCGCTGGGCGTGCCGCACGCGACCGAGGTCGTCGTCGACGACGACGACCTGAAAGTCCGAAGCGACGGCGAGCTGACCAGCGAGCGAACCGGCATCAGCAACGCCGAAGACGACGGCGTAGCCCCGCCGCTCGGGCACGCGCGCGAGGAGATCGGTGACGATCGGTGCCGGGGCCGTCGCGACGGTCGGCCCGGGAGGCGTCTCCTGGGCCGGCAGTGACATCCTGTCGGAGCGACCGTCGAAGAGATGGACACTGCCTGATTCAGTCGTGACGACAACACGGCCATTGGCAGCCGCAAGTCCCCGGACGACACCATCGACTGGAGCATGCCACCACATCGTCCGCTGGCCCAAAAAATCGATCGCGCCGACCCAGCCCTCGCCTCCGACGATGGCGTCCTCACCCGCGACGATCACCTCCGTCACCTCGGATTCGAGAGGGACCATCTGCTTCTGGACGAGCTGGCGGACCTTCTCGGGGTTTCCTTTGCGGTCGAATCGCTCGGTTGCGGCCCAGGCCGAGACCATGAGCGATCGCCCCTCGGCCCGCAGCAGGCCGGTCGGCGTGACCACCGTCGGCCCGAGGCCGACCCGGCTCGTCAGGGCGCCCGACGCAAGATCGAAGAGACAGCCGGTGTTCAGGAAGGACGACTCGACGACCGCCGTGCGCGTGCCCCCCTGTTGCTGGTTTTCCTGCAGTTTGTAGTAGCGGAGTTCGCCGCTGCCGCGATCGAAGACCGCAGGCACGGCGCGGCCGGTCGGCACGACGACGGCGTCCTCGGCGAGTGCGAGATAGCCCTGTGGTGCCACGCCGCTCACCGCCACCGCACCACCGTGCGGCTGCTTCATCTCGATCCGGCCGCTATCCACGTTCGACCAAGCGACCTGCCCGTCTTTCGTGGAGAGGGCATGGATGAAGACGCCCTCGCTCGGCCAGATGCCGGCCGTGTAGTAGACGAGGCCGCCGGCCACCGCGGGCCCGCCACGTGCGGCCCATCTCGAGATCACGCGGCCGTTGCCGACCACGCGGTCCGGATCGGGTCCCCCCCGGTGCTTCCAGGCGAGTTCGCCAGTCCCGAGATCAAGGGCATAGAGCCAGCCGTCGTCGCTGGCCAGGAACACCCGCCCGTCCGCAGCCACCGGCGCGAAACGCACGGGGCCCTCGGTGTGAAACCGCCACCGGATGAGCCCCGTGGTGGCGTCCAGGGCGTACACGGTGTCGTCGGCGGAACTCCCGAGGAGCACCGTATCGCCGACGAGGATCGGCTGAAACGCAAGGTCATACTCGATCCGCTCCGACCCGACCCAGGCGCGTCGCGGGGCCGCACCCGGATGGAAGACCCAACGCTCGCGCAACTGGTTGGGGATGGCCTCGCTCGTGTACCCCGAACGCGCCGCATCGGCTCGGTAGGTTGGCCAGTCCCCGGCGCGGGCCGTCGCCGTGCCCGAGACCAGGAACGCGAGCACGAACCACGTGGAGAATCGCATGGTCGTCGGGTCCAAGGCAGCGTAGCCGGCGAAGTCCGACCAGACGCACCGGGAGTGGATCTATACAATAGCGGTAGCACATGGCTCGACACGTGATCGGCTACGAGGTGCAGACGGTGCTCGCCGCCGTCGATTGGCTCGAGGCCACCCATGAGCCGGACGGCATGATCGGTGTGTGCGGGCGTGGCGACGGCGGGTTGACCGCCTTCTCCACGGCGACCGACTCGGGTCATTCCGCGGCGGCACGCGTGGCCTTGAGCGCCTGCACATCGGCCTCGAGCTTCTCGAGCCGATCGAGGATGCGGTCGAGCTTGTCCGAGATGTCGGTGGCATCGAGGGCGGGACGTGCGTCGGCCGGCGTCTCCACTCGGCCTGGCTGAGCCAGTGCCTGATCGAGCTTGTCGCGGACGTCCTCGGGAAGCTGGGCGCCTGCGGCCTTGAGCGCCTGATCGACGAGTTGCCGAACATCGGGAAGGGCCTGGTCGCCGTTGCCGAACTTCTCGAACGTCTGCGTATGGGTCGCGCCGTCGGGGCCGATGATCGTGATGCTGCCCTGCATCCCGAACGAGCCGCCAGCCGCCGGTGGCTGCTGGCCCGCGCCTTTCTGCATCTGCTCGGTGAGCCGCTGGATCGCCTTCCGCACGGCCTCGGCGTGCTGCTCCGCTGCGATTCGGGCCTGCTCGGCCTGTTTCTCGGCCTTGGGCAGCATGTCTTTGGGAGTGTCGGCTCCTTCGGGACCAGGGGGATCGACATGCTGTGCCGGCCGGTTGGGTGGGCCGGCCTCGTTGACCACGACTTTTCCGGTGCCGTCCGCCTGAACCTGGACCTGTACCCGGACTTGGACCGGTTCCTTCGAGTCTGACCGCGCGGCAGAACGCGACGTCGCATCTGCCGATGCGGCGACCGCCGCCGCACCCGCCATCGTGCTCGCGATCATGAACAGAACGTGCATGGAAGGTCCCCCGCTGACGGACTGCGAACGTGTGGTGTCTCCACGTTGCGGTTCGCGAATATGGCAGCGTCCCATCGGCGTGTCCAGCGTGGTTGACGCGCTCGGGACGGAGCGGACGTGCGGCCGCATCGCACGTCGTTGTCTCCAGGTCACTTGTCCGCGGGCACCACTCCGGCTCGCACGACAGCAAGAAGATCGAGCACTTCCTCCAGCGTGAGCGTGTCGAGGAGGCCCTGCGGCATGGGCGAGACAGGCGATGGATGAGAGGCCTCGATCTCGGAACGCGCGATGCGTTCGGTCACGCCACGCAGGGCGTCCAATTCGACGACGATCTCGCCGGTGGAAACCTGTGCGGAGCGCCCCGTCACGACCCGGCCCGAGACCAGTTGGAACGTCGTGGAGTGATACTTGGGGTCGACCACCTTTGAAGGCGAGATGATCGACTCTGTGATGGACCGCAGGTCGAAGCGGTTCCTGACTGCCGAGAGGTCAGGCCCGACGGCCGAACCGCTCCCGCCGAGACGGTGGCACTTGAGGCACTGGGCGGCTGCCAGCGCCGTGCGGGCTCTGGCAGGGTCGCGTACCTCCGTGACATCGCTCAGGTGGGGCACGAGTTCTTCGAGTGTCCAGTGCTTCACGAATGGGCGTGGAGCCACCGCGGGTGCGTCAGACACGACCGACGTGGGGGATTCGAGCCGCGCGATTTCGGTGGCCAGGTGCATTCGCTCCTCGGGCGACAGGCTGGCGACGAAGTCGTCCTGCATGCGACGCATGATCTTCGGCAGGAGATGCCCGCCGGTGAATGACCGCGACTTCAGGAACCACTCGATGATCCGTCGGCGTGCCGGCAATTCCCACGCGCCATCCCAGCGCATGAGGGCGTGCAGGCAATGGATCTGCTGCTCCTGCCCGGCGGCGAGGTCGAGCCGACGGAGCACGTCCCGGACCACGCCTGGTGCCCGCGTGGCGACACGCAGTTCGACGAGTTCCTGCTGCACGGCCTCCGATGGATGGCTGTCGAGCCGCTCGAGCATCTCGTGGACATGGAACGCGTCCGAGTCGATATCGACGCCCCGCGCGAGTGCGATCGAGAGGACGCGCAGCACGGTCAGCACGACCCGCTCGTCGGTGCTCGCCTCGCCCGCGAGCACTGCACGCACCACGTCGATTCGCTCCTCCGCCGATGAGACCCGGACCAACGCG
>CAIWZS010000217.1 GCA_903917235.1 uncultured Planctomycetaceae bacterium | reverse complement strand
ACGGGGAGGAACAGGTCGGCCTCGTTGCCCACCACCCGCACCGGCTCGCTGAACCTGACCTTGAACGTCAGCGGCTCGCCCGTGCCGTACGTGCCGGCCGCGGGAAGCGAGACGGAGCGCACCACCGGCGCGATCGTGTCGGGCAGCCCGGACATGACCGCCAGCGCCAGCCGTGGCTCGAGCGACTCGAGCTTCAGATTCCGCTCGCGATCACTCCGGCGACGTCGCCGGACGGCCTCGCGGGAGCGGCGGGGGCGTGCGTGGAAACGGCGAAAGAGAGCGATCATCAGGTCTGGTTCCGTGTTCAGGTCTGGTTCCTGGTTTCCGTCAGCCGACCACCACGCCGATCGGCACTTCGATCTCCACGTTCACGGTCCCGCCATACCCGTCGCTGACGGTGACGGTGAATCTGTCGATCTCACCACCCGCCGTCGCGGCTGCCGTCGGCGTGTAGGTGAAGAACATCCGCGTGGTGTCGACCACGTCGTTGACCTTCATGAACGTCCACGTGACGTTCCCCTTGGTCGGCCATGTGGACACGCGGTACCGAAGCGCGTCGCCATCGAGGTCGGCGGCGGTCAGCAGCCCGCTGACCTCCCTCGTCGTGGGATTGGGGGGATTGAGCTGAGCGGAGGCCGTTGGGATGTGGTTGCCCGTGACGGCGAGGGTGCTGCTCGGGCAAACCAACCCAACGCCACCGTTCCCGGTGAACGCGAACACCCGGTACTGATACCGCTGGCCGGCAGTCAGGCCGGTCACCGTGGCCGACAGGGTCACGGGGCTGATGGCGGGGAGCCTCGTCCAGGTCGTGCCCCCGACGGCCTTGTGCTCGACCCAGTAGCCGGTGATCGGCGAGCCGTTGGTCGCCGGGCTCGTCCACGTGAGCGTCGCCTCCGTGCCGGAGCCGCTCAGCGTCGCGGTGAGGTCCGCCACGGCATCGGGCAGGCCGCGCTTGGCGTTGAACCACTCCACCTGCCCGGCCACGGCCGTGAGGAACGTGCTGCGGTGGCTGGCGTGCGGCACCGGCACCTGCTCGATGTTGGTCTTGCCGAACGTGCCCCGCTGCCACGTGTCGACGGACAGGCAGACGGGGACGGCATAGCCCTCGTCCTGCAATCCGTAATACATCTTCATGTCGCTCGTGAGCCGGGTATTGCCCGAGCTCACGGCATCGATCAGCTTTCCGTAGGCGCTGCTCTCGAAGGCCCGGGGGCTTTCGACGACCTTCCGGTCGAGGAACTTCGACACCTCCGCGTCGCGGGTGACGCCATCCATCACCATCACCGGCACGATCTCTCCGCGGACGTCGGTCTGCCACTCGAACGACGGGAAGGACTCGTACTCCCGCATGTAGAACGTCCGCGAGAAGTCGTAGTTGCCGCCGAAGAGTTCCAGCGGGGCGTTCGTCTGGCCGCTGTAGCTGGCGAGCGCGAACGAGGAAAACTGATGGACGAAGATCGCCCACGGCCAATCCGGCACGGTGACCTCGGAATACGGCCGACGGTTGAAGATGAAGCCCTCGGCGAACATCCCCGTATTGGCCGGCGTCGCCGCCGTCGAGACGCCGGCAATCGCCACGCCGGCGGCCTCAAGCGCCTCCTGAAACGAGATCGACACGAGCGCGCCCTGCGACCAGCCGTTGAGGAAGAGCTGGGAGCGGGCGAGGCTCTTGGCGGCCAGGAACCGCTCGGAGGCGGCGAGCATGTCGAGGCACGCCCGCTGCTCGCTGGCCTTGACCACGAAGCTGTCGTTCTCGATCGAGTTGCCGATGCCGACGTAATCGGCGGCGATCACAGCATAGCCCTGTCCGGCGAATGCGGCGACGTTCAGCCGCGTCTCGTAGGCGGAGAAGTAGAGTGCCTGCTCCGTGAGACCGTAGTTCACGACGGCTGTGGACGTCACGTCCCAGGAGAAGGCCTGCGACGGGGCCGACTCCTTCAGCCAGAGCGTGCCGTGCTGGACGGAGACCATGGGGATCGGGCCCGACACCCCCTGGGGGATCGCGACCAGCCCGTAGGCGACGGTGGGGCGATTGCCCTGCTCGGGGATCGTGGTGCGATAGGCCACGCGGTAGACGTCGACGTT
>CAIWZS010000216.1 GCA_903917235.1 uncultured Planctomycetaceae bacterium | reverse complement strand
GTCAAGCGGATTGCGGGACTCGACGCGGGGATGCCAATGGTCACGCCCTATCGCTATTCGCTGGGACCCTGGAACCTCCATCCAGGTGCGGATCCGTTCGGGCCGCCCGTGCGGCCGCCGGTGCCGTTCGACGACGTGCTCACGGTGGCTGTCGACCTCGGCTTCCATGGCATCCAGTTCCACGACGACGATGCTGTGCCGGACCTGGAGACACTGCCGCCGGCGGCGGTGGACCGCGCGGCCCGCGAGATGCGGAAGCGGCTCGACGACCGGGGCCTCGTGCCCGAGTTCGTCGCCCCGCGGCTCTGGGAGCACGAGCGCGGCATCGACGGCGGCTACACGAGCAACTGCTCCCTGGCGCGGACCTGGGCGATCGAGCGGTCGAAGCGGGCGGTCGACGTGGCGTTGGCGCTCGGCTGCGACCTGATCGTGATATGGCCGGCCCGCGAGGGTACGGCCGTCCGCGAAAGCAAGAACCCGATCGAGGCCTCGCGGCAGATGATTGGGGCGGTCGACGCGATCCTCGGCGCGGCGCCGCGGGTGCGGATCGCGATCGAGCCGAAGCCGAACGAGCCGGTCGACCACGCCTTCGTGCCGACGATCGGCCATGCCCTGGCGCTGGGGGCCCGCTCGAGCGACCCGGCCCGCGTGGGCGTGCTGATCGAGACAGCCCATGCGATCCTCGCCGGCCTCGACCCGTCCGACGAGATGGGCTTCGCCCTCGCGGCCGGAAAGCTCTGGAGCGTGCATCTCAACGACCAGAACGGCCTCAAGTTCGACCAGGACAAGGTCTTCGGGGCAGCGAACCTGCGGAGCGCATTCGACCAGGTGCGGATCCTGGAGGCGGGTCGCTATGCCGAGAGCGGCGCGTTCATCGGGTTCGACGTGAAGGCGCAACGGACGCAGCGGGCGGGGGCGGCGACGGCCCACCTCGCCACGAGCAGGAGGATCTTCGAACTGCTCGTCGCGAAGGCGCGGTCGTTTCCCGAGCGGGCCGCGGCCGAGTGCATCGCCAATCGCGACTACGAATCGCTCGAAAGGCTCGTGCTGGAGCACCTGCTCACCACGTGACCGTCCGCCCGCCGCTGCCGTATGCCTGACGCCCCACTGATCGCCGTGATCCTCGATGCAGCTCGGCCGTACGACCGCCGGATCATCGGCGGTGTCGCGCGATACGCCCGGGAGCAGACGCCCATCTGGAGCTTGTACGTCGAGGAGGATCCGCTCCAAAAACTTCCCGACCTGAAGCGTTGGAACGGTCAGGGCATCATCGCCAACTTCGACGACAGACGCGTGGCCGCGGTGATCAGCGGGCTGTCGATCCCGATCGTGGGCGTGGGGGGCGGCTACGGGTGGTTTGATCGTGACTCCTCGATGCCCTACGTGTTCACCGACAACGTCGCCATCGGCAGGCTCGGTGCGGCGCACCTCCTGGCCTGCGGATTTCAGAGGCTTGCCTACTACGGGTATCCGAAGACGGCCATCGCCGGCTGGTCGGACGAGCGGGCCTCGGCCTTCACGGAAGCCTGCGCGGCGGCGGGAAAGCCCTGCGACGTGTACACCGGCCGGCATGCCGACGCCCGGCGATGGCGGGACCTGCAGAAGGAACTCTGCGGCTGGATTCGCGGGCTTCCGAAGCCGATCGGGCTGATGGCCTGCAACGACGTGCGAGCCCGACACGTGCTCGAGGCCTGCCGCAGCCTCCGGCTCCGTGTGCCGCACGACGTGGCCGTGCTCGGCGTGGACAACGACGACATGATCTGCGAACTCACGATTCCGCCGCTGTCGAGCATCGACCAGGCCGCGTTGCGAGTCGGTTACGAGGCCGCCACGCTTCTCGACGCGATGATCAAGCGAGGGGTAAGGGCCATGGCGAACGCCCGCGTCGTCGTGCCCCCGATCGGCGTGGTGTCGCGGACGAGCACCGACGCCATGGCCACGTCGGATGAGGCCGTGGTGACGACGCTCCTGCAGCTGCGGGAAAAACCGCTCGTCAAGCCCGATGTCGCCGGGATCGCGCACCGACTCTCCCTGTCGCGGCCCTCGCTCGAAGCCCGGTTCAAGTCGGTCGTCGGCCGGTCGATCCACGACGAGTGGGTTCGGCTGCGGGTGGCGGCGATCCGCCG
>CAIWZS010000215.1 GCA_903917235.1 uncultured Planctomycetaceae bacterium | reverse complement strand
CGAGGCTTTCTTCGGTCGCGTAGCCGCTGCCGGCCAGAGGCCCGGCCACACGACCACCGGCCAGATCGCGAAACACCCGTGTCATCCGCGTGGCCGCGTCGATCACCCAGACTTCCGGGATGCCGTGTCGGGCATAGAGCGGCACCTTCGTGCCGAGGTCATACGCGAGGCTCGTATCGGAAACCTCGATGACGAGCAGAACGTCAGCCGGCCCCGGATGAGACGTCGTGTAGAAGTCGGCCCGGGGCCGGAGGATCGCGATGTCGGGCTCCGGTTCGCTGAGGTCGTCGAGCCGCAACGGGTTTTGGCAGCGAATGAATACCGACTGCCCTGCAGAGCGACCAAAGTGCCTGACGAGTGCGTCCACGAGTGCCGCGTGCAGGACCCCGATCGGCGACATGTCGATGATCTCCCCGTCGATCAGTTCCACCCGATCGCCGGGGCCGAGGATGCCCGTCTCGCCCATCCGATGAAACGCATCCACCGAGATGAGATGCCGAGACGGGGCGCGGAAAGGGATCGTGGCCATCGGGGAAACGCTCGGCGAGACGACCTCGGACGATTCGCGACCAGTATACGGAAGCACACTAACCGGTCAAATCGGCCGGAGCGCGCAAACGGCCTCGCGCGACGGCGCCGAGTCGTGTCAGGCCGCCGGACGCGACACGCCGCATGCGAGGCCGGCGTAGTCGGGCCGGTCGGCGGCATGGGCGTGGCGGTAGGAGGTGATGACACGCCCGTCGCGCACGAGGAACGCGCCGGGCATCCGGAACCCGTCACCGACGAGCGGTCCCAACCCATGGCCACGCATGATCGCCACGAGCCCCCGCCACCAGACGGCCGGCCCGAAGAGCTGGCCGAGCGTGCCGCGGGACAGTTCGAGGGCCCGATAGAGGTCCTTGCGCGGGTCACTCACGCGATCGACCCGATCGATGCCGCACCGAGCCGCCAGCCCGCGGAGGCCGTCGTCGTCGGCACCCTGGTGCACGAGCACGAGTCGCGCTCCGGCGGCCTCGATTTCGGGAAGCGCGCGGGCCGCGTCGGCGATCGCCTCGCGGCAGAACACGCAGCCGGAGTGCCGCAGGAGGACGATCACCAGCGGCTGCGTCCGAGAGAGTTCCGCCAGCGACGCTCCCGACTGCGTCCGCGACTCCGCGAGGGCCGTCGTGAGATCGGGCGCGACCGTGCCGCGGGCGGTGTCGGTGTTGGCGCGGAATGCGTGGTAGAGGATCAGCGCGAACGGAATCCACCAGATGAGGTCGTTCGTCGGCAGCGTCACGCCGAACGCCGGCGGCACCTCGCCCCGCAGCACTCCGTCGACGTAGCCGATCGGTCCGAAGATTTTGCCGAGGAAGCCGACGAGCACGATCGGCCAGTGGCGGTATGGATCCCGCGCCGCTGCGAGGTAGCCGATCCCGTAGACGCCCACGATCATCCCGACGCACTGCCAGATGAACGGGTACGAAGGCGGTTCGATGCCAGTGAGGTCGAAGAGCCAGCGCGGCACGAGCACCGTGAGGGCGCCCCACGCGAGGTTGTAGACGCCGGCGGCCACGAGCCACCATGACATCCAGGCCGGGGCGTGCGGGCCGCGTGCCTGCGTGTCCGAATCGTTCGGGTGCGTCGCAGGGAGGAGCATCGCGTCGGACATCGGTGGGCATGGCGGCCCGGGCGTCGGACCTCGTCCAGGAACGATAGTCCGACGTCACCTGCGTGGCCGCTGCGATTTCACGTTTCCAGGCGAAACCGGCGGGAGACGGCCTTCCACGAGATCCCTGGGCGTGTCCGACGGGCGGCGCGACGGTGATCAGTCGGGCACGATCTCCGCGGCCGCGCGCATGCCGAACGTCACGACGCAGCGCGGCACAACGACGTGTCCGCTCCCCGACACCGCACCGCGTCCAGGGGGTCGGTGACCGAGTTGACCGATCACCGGTGGGCCTGCGACGCTTGCCGAAGACCGCCACGGCGGGGTGTCGATTCATCTGGAGGGCGTCATGGGTGCGATGACCTCACGACGGGATGGCATGGGGAATCCCGCAGCACGTGGATCCCGCGAGTGGCGGCGGCGTGTCGCGGCATCGGCGCTCGTCTGGCTGAACATCTCGGGTTCATCCGGCGGCCCAGCGGCCGTCGTCGCCGCCGACGCCGGGGCCGTGGAAAAGGATCGCGCGGCCGTCCGCGGCAACTGGCGGGTCGTCGAATTACACGTCGACGGGCAGCGAGCCGCCGACGAGGACGCGCGCCGCTTCAGCGTGAACAATGCCGGAGACGGGACGTGGGCGCTCCTCCACGACGGCGGCGAGATGGTCCGCGGAGGAAGCACGGTCGAGCCCGACTTGGTGCCGAAACGCATCGACTTCACCGCGACCGACGCCGGTGGCGAGGTCCAGCACTATCTCGGGGTGTACGAACTGGGCGACCCTGTCAGGAAGCTCTGCTTCGCCCGTCCGGGCCGGCCGCGCCCCGTCGACTTCACCTCGACGGTCGACAACGAGCAGTTGCTCATCGTCTTTCAACGCGAGTGAGCCGCGACCTCGGAATCTCATGCGTTTGCATCGGGGGAGACGTCCGGCGACGATGGATACGGTCGGGTTCGGGCCGGGCCGATTCGGCCGTGACCGGGACCCGGCGGATTCCGGATCATGTCTATGGACGGAGACACCACCAGCACACTCACCGAGTTGTCGGTCGAGCGGGCGCGGGAACTCCTGACGGCCCAGTCGCCGGAACTGTGCCTCGACGGCCTCGTGACACTCGAGCCCGCGGTCGCCCGCGTGCTCGCCGAGCACGAAGGGGGACTGTCGCTCAACGGGCTCACCGACCTTCCCGACGCGGTGGCCGCGGCGCTCGCGGGCCACGCCGGCGGCCTCACGCTCGACGGCCTGACGACACTCTCGGCCGGCGCGGCGGCGGCGCTCGCGCGCCACGACGCCCCGCTCTATCTCGACGGCGTCGTGACGCTGTCTCCCGAGGCGGCCGCCGCGCTCGCGGACCACGACGGCTTTCTCTCGCTGTCAGGCCTGCGGGACCTCTCCGAACCGGCGGCACGGGCGCTTGCGGCGCATCGCGGCCGGCTGGGTCTCGGGGCGGTGAACGCGCTGCCCACGCGGGCCTGGGCGCTCGATGCCCTGCGTCAGCGAGGCGGCGAGCTTGACCATGTCACGAGCCTCTCGCCCGAGGCGGCGGCCGTGCTCGCCGCCCACGACGGGCCGCTTTCGCTCAACGGCCTCACGGCCGCGACCGACGAGGTGGTGTGCGCGATCGCGAAGCATCGCGGACGGCTGTCGATCAAGGGTCTGACGTCGCTGTCGCCCAAGGCCGTGGAGGCCCTCTCGGCGCATCAGGGCGGCCTCGTGGTGGGAACGCTGCGCACGCTCACGAGCGCCTCGTGGACGCGGTCGGTGCTCAAGAAGCATGGCGGTCAGCTCGGCCATGTGACGGCGCTCTCCGCGGATGCGGCGGCCGTGCTCGCCGGTCACGACGGCCCCCTCGCGCTCGACGGGCTGCGTGAGATGCCCGTCGCCGTGGCCACGGCGCTTGCCGCGCACGGTGGCACGCTGTCGCTGGCCGGTCTCACCGAGCTTCCGGTGGACGTGGCGATCGCACTGTCGCACCACCGGGGCGACCT
>CAIWZS010000214.1 GCA_903917235.1 uncultured Planctomycetaceae bacterium | reverse complement strand
GCCCGTGGCGACCCGGGCACCGGCTCGTGCGGGTCGGCCTGCGGGGCCGCGACGTGCCCCGCACCGAGCGACCGGCCGGCAACCTCGTCTTCCTCGTCGACGTCTCGGGCTCGATGGCCTCCGACGACAAGCTGCCGCTCGTCAAGCAGGGGCTCACGATGCTCGTCGAGGAGCTCGACGAGAACGACCGCGTCGCGATCGTGACGTACGCGGGGGACGCGGGGCTACGGCTGCCCTCGACGAGCGGCGCGGAGAAGGGGGCGATCCTCGCGGCGATCGAGTCGCTGACGTCGGGAGGCGGCACGCACGGCAGCGCCGGCATCGAACTGGCGTACGCCCAGGCCGCGGAGCACTTCGTGCGGGGCGGCGTGAATCGCGTGATCCTCGCGACCGACGGCGATCTCAACGTGGGCATCACCGATGACCGGGCGCTCGCCAACCTCATCACCGCCAAGGCCGCCGGCGGCACGTTCCTCACGGTGCTCGGCGTGGGCAGCGGCAATCTCCAGGACGAGAAGCTCGAGACGATCGCCGCCCACGGCAACGGCATCTATGCCTACCTCGACGGTGCACGCGAGGCGCGGAAGGTGCTCGTCGAGCAGCTCACCGGCTCGACGATCACGATCGCGAAGGACGTGAAGATCCAGGTGGAGTTCAACCCCGCGGTCGTGGCGTCGTGGCGGCAGCTCGGCTACGAGAACCGGCTGATGGCGGCGCGGGACTTCCGCGACGACACGAAGGACGCCGGGGACATCGGTGCCGGCCACGCGGTGACGGCGCTCTACGAGGTGGCACTCGTGGGCGAGGCGGACGACCAGTCCGGCGGCGAGCCGCTCAAGTACGCGGCGCCCGGGGAGCCGCGACGCGAGCCGGCCGCGGCGGCGAGCACCGAGCTGCTCACGGTGAAGCTCCGCTTCAAGCAGCCCGACGGCGACACGAGCACGCTGCGCGAGGTGCCGCTCGCCGAGCGGGGCGGCGACTTCACCGCGGCCTCGGCAGACCTGCGCTTCGCCGCCGCGGTCGCGGGCTTCGGCATGCTGCTGCGAACCAGCGAGCACGCCGGCGACGCCACGTACGGCTGGGTGGCGGCGACCGCCTCGAAGGCGCTCGGCGCCGACGCGGGCGGCTGGCGCACGGAGTTCCTCGACCTCGTACGGCGTGCCGAGTCGCTCGCCCCCCGGGTCGGCCCGCCGGGCGTCACGCCGTCGCCGCGCCCCATGCCGCTGACGCGATGAGCGCGGTCGCCGTGGCGGCCGCGGCTATGCTCGGCGGTCATGGCGGAGCCGCTCCTCGAACTGCGCGACGTGTCGGTGCGGCGCGGCGACGTGACCATGCTCGCCGGCGTGAGCCTCGTGATCCCGCGCGGGCGGCACACCGCGGTCCTTGGGCCCAACGGCGCGGGCAAGACGTCGCTGGTGCGGCTGCTCGACCGCCAGCTCTACCCGTCGGTCGATGACGACGGCACGCAGGGCGGCGTCCGCATCCTCGGGCGAAGCGCTTGGGATGTCGCCGTGCTCCGCAGGCGCATGGGCATCGTGTCGGCCGGCCTCGACCGCGAGTTTTCCGGCGGCCAGACCGGCCGCATGACCGTGACCGAGGCGGTGGCGAGCGGTTTCACGGCCACGGAACTGGCCGACTGGGGTCCGCCGATCACGGCCGACGTGCGTGAGGCCGCGGAGGCGGCGCTCGCTCGCGTCGACGCGACGCGCCTCGCCGCGCGGCACGTCGATACGCTCTCCACCGGCGAGCGACGGCGGGTGCTCATCGCCCGCGCGCTCGTCCACGCACCGGAGATCCTCGTGCTCGACGAGCCGACCACGGGCCTTGACATCGCCGCCCGCCACGCCTTCCTCGACATCCTCACCGGCCTGTGCCGGCAGCCCGGGCTCACCGTCGTGCTCGTGACACACCACCTCGAGGAGATCGTGCCGGAGTTCCGCCATGCGGTGCTCCTGGCGGGAGGCCGTATCGTCGGCGACGGGCCCGTCGCGGAGGCCCTGCACGCGACGCGACTCTCCGCCGTCTTCGGAGTCCCGCTCGAGGTCTCGCGCGACGCGCACGGTCGCCTCGCGACCCGCGTGGTCCGCGCACCGGACTGACGGACATCTCGGCTACACTCCCGCCCATGGCCGCGCAGCACTGGCTCATCAAGAGCGAGCCCGACGTCTTCTCGATCCACGACCTCGCGAAGGCGAAGGGGAGGCGGACGAGCTGGGAAGGCGTCCGCAACTACCAGGCCCGCAACTTCCTGCGCGCGATGCGGCGGGGCGATCGCTGCCTCTTCTACCACTCCAATGCCGACCCGCCCGGCGTGGCGGGCGTCGTCGAGGTGGTGCGCGAGGCGTATCCCGACCCCGCCGCCTGGGATCCGCGGAGCCCCTACCACGACCCCAGGGCCTCGCCCGAGAATCCGGTCTGGTCGATGGTGGACGTGCAGCTGCTCGAGATCTTTTCCCGCGAGGTGCCCCTCGACGAGCTGCGGCAGGTGAAGGCGCTCGCCGGCATGGAACTCCTGCGCCGCGGCAGCCGGCTCTCCGTCACACCCGTCACGGCCGCCGAGTTCCGCGCGATCGTGAAGCTGGCGACGTCCCGCTGACGCATGGCGTTTGGCGGCGATCTGCCGCGGCACCGCCCCCCGCTCGATGGCTCATGCAGATCGTTTGCATATGCGTTCATCACGGGCTAGCATCCCCGAGGGGATGATGAGCACCTCCAGGGGTCGCGGGAGAGACGGTCGATGGATGCACTCACGCAGCACCGACCCCCTCTGGCTCCACGCATGCTTCGCCGCGCGGCCCATCCTGACGGTTTTACGCTCGTCGAACTCCTCGTGGTCATTGCGATCATCGCGGTGCTCATCGGCCTCCTGCTACCCGCCGTGCAGAGCGCGCGAGAGGCCTCGCGACGCAGTTCGTGTACCAACAACCTGCGGCAGGTCGGCCTAGCCCTGCACGCTTACCACGACGCCCGCAACCGGCTGCCCGAGGGCTGGCTCTGTGACGATGATGGGAGCACGTCGTCGCACGGCGACGAGGGCGTCGGCTGGGGTTGGGCCTCCCGCATCCTCGGGCATCTCGAGGAGCCCGTCGTCGCCGAGGCGATCGACCTTCACCAGCCGATCGCGACGGTCCGGCCGGCACTCTGCCGCCATGTCATCAGCCTCTATCTCTGCCCCTCCGATCCGGCAAACGCCGAACGCTCCTTCCTGCTGGGCGCCGGACCCTGCTCGGAGGAACAGGAGGAGGAGGAACCCGATGCGGTGCCGGGCAGCCTGTGGGTCGCCCGCAGCAACTACGTCGGAGTGTTCGGCTCGATCCACATGCACGAGATGGGTGCCGAGCGTGGGGCCTTCGCGGGCAACGGCGTCTTTTTCGCCAACAGTCGCATGCCGTTCAGCCACATCTCCGATGGTCTCAGCAAGACGATCATGGTGGGCGAGCGCGACGGCCGCGTCGGCGGCAGCATGTGGCATGGGATGGTCGAGGACGCGTGCGCACCGATTTCACGCATCGTCGGCGTGGGTGAGCACACCTTCGATGCGGCGGGCGGCCACCACTTCGAGGATTTTTCGAGCAGACACCCCAGCGGCGGGACCACCCTGTTCGCGGACGGTCACGTCGAGTTCCTGAACAACGCGACCGAGGGGTCGGTGTTCCAGGCGCTGTGCACGCGTCGCGGTCGCGACTGAACACCTCCGTGGACCTCATCGGGCACCGGCGTGCGTGCGTCGGCATAATGGCGGCATGCCGTGCCGCATCGACGACGCCGAGCGGGCCTCCCGCCCCACCCTGCCGCTCGCGGAACCACTCGCGTGGATCGACACCGCATTCGACGCGCTCGCGGCCGCCGGGCTCGAACGGCCGCACCGCGTGCGCATCGGCCGGCAGGGGCGCGAGGTCGATCTCGACGGCCGTCGGCTCGTGAACTTCGGGTCGAACGACTACCTCGGCTATGCGGGCGACGTGCGGCTCACGAGGGCCGCGTCGAAGGCCGCGTGCGCCGAGGGTTTCGGCGCGGGGGCGAGCCCGCTCGTCAGCGGCCATTCGGCGGCCCACGAGGCGCTCGAGGCGGCACTCGCCGACCTGCTCGACGTGGAGGCGGTGCTCACCTTTCCCAGCGGCTTCACGGCGAATACCGCCACGATCCCCGCGCTCGTCCGGCCGGGCGACGTCGTCGCCAGCGACGAGCGCAACCACGCGAGCATCATCGACGGCTGCCGGCTCGCACGCGCGCAGGTGCTCGTCTATCCCCATCGCGACGTCGCCGCGCTCGAGCGCATCCTCGCGACGACACCGGCGGCCGGGCGCAGGCTCGTCGTCACCGACACGCTCTTCTCGATGGACGGCACGATCGCCCCCCTCGCCGACCTCTGCGACGTGGCGCGACGCCACGGGGCGATGCTCATGGTCGACGAGGCGCACGCCACGGGCGTCTGCGGGCGACGCGGCAGCGGACTGGTCGAGTCGCTCGGCTGTGCCGACGGCGTGCACATCCGCGTGGGAACGCTCTCGAAGGCGCTCGGCGCCGCCGGCGGGTTCGTGGGCGGGCAGGCGCCGCTCGTCCGGTGGCTCAGGCATCGTGCGCGGGGATGGGTCTTTTCCACGGCGCATCCCCCCGGGGTGGCCGCGGCGGCGACGCGGGCGATCCGCCTGCTCGACGAGGAGCCGGGCCGGCGACGCGATCTGCTCGACCGGGCTCGGGGGGTGCGCGAGGCACTCGCTGCGGCCGGGCTCGACACCGGAGCCGCGGAGGCGCAGATCGTGCCGATCATCGCGGGGACGGCGGAGGAGGCCGTGGCCCTGTCGGCACGGCTGACCGCCATGGGATGCTTCGTGCCCGCGATCCGGCCGCCGAGCGTGCCCGAGGGACGGAGCCTCGTGCGGGCGAGCCTCTCGTGGCACCATACCGCGGATGATCTGGCGTCGCTCGTCGCCGCGCTCGTCCGCCATGCGCCTCGTCGCACCGCCCAGCAGCATGCCTGAAGCCGCCGTCCCCACCGCCACGCCGACATGGTGCGTCATCGGCGCCGGGCCGTCGGGCCTGGCCGCGCTCAAGAATCTGCTCGCCGCCGGCATCCCCGCCGAATGCCTCGACCGGGAGGACGACATCGGCGGCAACTGGCGCTTCGGCTCGACCACGTCGCGGGTCTTCGCCTCGACCCGCCTCATCAGTTCGAAGTCCCTCACGCAGTTCCTCGACCATCCGATGCCGCGGGACTGGCCGGCGTATCCCGACCACCGCCAGTGCCTCGATTACCTGCGGAGCTACGTCCGTCGCTTCGACCTCGCCCCCCGGATCCGCCTGCGCGCGACGGTGGAGCGGATCGAGCCCGGGGGTCCCGGCGGCGGCTGGATCGTGCATGCCGACGGCATGTCGCGACGGCACGCGGGCGTCGTCATCGCCAATGGCCACAATCACGTGCCGCGCTGGCCCGACGTCCCCGGCACCTTCGCCGGTCCCCTCATCCACGCGGCCGACTACAAGTCGCCGACCCATCCGCTCGCGATCGCGGGCCGGCGGGTGCTCGTGATCGGGGGCGGCAACTCCGGCTGTGACATCGCGGTCGAGGTCTCCCGCCATGCGGCACGCACGGTGCACTCCACGCGCCGCCACTACCACGTCGTGCCCCGCGAGGTCCTCGGGCGGCCCGTCGACCTGCGCGGCGAGCGGCTCCTGAGGATGGGCGCGCCGCTCTGGCTGCGGCGGCTCGTGGGGCTGCGCGCGATCGACCGCACGATCGGCCGGCCGCGGCGGCACGGCCTCCCCGAGCCCGACCACCTGCTCTGGGAGTCGCACCCGGTGGTGAACTCGGAGCTCTACGGGCGGATCGACGCCGGCGCCATCCACCCCGCCGCCGACGTGGAGGCGTTCTCCGCCGGGGAGGTCGTGTTTCGAGACGGCCGTCGGGAAGCCTTCGACATCGTGATCTGCGCGACGGGCTACCGGGTCGCCCTTCCCTTCATCGACACGCGACTCCTCGGCGCCGACACCCCCGACGGACTGCCGCGGCTGTTTCTCAATCTCCTCCACCGCTCCCGTGACGACATCGCCGTCGTCGGGCTCATCCAGCCCGACAGCGGGCAGTGGGGCATCACCGACCTGCAGGCACGGCTCGTGGCACGGATGGCGGTCGCCGGCCGCGCGCACCCGCGCGCCGCGGCCTGGCTCTACGCCCGGCGTCAGGCGCCGCCGTCGACGCCGGCGCTCCGCTACGTCGACTCGCCGCGGCACGCGCTCGAGGTGGAGCACTATTCCTACCGCCGCCGCCTCGAGCGACTCGTCGCCGGGATGGACCGCCGGATGCGCACGGGTGCGCCGAGGGCCATCACCGGCCCGGTGGCAGGCTGAGCGGGGGCTCGGGCGGCTGCGGGTTGCCGAAGAGTGTTTCGAGCCCCTGCAGCCCGCGACCGAAGCCGTCCCGCAGCACGGCCTCGGCGGTGTTGTCGACGATCCGCGCGACGACCGTGTCGATCGCCCGCGCGTCGAACTGCGGTCGATCGAGCGTCCCCCTGAGGGGAATCGCCAGGGGCGTGCGGAGGAGCCGCGCGACGACCGGCGCGTCCCCCGCGACCTCCGCCCGCAGCGCGACCTCGACGACCATCGCCAGCGTTCCGTCCGCGGCGACGCTGCCACTGGACCGCACGACGAGCGGCCCCGAGTCCATGACCAGTCCCTCGTGCTCCAGCCGACCGCCGGCGAGCCGCACGCGCACCGGCTCGGGCCGCACCCGCAGCAGCACCGCCTTGTCACCGATCGCGAACCGCGGATCGGCGGCCGACTGGAGCCGCACGAGCAGATTGATGAACGGCTGGAGCGTGCCGGCTGGCGTCACCTCGAGGTTTTCCAGAAGCACCTGACCCGCCAGTTCGCCGGCCAGCGGCGCCGCGAGCGGGATCCGGCCGCCGGCGCCGTCGAACGTGACGAATCCGTCGGTCCGCGTGGTGCGACCGAGGAGCGGCGAGAGCCTGGCGATCCACTGCTGCGCCCGTGCCTCCGCGATGCTCACCCGCTCGACGAGGCGGCCCGGCGGAAGGACGATCTCCCAGGGTGTCGCGAGGAACGAGATCCACGGCGCGCCGCGCACCCGCCCGCCCGCCACGCCGATGTCGAACGGGCCGCAGGCGAGCTGCCCCTCCACGAGCCGCATCGGCAGTTCGCCGGCGGCCAGCGGCACGCCGCCGATGTCGGCAGCCTGCCAGGCGATCGACGTGTCGAGTGAGATCTCCCGAAACCGATCGACGAGCGTGGCGGGGTCCCGCGGGGCGGTCGCGGCGGGCCGCGCGATGCGCGCCGACCGCGGCGCATCGCTGCCGGCACCGCGGGTCGCCGCCAGCCAGCTCTCGGGCAGCATGACGGTCGCCGTCTCGGCCACGGGCGGCGGCGCGGGAGCGGCCGCGGCGGGCGGCGGCAGGAGCGGACTGCGCAGCGCGAACGGTCGCGTGCCACCGCCGGCCAGCCGCACCGCCCCGCCGGTCCACGGCGAGATCAGCCGCGACACCTGCGCCCAGTCCCAGGCCACGGTGCCGTCGAGCTCGAGGAACCGTCGCTCGACGACCGGGCCGACCGTGCCCGCCGCGACGAGCCCCACGGTGGACGACTGCACCGCGAGTCGATCGATCCGCGAGCCCGCCGTGAATCCCGCCGCACCGCGCGGCAGCGTGATCTCGAGGCCGACCGTCGCATGCGGCTCCTCCCACACCGGCCTCGTCGCGGCCGCGTCCGCGCCGGGCGGCTGACCGGCCGGCCGCGGCGTCGCGTCCCGTTCAGCGAGCGCGAGCTGGCTGCCGGTCGCCTCGATGAGCACGACCGTGGCATCCTGCGCGTCGGACACCTCGATCGTGCCCCAGGTGCGCCCCGTCGCGGGCCAGGCCGTCGCCGTCGGCGCCGGCGCGACCCAGCGCGCGAGCCGACCGACGTCGGCCTGCCACTGCAGCTTGCCGCGCACGGCGGCGAGCGATGCGGCCCACGCCTCCTCGGCCGCCCACGCGAGCCCGCCGGTCCGCAGCGAGACGGTGGGCGTGAGCACCTCGCCACTCGAGAGCTCGTACCGGCCCCGCACCGGATCGATCAGTCCGGCGGCGGTCGCGACGATGCGGGGCTCGTTGATCTCGCGACCGGCCACCGAGAGGGTGAATCGCTCCACGTCGCCGGCGGCCTTCGTGATCCTCCACACGTCGTCCTGTGAGGCCACCGTGGCGGAGGCCTGCACCTTCCCGCCGAGCGCCGGCACCGCGGATGCCGCGGGCATGAAGGGCGCGAGTCGTGCGTGCCAGCGACCGAGGTCGCCGACGAGCGAGCCCTCCGCGACGATCGCCCGCGCGGTCGGGCCCGGACGCGCCCACGCCGTCGTCTCGGTGAGGCCGACCATGCCCGCGAGATCGACGATCACGCCTCCCACGAGCGCGGTCTCGAGCGTGTCGCCGCCGGCAGCCACACGCAGGGCCGCCCGATCCACGATCGCCGCGCTGCCGGAGAGGCGGCCCGTCGCATCGGCCTCGAGCCGGATCTCGGCGTCGTTCCACGGGGGTCGTCCGGCCGACGCGAGCGCGACGTCGGCGAGACCGGCCGTCGCCCGCACGACACTCGTCTCGCCGCGCGCGTCGCTCGTCAATTCGATCGTGCCGCGCGAGGTGCCGACGAGGCTCGCGTCACCAACGTTGAAGAGGGCGGCGACCCCGCCGAACAGCGCGCCCAGGTCGGCGGTCCACTGCAGCCGCGCGTCGGACGCCGTGCCCGCCGCCGAGGCCTCGATCGCGGCGCTCGAGATGCGGGCCTCGTCGATGCGAAACGCGCCGCGACGGCCGGGCGGGAGCCTGCCACGGAGCCAGGCGGAAAACGGGTCCGTCCACGCGATCGACCGCTCCTCGACGGTATTCGCCGGCGCCGCCGTGGGATCGCCCGCGGCGGAGGGTACGACGGCGGTGCGGATGCCCGCCAGGTCGTGGGCCGAGAGCTTCACCTCGAGCACGCGATCCGCCCCGTCGGCATGCGCCGTGGCCGACAGATCGATGCTGCCGCCGGTGAGCCGCACCTCCGGCCGCACCGTGAGTCCGCCGGGCAGCGACTCGGCGAGCGCCGCCACATCGACCTGGGCCGTGACGGAGAAGTCATCCTCGACCAGCGCGCCTGCCCACTCCCAGAGATCGCCCTCCGGCAGCGTGACCACGCCGGTCGCCTCGACCCGCAGGAGCCGAGAGACGGCGCTGAGTCTGCGGATCGCGACACCGCGCCCGTCATAGGCCAGGTCGAACGGCATCTCGCAGCTTCCGAGGGTGACGATCTCCGCGCCGGTGTCCATGCGACGCACCGCGGCACGCTCGAGCGCGAGCCCGCCCGCCGCGTGCGGACCGCCACCGTCGAGGGCGAGCTCGATGCGGACGTCGCCGCGCCCGTCGAGAAACTCGTCGTACGCGAACCGCGTGGCGAGCACGGCGGAGGCGCCGAGTGGGAGACGATGGCCGCTGCCCGTGATCCGCCTCGGGCCGGCGAGGCCCGCGGGCGACGACACCGAGAAGCCTCCCTCGCGCGCGAGCATCGCCGTCGCGCCGGCCGCGATCGTAGTGCCGTCGATCCGGGCGGCCGGGTCGATGACGGAGGCCCGCGGGGGTTCGAGCGTCGCCGGTGCCTCGGCGCGACGCACCTGACCGGCGAGTGTCCAGTCGGACAGGCCTCCCGCGGCATCGAGCGTCGATGAGGCGATGAGCTCGTCGATTTCCCAGGCATCGGACCGCTCGAGATCGACGAGGGCGAGTCGACCGTCCACGATCTCGATCGCCAGTGCCGGGGTCGAGCCGTCCGCGGCGGGCACGAGCCCGGCGAGCCACGGGGCGACGATGTCCTCGAGCGAACTGCCGCCGCGGCGCACCTCCACGCGGGCTTCCGGTGCGAAGAGCCTCACCGTGCCGAGGTTCCGGCGGTCCATCAACAGGGCCACGAGGCCCCGATCGAGCGAACCATGAGGCACGAACGCGACGGGGGTGCCCGCACGGTCGCGCAGCACGAGGTCGTGGAAGGCGATCGAGCCGAACCACTGCCAGCGGGCGCCGCCACTCTCGATAACGCCGTCGATCCCCGCGAAGAGCGCCCGGAGCGGCACGTCCCGGAGGCTCGTGGTGACGATTGCCACCGGCGCGAACCAGACGGCCCCCAGCAGGGCCACGAGCATGACGGCCGCGGCCAGCCGGCGCCGCCGCGGTCGCCGCTCGGCACGACGGCGCGGGCGGAACACCTCATCCTCGAGGTCGTCGACGTCGTCGTCGTCGAACTCGTCGTCGATCCGCCGTCGCCGCGCCATGGTGGGTGGAGTATAGGAATGCGGCCGCTCCGCACAGAAGTCGGGTTTCGCGGGACGGCGCGCGTCAGCGGAGCGGATGTCGCGTGAAGAACTCCCACATCAGTTCGTTGGCCGACACCGTGCGGGTCGATCGGCCGATGAACCAGACGGGTGGTCGCCGGCCGGGCCAGGTGTGCCCGCCGCCCTCGATCGTGACGAGGACGACCTCCGCACCGTCCGCGCAGCCGCCGTGGCGCTCGCGCGTCACCCGCAGTCCGTCGCGCGCTCCGTCGGCGAGCACGTCGGTGACCGCGGGGTCGGTGCACGCGGCGAGCCGCACCCATTCCGCGATCGTGCCGGGCACGTCGCGCAGGCGTTCGGTCCAGCGACCGCCGAGGCCGCCAGCCTCGCGCGTATAAGGGACGAAGCGGTCGCGCGTGCCGTGGAAGTGCATCGCGGGCACCGGCCTCACCGGCGCGGGATCGCGCATGGCGATCGTGCCTGCCACCGGGGCGATCGCCGCGATGCGCTGGCTGCGCTCCGCCGCGAGTCGGTAGCACATCATGCCGCCGTTGCTGAAGCCACAGGCGCAGATCCGCGCCGGGTCGACGGGGGCCCGTGTCGCGAGGTCGTCGATCACCGCCTCGAGGAAGGCCACGTCGTTCGGTCGCTTTCTCCACACGTTCCCCGGAAACTGCCCGGCGTTCCACACGAGGAACGGACCGGGGCCGGTGCCGTCCGGATAGACGGCGATGAAGCCTGCCCGATCGGCCGTGCCATCGAGGCCCGTGAAGTGCCGCATGAGCCAGCCGTTCATCGCGGCACCGTGGAGCGCGAGCACGACGGGCAGCGGGGCGTCCGCGGCGGCCCCCGCGACCTGCGGCGGCACGTGCACGAGGTACGACCGCCGCCGACCATCGACGACGAGCCGCACCCGGTGGTTTCCGGGAGGCAGCCGATCGGTCAGGCCGCCGCGGGCCTCCGGGGGAGCGGCCGCCGCCTGCAGCGGCACCATGGCCGCCTGGATCGTGAGCACGAGCACGATGCGGGACACGACCGGAGCGAGCACGCGTCACGTTCCTGCGGCAGGGCGGGCTGATACCCGTGGCAGGATGCGATCCGACGGCCCTAGCGGGCAATGGCGGTTTTTCCGCGCCGTCGGCGGGCCCTGCCGGGCGGTGGCGGCCGCCGGACCAACCTTGTCCGGCGGTCGTGCTACGACTCTTCGAGTCGGGCATCCGTCACCATCCCAGGAGCACGCATCATGCAGGAACCGGCACGCAACCGACTCCATCCGTACGAGGCCGGCTGGCTCACGCTGCTTCTGGCGATGCGGGTCGCCGGCGAAGGGGAGCTCAGGGCCGCGCAGGCACGCGTCGCGCAGGCTGCACTCGACCGCATGAACGCGCACGCGCGGCGGCACGCGCGGCGGAAGCGGCGGCGCGACGACGCCTGATCATCGGGCCGGCGGCGGGCGCACGACGCGCCCGCGGGACCTTCAGCGCTCGGACGATCGGGAGCCGATCCGGGCTCTCAGCGCCGCGAGATCATCCGGCGTATCGATGTCGCGGAACGAGTCGAGATCGGGATCGACGAGGGCCACCGCGGCTGGATCGAGCCGCAGCACCGCCGTCGGGTCGGCGTGGGCGACCGTGCCGAGCAGGCCCTTGAGATCGCGGCGTCCGGTGGCGAGATGCCGCTCGATCGCCGGCAGAAGGTCACCGCGGACCGCGCTCACGAGCACCTGCGGATGGCCGTGCACCTCCGGCACGACCCATCGCGCGCCCGACAGCCGCAGCCTCTCGAGCAGGAGCCCGACGACCTCGGGACGCACGAGCGGCACGTCGCAGGAGACGACGATCGCCTCGATCGCGCGCAGCCACGTTGCACGCGCCGCCTCGTCGGCACCACCCGCGTCCCGCGCGCCGGCCACGTGCCGCAGGGCGTCGGCGAGCGCGGAGAGTGGTCCGCCGTCGGCGACCGTGTCGTGGATCGTCTCGACGTCGGGCCGCGACCCCACCGCGACCGCGTCGAAGCCGGCCGGGGGGCGCACGGCCATGCCGCGATGGGCCGCGACGACCACGATCCGGCCGACGTGGGGCTCGAGCGCCGCGACCACCGCCGCCAGCAGGGTCCGGCCGTCGAGCGTCAGCGCGGCCTTGCCTCCCTCCCGCGTCGCCACGGCGCCCAGTCGCGTGGCTCGACCGCCGGCGAGCACGATGCCGACCGGTGCCCGCGCGGCCTCGCGCGGCGACAGAGCCCGATCGACGCCCGGTCCGCCTTCCATGCTCCCGAGTATCCCGCAGCGGCTCCCCCGGGCAACCATGGGCACCGCCTGCGTCGTTCCCTCGTTCCTGCAGGCCACCCTCGCTGGCGACGCGAAGCCGGCGGGCGCCACGAGCCACCGGACGCAACTGTCCACGGCCAGCGTCGCCGGAAGACCGCGCGGCACACGCGGACCCCGCGATGGCCCGGGCCGGCGCGCTTGCCCGCGGTGATCGCGATCTCGACGGTTCTGCGACCGAGTCGAGTCGTCGCGGGCGCGGCGGGCGGCGGTCGAGGCATCCGGTGCATCCCATGGCGACGATCACGACCGAACTCCGGGCGATCAGGGTCGAGCCGGTGTCGCTCGACGCCGTGCGGTCGCTCCTCGCGCCCCAGCCCGCTCCATGTCTCTCGCTCTACCTGACCACGCACCGCAGCGTGCCCGAGAACACCGTCGATCGACCGACGTACGGGTATCTCGTCGAGACCCTCGAACGCACGCTCGACGAAGCCCATCCCCGGGACGCGGTCGAGCGGCTCCTGCGGCCCTTCCGCCTGCTGGCCGACGATCACGACTTCTGGGAGCACGCGCGCGACGGCCTGGCGATCCTCGCCGCCGACGGCAGGGCCCGCGTCTTCCTGCTCCAGCAGCCCGTTCCCGCGCTCGCGCTCGTCGGCCGGCGCTTCCACACGCTGCCGCTCGTGCATGCGGCCTCGTCGCTCGAACGCTGCCACGTGCTCGCCCTCACCAGCCGGCGGGCCTGGGTGTTCGAGGCGTTCGTCTGGCACGGCCCGGCAGGCGACGCGGACGCCGACGCATCGGTCACACTCGATCCGGTGACGCTCACGACACCCGGTGGCGAGTCTCCGTCGCTCGAGATCGCGGACGTGGTGGACGTCGACATCCTCGAGCCGCATCGCGTGCAGACCGGCATGGGCCCGGCGGGCATGGGTGCTTCGGGTACCGTGCACGGTGGCTTCGGGTCGAGGCAGGACGAGGTCGAGAAGGACACGGAGATTTTCCTGCGGTTCGTGGACGCCACGGTGCTCGAACAGCTGTCGCGCCGCACGACGCTGCCGCTCGTGCTCGTGGCCGCTCCGCCGCTCGCCGCCACGTTCCGCGGGCTCACGAAGAACGCCTGGCTCCTCGAGCAACACGTCCCGCTCGATCCCGCGCTCATGACACGCGACACGCTCGCTGCGGCCGTCACGCCGCTGCTCGTGGAGAGTCGCGAGGCGCGGGTCGGGCAGGCGGTGGCGGCCTTCGGTCGCGCGCGCGGTCGTGACCTCGCGTCCAGCGACCTCGCGGAGGTGGCGCGGGCCGCCGTCGCCGGTCGCATCGCGACGCTCCTCGTCGAAGTGGACCGGTTCGAGGCCGGGCACATGGACCGCACGACCGGTGCGATCATCCCCGCCGACGCAGCCCTGTCAGAGGGCGGACGCCGCCGCCCTGAGTTCGCGTCCGCCTCGGAGGATCTCTTCGGTGCCGTCGCGGAGACCGTGCTCGAGAAGGGTGGCACGGTGGTCGCGCTGGTGCGCAACGCCATGCCGACCGAGAGCGGCGTGGCGGCGGTGTACCGCTACTGACGTCGACGTGTGCATGTTCGAGGGGCAGCGGACGTCTCGAGGGGCGGGGGTGCCCACTCCCCATGCGTGACGCCCGATGGAGCGGAGTACACTCGCGCTTCGGAATACCACCCCGCCGGTCCCGCGACTCCCGCCGCCCTCGTCACGCCACGATGACCCACGCCGATCACGACTTCGACGACTGTCCCGACCGCCACGGCACCGGCTCGGAGAAGTGGGACCGTTGGGACGGTCTCGACGTGCTGCCGCTCTGGGTGGCCGACATGGACTTCCGCACGCCGGCGGTCGTCCTCGATGCGATCCGGGCACGCGTCGATCACGGCATCTTCGGCTACACGAACGACCCGCCCGACTTCGGGCCGGCCCTGGCGGCGCACCTGGCCGCGCTCCACGGCTGGTCGATCGATCCGAGCCGTGTCGTCGGCACGCCCGGCGTCGTCACCGGCCTGGCCCTCGCGGCGCGACTGCTCACGCGGCCCGGCGACGGGATCATCACGTTCACGCCGGTGTACCCGCCGTTCCTGTCGCTACCCGTCCGCGCCGGCCGCCGCACAGTGCGTGTGCCGCTCGTGCAGTCACCTGCCGGATGGACGATCGATTTCGACGCGCTCGAGGCGGCGGCGGCCGAGGCGGGGACGACGATGCTGTGGCTCTGTCATCCCCACAACCCCACCGGCACGGTGTTCTCCCGCGGCGACCTCCTGCGCGTTGCCGACATCGCCACGCGGCACGGCCTCACCGTCGTGAGCGACGAGATCTGGTCGGACCTCGTGCTCGACGACGCGGGCCACGTGCCCTTCGCGAGCCTCGATCATCCCGCCACGGCCACGTGCGTCACGCTCACCGCACCGTCGAAGACGTGGAATCTGGCCGGGCTCGCCTGCGCCGCGGCGATCCTGCCGACGGGCATCGAGCGCGACAGCCTGCGGAAGGCGGGCGGCGGGCTCGTGCCGATGGTCAATCCGCTGGGCTACGCCGCGGCCGAGGCGGCGTGGCGGCACGGTGACGCGTGGCGGCGGCGACTCGTGACCGTGCTCGCCCGACACCGCGACATGGTGCAGGAGACGGTGGCGCGCATCCCCGGACTCTCCTGCGTTCCCGCGCGGGCGACCTACCTGTCGTGGATCGATTGTCGTGGCACCGGGGCGGATCATCCCCAGGCCCGGTGCGAGGCCGCGGGGCTCGGGCCCTCCGATGGGCGCGACTTCGGCACGCCCGGTTTCATCCGGCTCAACAACGCCTGCCCCACGACCCGACTCGCCGAGGCGCTCCGCCGACTCGCGCGGGCCTTCTCGACGACGTGACGCGGCGGGATCGCGGGTGACGCCCGAAGCGACGCGATCTGCCCGGACGCGCCGGTTCGTCCGGCGTGCGCCGCCGCAGGGTCCGCCCGAGTGCCTCCCGAGTATCATGCCTCGTGAGGGCGGGCCGGGGTTTCGGCGCCGCCGAGGCACCATCCCGCACGGCCGGAGCGGACGACGTGATCGAACACCGCAACTTCATCGGCGGCGAGTGGCTGGCCGCGGCGGCCACCAGGCCGATCGTCAATCCGGCCACCGACGAGGTGATCGCGACCGTGGCCGAGTCGTCGGCCGCGGACGTGGCGGTCGCCGTCCGTGCCGCGCGCGACGCCTTCGACTCGGGGCCGTGGCGGACGACGACGGCGCAGGCCCGCGGCCGCGTGCTCTTCCACATGGCCGCGGTGGTGCGCGAGCATGCGGATCGGCTCGCCGAGATCGAGACCCGCACCTGCGGCAAGCCGATCGTCGAGAGCGACATGGACGTGCAGGACGCGGCCACGTGCCTCGAGTACTACGGCGGCCTGGCCACGAAGATCCACGGGGAGACGCTGCCCGTTCCCGACAACGCGATCAATCTGACGCTCAAGGAGCCGGTGGGCGTGGTGGGCCTCATCGTCCCGTGGAACTACCCGCTCCTGCTGGCCATGTGGAAGCTCGGGCCGGCCCTCTCGGCCGGCTGCACGGTCGTCCTCAAGCCGGCGGAGCAGACGCCGCTCTCGATGCTCGAGTTCGCCCGTCTCGTCCACGAGCACGTGCCCGAGCTTCCGCCCGGGGTCTTCAACGTGGTCACCGGCGACGGTCCGGTCGCGGGCCGCGCGCTCGTCGAGTCGATGGAGGTGGACAAGATCGCCTTCACCGGCGGCACCGAGACGGGCCGCGAGGTGCTCCATGGCGTGGCCCGCTCGAACCTCAAGAAGGTGTCGCTCGAACTCGGCGGCAAGTCGCCCAACATCTTCTTCACCGACTGCGACCTCGATGCCGCCACCGACGGCGCGCTCTTCGGGGTGTTCATCAACCAGGGGGAGGTGTGCTCCGCCGGCTCGCGGGTGCTCGTGCAGCGGGAGATCGCCGCGGAGTTCATGACACGGATGCGGGAGAAGACCGCGCGGATCCGGCTCGGCGACCCGCTCGACCGGGCGACGAAGATGGGTCCGCTCGTCAGCCGCGAGCATGCGGATCGGGTGCTCGCGGCGATCGAACGGGGCCGGCAGGAGGCGCGGCTGGTGGCCGGAGGCGGTCGCCCCGCCGCGCAGGCCCGCGGCTGCTTCGTCGAGCCGACGATCTTCGAGAGCGACAACTCCGCCTGGATCGCGCGCGAGGAGATCTTCGGGCCCGTCGTCACGGTGATCCCCTTCACCGACGAGGCCGACGCCATCCGGATCGCCAACGACACGCCCTACGGCCTCGCGGCGGCGGTCTGGTCGCGGGACATCTTCCGCTGCCTGCGCGTCGTGAAGGCGGTGCGGGCGGGCATCGTGTGGGTGAACAGCATGCAGCCGTGCTACGTCGAGTCGCCGTGGGGCGGCTACAAGCAGAGCGGTCATGGGCGCGAGATGAGTCTGCACGGCCAGGAGGAGTTTCTCGAGACGAAGCAGGTGCACATCAATCTCGGCGAGGCACCGCTCGCGTGGTACTGATCGCCGGCGGGCGTGGAGGCGTGGCATGACGACGATCGACATCCGGACGCCGGTGCCCGGGCCGCGGTCACGGGCGCTCCTCGAGCGGCGCCGGGCGGCCGTTTCCTCCAGTCCCTTCATGGTGACGCCCGTGTTCGTCGAGCGGGCCAGCGGCGCCGCGCTCACCGACGTCGACGGCAACACCTTCCTCGACTTCGCCGGTGGCATCGGCACCGTCAACGTGGGGCACGCCCATCCGGCGGTGGTGGCGGCCGTGCGCGAGCAGGCCGGTCGCTTCCTCCACACCTGCTTCAACGTGGCGCCGTACGAGTCGTACGTGGCCCTCGCGGAGAAGCTCAACGCGATCGTGCCGGCGGCAGGACCCCGCAAGTCCGTGCTCTTCAACACCGGCGCCGAGGCGGTCGAGAACGCGGTCAAGATCGCCCGCCGCACGACGAACCGCGCCGGCGTGCTCACCTTCGAGCACGGCTTCGCGGGACGCACCTACATGGCCTTGTCGCTGACGAGCAAGGTCGCGCCCTACAAGGCCGGCTTCGGCCCGTTCATGCCGGAGGTGTATCGGCTGCCCTACCCATACCTGTATCGCAGCGGCTTCGACCGGGGTGGACCGGGCGACGAGGACGCCTACGTCGATCACCTGCTCGACGGCGTGCGCGACTTCTTCAGGACGCACGTCGATCCCGGCGGCATCGCCTGCCTGTGGATCGAGCTCGTCACCGGCGAGGGGGGCTTCCTCGTGGCGCCGCCGCGCTACGTGAAGGGACTCCACGCGCTCTGCCGGGAACACGGCATCCTGTTCATCGCCGACGAGATCCAGACCGGCTTCTGCCGCACCGGCACGATGTTCGCGACCGACCAGTACGGCATCGAGCCCGACCTCGTGACCGTGGCGAAGTCGCTCGGCGGCGGCCTGCCGATCTCCGCCGTCGTGGGCCGTGCCGACCTGCTCGACGGCGTCCAGGTCGGCGGCCTCGGGGGCACCTACTGCGGCAACCCGGTGGCCTGTGCCGCGGCCCTCGCGACGATCGAGGTCTACGAAAACGAACGCGTCTCGGAGCACGCGGCGGCGCTCGGGCTGGTGCTGCGGCGGAGGCTCGAGGGCTGGTACCGCGAGTTCCCGTGCATCGGCGACGTGCGCGGCCTGGGGGCCATGATGGCCGTGGAATTCGTCTCCGACCGCGCGAGTCGCACGCCGTCCAAGGAGACGTTCACGGCGGTCGCCGCCCGGTGCCTCGAGCGAGGCGTGATCCTCATCGGAGCCGGCACACACGGCAACGTGATGCGATTCATCTTCCCGCTCGTGATCACCGAGAGCCAGCTCACCGAGGGCCTCGACGTCATCGAAGGCGCGCTGCGGGAGGCGACGTAGTCACCCCGTCGAGCGGACGACTTGTCCGAACGCGTGCGCCACAAGGAAGATGGCGGGTGGGGGACGCGTCGTGGGCCTGCGTTCCCGTCCGGTACGCACCGTGCCGTCCACTCCCACGATCCACGCCGCCCCGAGAGACCCGACCCCATGGCCCGACGGAGCCCGCTGCAACTCGTGACGGCGTGGCTCCTGCCCTGCGCCCTCGTCGCCATCCTCGGCGTTCCCGCCGCGGCCGCGGAGGCTCCCCCGCGGCTGCTCGTGCATTACATGCCGTGGTACGCCTCGCGGGAGTCGAGCGGCCACTGGGGCTGGCACTGGACGATGGACCATTTCGACCCGGACCGCCGGAAGTGGGACGGCCGCCGCGAGATCGCCTCCCACGACGAACCGCTGATCGGCCCCTACGATTCGGGCGACGAGCAGGCCCTCGAGTGCCACAGCCTGCTCATGAAGCTCGCGGGCATCGACGGCGTCGTCGTCGACTGGTACGGCACCGGCGACGCCCACGACCATCCGCTCATCCACCGCAACTTGCAGCGGCTCCTGCCGTGGCTGCGGAAGGCCGGGCTCACGTTCGCGGTCTGCTACGAGGACCGGCCGCTCGGCTCGCTGCCGCCCGGACGCGATCTCGCGCAGGTCGAAGAGGACCTCGGCTGGGTCGCCGAGCACCTGTTTCCCGATCCGCTCCACCTGCGGCACGAGGGGCGGCCGCTCCTCTTCGTCTTCGGCCCGCAACACCCGCGCTGGACGGTGCGACTCGAGTCGAGGCCGGTGGTGGTCGGCCTGCCCCACCTCTTCCGGGAACGCGGCTTCGACGGTGCCTTCGCCTGGCCGCCGGTGGAGGGCGGCCGGACCGTCACGCGGGAGCAGTGGACGGCGGCGCTGGCCGCGGTGTACGCGGACGAGCGCACGCTCGTCGCCACGGCCTTTCCCGGATTCAAGGACATCTACGCGCAGGCGGGCGTGCGGGATTCGTACGGCAGCATCGACGCCGACTCGGGGCGCACGCTCGCCGCGTCGCTCGAGCAGGCCTTCGCCAGCGGCAAGCCGTTCGTGCAGGTCGCCACGTGGAACGACTTCGGGGAGGGCACGATGATCGAGCCGACCCGTGGCCAGGGATACCGCGCGCTCGAGGCGCTGCCCCGCTGCGGCCCCAAGGCGCACCTCCGTCTGCCGGTGAGGCTCTACGAACTGCGGAAGCGGGGGGGCGACCCGACACGACTCGACGAGGCCGCCGATCGTCTCTTCGCGGGCGACTGCCGGGAGGCGGAGGAGATTCTCGCCGCGGTGGGCCGCGATCTCGCCGCGACGGCGGTGGACGGCTACCGGCTCGCGACCGACCTGCCTTACCGCGAGAACGCCGACGCGGAAACGTTCCGCCGCTGCCGCCTCGACGTCTACACGCCAGCGTCGGGCCGGCCGTTTCCCACCGTGGTCTGGTTTCACGGCGGCGGGCTCACGCAGGGCGAGCGGTCGATTCCGATGCCCCTCCGCGGACAGGACGTCGCCGTCGTCGCGGCGTCCTACCGGCTCGCCCCGGAGGCGGAGTCGCCCGCCTTCATCGAGGATGCGGCGGCGGCGATCGCCTGGACGTTCCGGAACATCGCCGCCTACGGCGGCGACCAGGACCGCATCTTCGTGAGCGGCCACAGCGCCGGCGCCTACCTCGGCCTCCTCTGCGGTCTCGACCGCACGTGGCTCGAGCCACACGGCATCGACGCCGACCGGATCGCCGGCCTCGCACCGCTGAGCCCCCAGGTCATCACGCACTTCACCATCAGGGCCGCGCGCGGCATCCCAGACACCCGGCCGGTGATCGACGCCCTCGCCCCACTGTTCCACGTGCGTAAGGACGCGCCGCCGATCCTGCTCGTCACCGGGGATCGCGACCGGGAGTTGCTCGGACGCTACGAGGAATGTGCGTACTTC
>CAIWZS010000213.1 GCA_903917235.1 uncultured Planctomycetaceae bacterium | reverse complement strand
CGTCCACCGGCGGCGGCATCCAGCGCTCGGCGGCGAGGAGTTCCACATCGGTGCGACGCGTCCGCACGAGCGTCGCGTTCTTCCAGGTGGCCGCCGCCTCGTCGAGGCCGTGCAGGTTCGCGCCGGTGAGGTCGGCACCGTCGAACGACGTCTTCGATACGACCGCGTGGGCCAGGCTGGCGAGATCGAGTTTCGCTCGCGCGAACGACGCCCCGGTGAGGTCGGCCCCTTCCCAGTTGGTCGCCGTGAGCGTCGCGGCCGAACAATCGGCCTGCATGCAGCTGCATCCGGCCAGGCTCGCACCCGTGAGGATCGCCTCGCGACAGTCGGCACCGGTGAGATCAGCACCGTTGAACAGACAACCCTGGGCTGCCGCCCGGGCCAGGTTCGCGCGGGCCAGTTTCGCGCCGGCGAAGTTCGCGTACGCGAGGTTGGCAGCCGACAGGTCGGCCCCGGAGAGATCGGCTCCGGCGAAGACCGAACCGCGCAGGTCGAGCCCGGCGAGGTTGGCCCCGGCGAGCGCCACGCCACGGAACGTGCAGGTGTCGAACACCGCCGCCTCGATGCCGGTCGGGTCGAACGGTATCCCGTCGAACGAGGTGCGGTGGAGCCGCGTCCGCCGCCAGAGGATCCCCGCGAGATTCGCGCCACGAAAATCCCCCCACTCGAGCGCGGCGTCGGTAAAGTCGGCCCGCGCGAGGGCTGTGCCTGTGAAGACCGGATGATCGAGCGTGGCTGAGGTGAAGACCGCCGTGTTGAGGCTCGATCCCTCGAACACGGTCCGCCCGAGCCGGCACCGCTCGAATCGGGCCCCGTCGAGCCGGCACCGCACGAACGCCATCCCGCTGAGATCGAGCCCCGAGAAGTCGGTGGCCGTGAAGTCGGCCTCCTCGTAGCGGGTGCGGGAGAGGTCGGCTCGGCGAAGCGATGTCGGCTCGAACGCCGCCTTCGCGAGCGACGCCCCGGCGAGCGACGCGCCCTCGAGCGACGCGGCCGAGAGCACCGCCTCATCGAGCAGGCAACCGGCGAGGGTCGCTCTCTCGCATCGCGCCCGCGCGAGATCGGCCCCGCGAAGGTCGGCGCCCGAGAGGTCGGCTGCCGAAAGATCGGCGTCGACGAGCACGGCCTTTGACAGGTTCGCCTGGGTGAACACGGCCGACCGCAGGCTGGCCCGCACGAACGTCGAGTCGCCGCCAAAGAGCCTGCGGAACGACCGGCCCGAGAGGTCGCAGCCGGTGAAGTTGCAGCCGCTGAGCCACCAGTCGTCGCAGTTCGCGGGCAGGATCGTGGCGCCGGAAAAGTCGCAGCCGTTGAACATCGTCTTCTGTTGCGTGAGGCCGGCGAGGTCGCCCCCCGAGAAGCGACAGTTGCCGACGATCGAATCCTCGAGCCGCGCTTCCTGAAAGAGGCCTCCGCCAAAGTCGCAGCCGTCGATCATGCCGCGGCGGATCGTCGTGGCCGAAAGCAGAAGCCCCGGGCACTGGCAGGCGTTGAGGGCAAGCGTGTCGCAGGTGCAGTGGGTGAGCCGCAGCCGCGCGGCCGTCGTATTGACGATCGCGGTGTGGTCGAGACGGCAGTCGGCGAAGGCCATGCCGTCGAGCGTGCAGCCGAGGATCGACCGTGTGATCGTCGCCCCGGTCCAGGTGGCCCGGGCGAGCGTGCCTCCCTGGAAGGCCGTGTGGTCGCAGACGAGCCCCTCGGCCCTGCAGCCGGAGAGATCGCAGTCGCTGAACACCGTCCAGCCGAGCCGCGCCCCCGAGAGATCGCAGCCGGCGAGTGTCACATCGTGCAGCACCGCATGACGCAGATCGATCCCTGTTAGGTCTCTTCCGGAAAGGTCGGCCTCGCGGACCATGCAGGCGGCGAGCGATCCGCCGCGAACGGCGAGCCTGCGGGCCTCCAAGGCCGTCACGAGGCGACGCTCCACGCCCTCGTCCGGAACCGACGGCGGATGGCCCGAGGATTGGCTCATGCGCCCGCTCCTGCCGGCGTGGCCCGGTCGCGCACGGCGCCGGCCGTCGTGGCTCGCGTGAGATTCGCGCCGCGGAAGTCGGTGCCCACGAGAATCGCGTTCCAGAGGCTCGCCGCGAACAGGTTGGCGCCGGCGCACGACGCCCGCGTGAGGTCGGCCCGGACGAGGCTCGCTCGCAGCAGCCGCGATTCACCGAGCACGGCCTCGACGAGGACGGCGTCGTCGAGCGTCGCGTCGGCGAGATGACAGCAGCGGAGCACCACGCCACGGCCGAACGCGTGCGTGAAATTTGCCCGGTCGAGCAGGGCGCCGCTGAAGTCCGCCCGGTCCACGACCGCGTCCTCCCACACCGAGCCGGCGGCATGTGCCCGGCGGAAGCGGGCGTCGGTGAAGTCGGCACCGTGCCCCGATCGCATCGCCGTGAGGTCGGCGCTGGTGAAGTCGGCCCCTGCGGCGTGCGCCCCGGCGAGTGAGGCGTTGGCCAGCCGGGCGGCGACGAACCGCGCGTTGGTGAGCGTGGCCTCGGCGAAGTTCGCCCGTTTGAGCACCGCCTCCTCGAAGCGGGCCCGCTCGAGGTTCGCCCGCGAAAAATCCGCCTGCGGCGCGACGGCGGCCGTGAAGTCGAGCCCGACGAGGTCGAGGTCAGCGAGCTTGGCGCCCGTGAGGTTCGCGCCGACGAGCGTGGCACCGGCGAGCGTGGCCGTCGTGAGATCGGCGCCGGCGAGGTTGGCCCGCGTGAGGT
>CAIWZS010000212.1 GCA_903917235.1 uncultured Planctomycetaceae bacterium | reverse complement strand
CAGACGGGGATCTTCATGCCGGGCACGGCGTCCTGCTTGATACGGAGGTTCGGCAGGAAGAAGCTGTGCAGCACGTCCATGCTCTTGAGCTGGACGAGGATCTCCTCGTCCAGCGGGAGGTGCAGGTCGTTGACCAGATGAAGGTCGTCGGAGGTGCCGAGGAGCCCGTCGCGCCCCGGATACCGCAGCCGCCACTCGAACTGCCGGGCCACCACCTCGACCGTCGGCGGCATGTCGGGCCGCCGCATCTTGACGTCGGCCCAGGCGTTCATCTGGTAGATCGCGAGAAACAGGAGCGTGGCCGCGGGGATGATCGTCCAGACCACCTCGAGCGTGTGGCTTCCATGGATGTACGTCGCCCGCCGCTCGCCCGCCGCGGCGTCATACTTCCAGAGAAACCAGAAGAGCACCATCTCCGTCGCGATGAACACGACACCGGTCAGGGCGAGGATGAAGTAGAAGAGCGAGTCGATGTCGCGGCCGTGGATCGACACGTCCTTCGGAAGCCACACGTTGATCGCGGGGGCGACGGCGAACGTGGCGACGCCGAGCACCGGCACGGCCAGGAAGAGGATCGCCCACGCCATGCCCCAGATCCGCCGATTCATGGAAGCCTCCCCCCGCCCTTCTCGGTCACCCTGTTCAGAATCGTGTTCAGAATCGATCCTTCGCCACCATGGGACGATCGACGCCGAGATCACCATCGAAGTCGTACGGCAACGACAGGACGTAGTTCACCATGTGCCAGATGTCCTCCGATGGCACGGTGCCCTTCCCGCCGGGACCTGAAGGACCGACGCCCGGCATCGGCGCCCCGTTGATGCCCGTATAGAGCCGGCGGTAGATGTCGAGCGGCCTCCGGCCCCCTCGGTAGATGCCCAGCCGGAGGTTGCGTGGCGGAATCGGGCGGGGCGTGAGGGCGTCACCTTCGAGAACCCGCTCCATCGCGGAGAGCCACTCGAGCTTGGCCCGGTGCGTGGCCCGGTCCTCGGCGGACATCTGGCCGGTCGATGCCTCTTTGGTCTGGGTGAGACTGCCGGCGATCTCCTTGCCCGTCTCGACGATGGCCTTGTTCCAATCGTCGTAATCGTTCGCCTGACCATCGCCGAGCGCGGTGACGCCGTGGCACTTCACACATCCGCCCGTGCCGTGGAATAACTTCCTGCCGAGTTCGATCGACTCGCGGTTGCCGGGAGCCGTCGGGCCGAGCGCGAAGTCCACGCCGGCGGGCAGATCGGCGATCGGGATCTGGGCGACCTCCTCCTCGGCGGCGGCCCACTTCTCCACGACCGGCACGAGGATCTCGTCGATGAGGAAGCCGCGATCCTCGGACAGCTTGGCATCCGCCTCCAATTCCTGCTCGACGTAGTTGAACAGGGCGAGTTCCGTTTCACCGCGGATACTGAGGTACTTGACGTACTCCGCGAGGGCGTCGACCTGAGGGGGGCTGAGCAGGGCGAAGGAAGGCATCGAGGATCCCGCGATGCCGTCGTTGAGCACCTTCACCAGATCCGCGTGGGTCGGCTTCGCATCCCGCCAGGTGCTCTTGAACTTGAACTTCCCGGGGCGGTAGTCCCGCGGATAGGGGTTGAGAAATGCGGCGGTCGGCCCCATGCCGTCTCCGGTGATCCCGTGGCAGTGCACGCAGTGCTCGCGGTAGAGCCCGTTTTTCCGCCCCACGATGTCGCTGTGCACGGGTCCGGCGGCGAGCCTCAGTTTCCCCTGATCGAGGCCGGTCTCGGGAACCACCTCGGGCTTGTCGGGTGTGCCGAACATCGCCTCGAGGATTGTGGCCACCTGTCGCTGGCGGTCTTCCGACCAGCCCGACCACGGCTCCTTGAGGCCGGAGAGCGGCGCGGTGGTCTTCGTGGCGGCCACCATGTTGAGGCGGAAGGACGCGGGTTCCGTGCGGCCACAGCCCGTCGATGCGAGCAGGGTCGCGCCGATGGCGACGAGAGGCCAGGAGGCCCGGACCGAGGGAGAGAACGTGGGATGGGTCGTCATGGCTACCGATGACTCACGACGCGAGGGGACGCGGAAAACGGACGATCGCATGCTCTTTACGGCTGTCGACGTGTGCACTGCCGCGCTCACGAACCGAGCGCTCCGGCCGGGACCTCGAGCGTCCCGAGATCACGGGTCTGGCCGTCCTCGAGTGTGACGGTGAACCGGCCCTTGCCCGACCACTTGAGGTCGGGCCGAGAGAGCCCCAGCCCGCCGGACCGCTCGTGCCAGACCTGAAACTCGATCGGCTCGCCGGCGGGGAGATCGGGGATCGCGAACGTGCCGTCGGCCGCCGTGACCGCCACGTACCCGTCCTTGCGGAACACGGCGTACGCCTTCATCCACGGATGGATGTTGCATGTCACCATCGTCGGCACACCCGTCTCGGCGGTGGCCTTGTAGATCGTGCTGCCGGCCGCCGGGATCAGCTGGTTGAAACTGGTGCCGGCGATGTTGGTGTTGTGACCGATCGGGTCACTGTTTCGCACGTCGACGGGCTGTCCCACCCGCGCGGCGAAGACCGGGGTCAGGAATTCACAGTTCTTTTGATCGAAGACCAGTGGCACATCGGGTACGGGGTTCTTGACCCGGGCGGTCTTTCTTGCGAACACCACGACGTTGGCCACGCCCTTGGACGATGGATCGACCAGGAGGGCACGGTCGAGCAGTTTCATGCCACCCTTCCCGCAGACCTCGAGATCCTTGTCGACGACCAACGCCTGCGCATCCCCGGGCGTCCCGGCGTAGATGAAGCGTCCGGTCAACGTGCCCCAGCCGGTCCCGGTCACGACCGCCTCGGCCCCCGCAGAGGCGGCGGTCGGGGACGCGCTGACGAGCGTCGCGCGCAGTCGTTCTGCAGCACCGGAATCCGCCCTCGGTGCCCGGGTCCGGGCCTGACCGCAGCCCGACAGCGCGAGCACACCGACGATCATCGCCAGGATGCACGCCGCGTTCATTCTCACCCTCGGGGCCGTATCGCTCACTTGAACACTCCGGGAGCGAGGGTGATCTCGCCCAGGTCGAGGCCTCCGGCCGGCACCTTCACCTTCATGCGACCTCGGGACGGCTTCTCCGTCTTGCCACCGACCTTCATCTCGCCGAGGTATCCGGCCTTCTCGTGCCAGAACTGCAGTTCCACCTCGCCGACGGGTACGCCCGGAATCTCGAACGTGCCGTCCGGCTTCGACACCGCGGCGTAGGGGTTGGGGCGCACGAGCAGCCATGCCTTCATCCATGGATGGATGTTGCACGTCACCTGCGCGGGGATCGCCTCCTCGCTGGCGAACTTCACCGTTGCCTCACCTCCGGCGGGAATCAGGTTGTTGCTCGGGGCGTTCTTCACGGTGGCGATGTTGCTGTTGTGGCCGACCGTGTCGGAGTTCTTCACCACCAGTTCCTGCCCTGTCTGTACGAAGACGACATGCGGCTCGAAGCGGCAGCCCTTGTTGTCGAGCTCCGCCTTGCCGGCCGCCGCGACCTCCGGATTGAGCTTCACGTCCTTGTCTCGCACGTACACCACCACGTTGGCGATGGCCTTGTCGGGTCCAACGACGAGCTCTTCGGCGACCAGCTTGTGCTTGCCGCACACCTCCACATCCTTGTCGACCGTGAGTGCACCGGCCGCCGGAGCGTCCCCGCCGAATACGAAGCGCCCCTTGATCGAGCCCCACTCGGCGGACGCCGGGGAGGCGAGCATGCCGGCCACGAGTGCCGCCGAGCACGCGCCCAGGTGGCGGACGGCACGAGCCCGCAGGCGTCTACCGGGGGCGATCCGAGTGGCTGGCACGAGGAACATGAAAAATCTCCGGAAAGGGGTGAGCGAGCGGCGAAGCCCGAAATCGAGTCGAGGATTGCGGGATCTCTGCTCCAAAGGATCCTAGTCACCGACGGCATCGGCGGCGACGGCTCGCGACCCGTTCCCGATGGACGTCGTCTCCGTGGGCGCGGGGGCTACCGAGGCGGATGGTACGGCCGAACCGGCTCCAGACCGCGTCTGCGCCGGCTTTTGCCCCTCCGCGGGCTGATCCGCCGGAGGCCCCTGCTTGAGAAAGGCCTCGAGCGAGAGACTTCTCTTGGCGAACAGGTCGAAGTGCATGAGCAGATCCGTCAGGGCGCCGACCTGCTGCTCGCTGGTGCCCGCATAGAGATCCTGGCTGACCGGCTTGTCGAACGGGATGTTCACGGGCATGCCCGTGTACGGCAGGAATCGCTTCGGGTTGGCGATCCAGTCGTGGACGTATCCCGGCCGGAGGCGCTCGTGCACCCGCTCGAGCTGCGGCGCGAGTGCCTTGACGTTGCCCGGTGGCGTGTAGTCGCCGACGAGATGGCACTTCACGCAGTAGTTGGTGTTGGTGACGATGCGCAGCGCCCCCTCGAGATGGCCGGGGTGCACCTGCTCCTTCGCCGCCACGTCGGATTCGTCAAGGCGGGGATCGTAGACGTACGGGTACTCCGCTCCGTCCACCGCCGAGAAGTAATTGACCATGTCGCCCGCCTCGGCGCTGCTCCAGTTGAACTTCGGCATGCGCAGCACCGCTGGCGGGCGGATCGGGTGGGGATTCAGCAGGAATGTATGCAGCCAGGCCGACTGAACCTTCCGACCCTCGCCGACGAGGGGCGGCGGCAGCCAGCCCCATGCATCGTCGGGCTTCACGTTCGGATTGACCACCTTCTCGTCCGCGATCACCACCGGGAAAAGCAGCCGCGCGAGGTCGCCACCCTTCGCCGGGTACCGCCGACCCGCGGCGATCGCACGTTCGGGGACGAGCAGGTTTTGCCCGCCGACCTGCCGCGCCTCTCCGTCGACGAGCGCGTCGTGCCAGAGCATGAAGGGTCGCTGCGGCACGATCTCCGGATCCGCAGCGGCGTCCTCCGGTGTGATCGGCACCCCGTCCTGATCGACCAACTGCGGACGGCCGGTCTCGGGGTCGAGCACGGGCATCCCGTAGAGCGACGCCGTGCGCAGCCCCTGTCGATCCACCTTCAGCGAGGCTTCGATCTGCTGCGGGCTGAAGTGGGCTGCGAGGAACGGATAGTCGGCGGTTTCCGCGGCGTCCCCAAGCCCGCCCGGTGCATGACGCACCTGCCACCGATCCATCTCGAGCGCGTGGCAGCCGCCGCAGTTGTACTGTTCGGCGACGACGAGCCCCTTGAGTCGAGCCTGTTCCCGCGGCTCCGGATGGTGTACGTACTGCGGTGCCGGCGGCTCGGCCACCAGACCGAGCACGAAGGTCATCACCGCCTCCCGCTGCGTGTCATCGAACGGGAACTGCGGCATGCGGTACCGCTCGTTGTAGCTCTTGTTCTCCACCTTCTTGTAGTCGTAGCTCCGCGGCGCCCGCAGCTTCTGCCAGAGGAACCCTTCCCGCTCGTGCCCGACGAGCTTTTCCACGAAATAGCCCGTGTCAGGATCGAGCGACTCGATGTCGACGTGTGCCTCATCTCGTGGAGCGAGATAGGCCAGGTCGCCCGCGAAAGGATCATCCGCCGCTCCACCCGGAGCATCGGCGCGATGCGCGGCGGCCGTGGTGGGCACGGCCTTCATGCCGGCAGCCTGCGGAGCCCCACCGGTGGCAGCCGCCTCGTGATCGGGGTGGGGTGCGTCGGGCCCGTGCGCCTCGCCGCCGTGCCCACCGCCGTGATGCTTCGCGGCGAATTGGTGCATGACGAAGTGACTCGCCTGCTCGAACGCGATGCGCGACGGATCCTTGCGCCCCCAGTCCGCGAGCGCCGCTCCGGCGGGCTTCGCGTCCTCGAAGCCGGGGATGTCGTGGCATGAGTAGCAGGCCAGCTTGCCGATCGTCTTCTTCCCCACGTACCGCAGGAGCACGGCGTCGCGATCCTCGGCGAGTCCCGCGAGCATCCGCTCGTCACCCTTGATCGAGGCCTCCCGCTCCCCGAGCCCGTCGGCCAGGATTGCCGCGGCCTTCACGGACGGAAACCGCTCCTTGAGATACATCAGGGCCATTTCGTCGAGGGCGGCACGCTCGTCCGCGGACAGGGTCGTCGCCGACGGGATGTCGCTCGGCTTCCAGCCCTCGGTGGACTGCATCAGGTAGGCCGTCGCATCGGCGGCCGGATCACTCACCGTGCCGTCGGCGTGCTCGACCTTCTCGAGGAGCACGTTGGGCATGATCGTCTTGGAGTGGTACCGGCTCGGCTCGCGCAGCCAGCTGTAGAGCCATTCGCGACCCTGCGGATGCGACGCGGCCTTCGCGCCGATCCTCGACAGGTTGGGACCGTGCGTGCTCGTCGCCTCGGGGAAGTCGGCATGCTGATGGCACGCGAGGCACCCACGCAGCTGCACCACCTTGCGGCCCCGCTCGACATCGGGCTTCGCGGTCACACCCTCGTACGGGGCGACGTACTCGAAGGGCTGGCTCGACGCCGAGAGGTAGCTGATCATCGAGCGGATCTCGATGGGCTCGTACCGCATCGACTCCTCGAGACCCTTGCCCTCGAGGTGTTCCCAGAGCCCGAAGAAGCGGGGCATCTTGGTGGTGGGGCGGAAGTCCTGCGGATTCCTCAGCCAGGAATACGCCCAGTCGAATCCGACCTTGCTCGCGATGTGACGCAACGACGGGCCGACCTTGGGCAGCGTGCCCGGCGTCTCCGGATCCTTGAGCAGCGACACCAGCTGGTGCGATCGCTCGGAGAGTTTGGCGTCGGCCCCCGCAGCGGCATCGCGCTCGATGAGATCGCGCAGCCGGTCCCGTGCCTGCCGGCCATCCGGGCTCGTGCGCAGCTCACGTGCCCACTTGAGGGCCGTCTCACCGAGTTCGGGCAGGGCTGGATCGGCCGTGATCGCGGCGGCGACCTCGTGGTAGTTCGGGACCAGCCGCATGTCGGGGCCGATCCGCTTGTCGGGTCCCGCCCACCCGTTGATCTCGTGGCATCCGTAGCAGCCGTACTGTCGGATCAGGTGGTAGCCCTCGACGAGCTTGGGCGCTGGCGGCTCGAGGAACTTCTCGCTCGGCTCGAGGTCCACGACCTGGTGATGGCATTTCAGGCAGCTGGACTGCTCGAACCGCTCCGGCAGCATCGGCAGGATCCAGTGGTGGTTGTTGAACCAGCCGTGGTCGTCATGCCACGCGTGGCCCTGCTTCGGAGAATTCGGCGCGTGCGACGCCCACTTGAACGAGGTCGCGCTCCCCTGCCCCTGGTGGCAGATCGTGCAGCCGAAATTCTTCATGGGATGCGGGCTGGAGTCGCCCACGAAGAGGTCGAGGCGGGGGTGCGTCGAGTACGGCTGGGGCACGCCCCGTCGGACCACGATCTCGAGTGGCGTTCCCCACACGGGAGATTCGACGAGCGACGCGACGGCGGCATTCCGCGCGAGCGTTCGACCTCCGCTCACCCGCTCGATGACGTCTCCGGCCATCAGACCCGCCACGGCCGCCGGGGATTTGGGCACCACCACGCTGATCGTCGGATCCTCGGCATTGAAGAGACCCCGCGGCGCAAGCTGCATGCCGTAGAGCGCCTCGAGCTGCGTGTTGCCGTCGCCGTCGACGGTCGCCCGTTCCGGCGGTGAGGCTGGCGTCGCGAGCGTGACACGCACCTCGGACTGGTCCGGATACGCCGGGTCGGTGCTCGACCCCGGGAGCGTCTTGTCCATGCCGCGGTGGCACGTCGTGCACCGGTCGAATCGCGCGACGTTGCGGAAGTTGTTGTTGAGCGTCAGGTCGGGGAGCCAGATCTGGTCGACCCGCAGCGGTCCGTTGAACGCGTCGAGCACCGGCAGCTCGAGCAGCTTCTTGCCGACGTTGGCCCGACGGTCTGCGACGGCCTTCTCGAGCTGGGCGAGCTGGCCCCGATGGTCCGCGAGCGCCTTCGACGCCCCGTCCTCGGCCGCCATGATTCGCTTCATGAACCCGTCGAGCGTCAGCCGATGCGTGTTGGCGGCTTGGAACCGCTGCATCGCCTCCGCGACCTCGCCGCGACGCGCGTCGGCGATGGCCAGCAGTGCCGTCTGACGCTCGGCGGGCAGCTCGTCCGCGACCGCGAGCTCGTAGTCCGCCCGGGCCTTGTCGAGGTCCGCCTTCCGGAGCTTCAGGGCGCCGGCGAGTTGATCCTCGCGAAACTTCGTCCGCGCGACGACGTCCCGAAACCGGGCGAGCAGGTCCCCACGCACCCTCAGCCGCTCGCCGGGGTCGCTCTGCTTGACCAGCACGTCCACGTCGACGGCTGCGCGATCGGCCGCCTCGACGTCTTCCGGAACGGTGCGGACCTCGTCGATGAAACCGCGGGCGAGATCGGGATCGATGTCCGCGCGACGGGCATCGGCGAGGGCGTTCTCGAGTTCCCGACGCCGCGTGTCGTATGCCTCGGATTCCTGCTCCGCGACCCGCGCGGTCGCGGCCCATGTCTCGACGTTGCGAAACCCGCGCGCGTAGCGCTTCCACGGGCGGTCATGGTCGGCGGCGAGCATCCACACCGTCGCCAGGAGGAGTGCGATCGCTCCGATGGCGAAGACGACGTGGAGAATCCTGAGGTTGCGCCAGGTTTGTTCCGTTGCGGGCATGTGACTTCACCCTCGATCCCAGGATGATCCGGAAACCGCGAGCCGCCCCCGTGGAGCCGGTCGGCCAAACCTGCACGCGCCACGACGATCGTCGGCCATCGACACGCTTCCGATCAGAAATTCAACGACAGTTCCGGGATGCTCACGATGTACTTCAGATTGAGCGTCCACCGCAGGATCATCTTCAGGGGCAGCGAGAGCATCAGCAGCATGAGGTTCGCCATGACCATGTACCGCACGAATCCCATTTTCGCGAAGTACCCGCGGAACACGGTGACGGCGAGCAGCGGCGGCAGCACGACCAGGTAGGCGCCGAGCAGGATGAGGCCGGGGGCCTCACGCTTGAGCACCGTCAGGAACTGCGTCAGGCCGCCGGCGCCGCTCGGGGCGCGCGGCAGGGGCTGATCGAGCAGGTTGACCCAGAACATCTGGTTGAGGTCGACGTTGTTGAGCACCTCGACCTTGTACGGAGTCCAGTACTCGAACGGGCCGTAAAAATTCCAGTTGGGGCCGCGGAGAAACGTGCCGAGGATGATGAGCGTGATCCACAGCACGAGAAAGCCGAACTGGAACGTGAGGTAGGCGAACTTTCGCTCCGCGATCGAGTAGTAGCCGTT
>CAIWZS010000211.1 GCA_903917235.1 uncultured Planctomycetaceae bacterium | reverse complement strand
TGTCGGCGAAGTTCTCGGGCCGAGGGGCCAGACCGACCTCGTCGGCCGACCACGCGAGGTTGCGGATCACGAGGTCGTGTTCAGGAAAGCCGGCGTGCAGGATCGCCGCGACGTCGCCGAAGAGCTGTGCCCGCTCGAAAAGCGTGTTGCCGACCAGGCAGATGCGGTCGCCTGGGCGGAGTTCGAGCGGCAGCGGCGTGACGCCCGCTTCGCAGGCAGCCGCCCGGGGCGCCGTCGCGGCGAAGATGCCGGCGGCGGCGTAGGGATCGTCCGTCGGCGCGACCTCGTCGGCGCTCGCCGCGCCCCCCGATGCGGCGAGCACGGCTGTGGCCACGAGCAGTCGCAGGATCACGGCCTGCAGGGCGCCCACGGCCAGCGAGGCCGGGCCTGCGACGCCCGCGGGTCCGCCGGAGCGCGCGGTCACGCCCGCGGGATCTCGAAGCCGCCACGCGGGGCCCGAGCCATCATGGCTGCGGCCTGGGCGTCGCCGGTGATCGTCTCGGTCGCCGGGTCCCACGAGATGGTTCGGCCCAGCCGGGCGGCGATCGCCGTCAGGTGGCAGGTGTTCATCGCGATCACGTGGCTGAAGACGTCGGACACCGGCAGGCCACCCTCGCGGATGCAGCGATAGAAATTGTTCTTGTGACCCTCGAACGGCTTGCCCTTGTAGAGCGTCACGACGTCGGCGTCGCCGAAGGCGTCCTTGTCCCACGCCTCCTCGACCGGTGCTCCCGTGATCTTGCCGCGATTGACGAAGAGCTTGCCCTTCTCCCCCTCGAACAGGATGCCGTTGTCCCCCCGGCTCGTGACGACCATCTCGACGCCGCTCGGGAAGGTGCAGTTCACGGCGAAGTCGTGCGAGGTGTTGTAGGAGTCGTCCCGCTCCGGGTAGCCGTCCTTGAAGGGCACCGGGTGCTTGGCGTCGGTGCCGTCGATCTTGACGGGCCCCTTGCCCTTCGCGTCCTCGCGGAGCGCCCACTGGGCGATGTCGACGTGGTGGGCACCCCAGTCGGTGAACTTGCCCCCCGAGTACTCGTACCACCAGCGAAACTCGTAGTGGCACCGCTTCTCGCGGTACGGCACGGCCAGCGCCTGCCCCTGCCACATGTTCCAATCGAGCTCCTTGGGCGCCTCGACCACCGGGAAGGGCCCGCCGGTGGGGCTCCCGTTGATGCCGACGGTCACCTTCTTGATCGCTCCGAGCAGGCCCTTCTGCACCATGTTCACCGCGCGCATGAACCGGTCGCGGTCACTGCGCTGCTGCGTGCCGATGAAAAACACCCTGTCGGGATGCTTTTCGGCGGCGGCCCTCACGAGCCGGTTCTCCTCGAGCGTGAGCGACAGCGGCTTCTGGCAGAAGACGTGCTTGCCGGCCTGGAGCGCCTCGATCGCGATCTTCACGTGCCAGTGGTCCGGCGTGACGATGCTGACCACGTCGACGTCCGGCCGGTCGAGCACGCGGCGGTAGTCGCCGTAGGCATCCGCCTTGCCCTTGCCGATCTTCTCGTCGTGCTTCGCACGCTCGGCATGCCGCGAATCGACGTCGCAGACGGCCACGATGTCGCCAAACTGGGCATGGCCGTGGGCATCGCCGGTGCCCATGCTGCCCACACCGATGCAGCCGACGAGCGGCCGGTCGGTGGCCGCCTCGTTGGCGAACGCCCGCCGCGTCGAGGGGAAGAACGGGACCGTACCGGCCGCGGTGACCGCCGCCGTCGCCCCAAGAAACGTCCGCCGCGGATGCCGAGCTGAGACTGCCATCGGTGCTCTCCCCTGGAACGGCCGCCCTCGGCCAAAAACGACATGTGCCGCGGCTCACCCTCCGCGGCTCGCCATGAGCATACCGTCGGCCGGGACACGGGGGCAGGCGGCGGCGAGGGTACGATTGGGGCCGGTCCCCGCGGACCACCCGGCCTACCGACGCGCCCGATGAATCTCGCGATGACGAGTGCCCGCAGCCTGACGTTCCGCCTGCTCGTGCCTGTGCTGGCGACGACCGTCCTGCTGTACCTGCTCGTCTTCGGCTGGATCCTCGTCGATGCCCGCCGCCGGGCGCTCGTCGAGGCCGAGACACGGGCGCACGAGACGGCGATCCGGTGTGCGACCGAGGTGGCTGCGTTCATCGACCGGACGTTCCAGATCCCGCGGACGCTGGCTGCCGAGTTCGCCGGACTGCGGAGTCAGGGCGTGCCGAGCAGGGCGTCGATCACCGCCGCCCTGCGGCAGACGCTCGTCGCCGAGCCGGACGTGCTCGCCCTCTACACGCTCTGGGAGCCTGACGCGTTCGATGGGCGCGACGCCGACTTCGTCAACACGCCGGGTCATGACGCGAGCGGCCGCTTCATCCCCTACTGGAACCGGGGCCGCGGGGATCCGCTCCTCGAGCCCCTCGTCGACTACGACAAGGAGGGACCGGGGGACTACTTCCTCATCCCGCAGCGCACCGGTCGTGACGCCTGGATCGAACCCTACCTGTATCCGGTCGCCGGGCGCGAGGTGCTGATCACGTCGCTCGTCAGCCCGATCCGGGTGGACGACTCGTTCGTGGGCATCGCCGGACTCGACATCGATCTCGCGACGCTCACCGACCGCGTCGGGGCGATCAAGCCCTTCGGCACCGGCTACGGAATCCTCATATCGGGTGGCGACGTCATCGTCGCCCATCCCGATCGCAGCCAGGTCGGTCGCAGGCTCGCACCGACTGATGGCGTCGTGGCGTCGCTCACCGAGGCACGCAGGGCGGGCGGCGGCGACACCGCGGCGCTCGCCGGCTTCTCCGAGGTGCTCGACGCGCCGGTCTACTACGTGTCCACGCCGGTCGTGGCGCGGGGCATCGACACGCCATGGTGGCTCGTCGTGGCGATTCCCCGCGACGGTGTCAGCGGCGACGCCAACCGGCAGATCAGGCAGGTGATGGTGGCGGGGGCCGCGCTCGCCAGTGTGCTCGCCGGCGTGCTCTGGTTGACGGCACGCTCCCTGGCACGCGACCTGCGGCACGTGTCGCACTCCGTTCACGATGGGGCCCAGCACACCGCCGCGGCGGTGCGGCAGCTGGCCACGCAGGGACACGCGCTCTCGTCGGGTGCGCAACAGCAGGCGGCGTCGGTCGAACAGACGAGCGCGTCGCTCCGACGGCTCGCGACGATGGCGAGCGAGGCGAAGACCCACATGCATACGGCTTCGACGAGTGCGGCGGCGGCCCGGGCGGAGGCGGAAGGGGGGACGGGCGAGATGCAGCGGATGCAGGAGTCGCTCGCTGCATCGCGGGAGGCCGCCGACCGGGTGGCCCGCATCATCAAGACGATCGACGAGATCGCCTTCCAGACCAACCTGCTTGCGCTCAATGCGGCCGTGGAGGCGGCCCGCGCGGGCGAGCACGGCGCCGGATTCGCCGTGGTCGCCGACGAGGTGCGGAATCTCTCGCAGCGCGCCGCCGCGGCGACGCGCGAGAGCGGCTCGCTCATCGAGCGGTCACAGGCGACGAGTCGCCAGGCCGACGAGACGGGTGCCGCAGTCGCCGAACGATTCGCGAGGATCCTCGCGCGCAGCCGCGAGCTCGACGGGCTCATCGGCGAGGTGTCGGCGGCGGCCATGGAACAGTCCGACTCCCTCGGCGCAATCACCCAGGCAGTCGGCCAGATCGGTGCCGTCACCGAGTCGAACGCGGCGAGCGCCGCCGAGACGGCGGCTGCTTCCACGGAACTCTCCGCGCAGGCCGATTCGGCCCGCGATCTGGCCGGCCTGCTCATCACGCTCGTGGAGGGCGCACGGGGCCGCGGAGCCGCGACTGCCCCGGCGGCCGGGGGCGGCTCATGGACCGGATCAGGGACGATCGCCGGATTTCTGCTCGTGGCCATGGCGTCGGGCGTCATGGCGGCCGATGCGGAGGCAATCGTGTCACGTCGATTCATCTTCATGGAGAACGCTCCGACGCCGTCGTGTCATGCAAGCACGATCGTGGAGACGGCGCCGGGACGGCTCGTGTCGGCGTGGTTCGGCGGCACGCGCGAGGGCGATCCGGATGTGGGCATCTGGGTCTCGCGCGCGGAGGATGGTGGCTGGACGAGCCCCGTCGAGGCCGCCGACGGAAGGCAGCCGGACGGAGCGCGTCACCCGTGCTGGAATCCGGTGCTGTTTCGCGCGGGCCCCGACGACCTCCGGCTCTTCTACAAGGTGGGCCCGAGCCCGCGGTCGTGGTGGGGCCTCGTGCGGCGAAGCACCGACGGCGGCGCGACGTGGGGCGAACCGCTCCGCATCGCAGCGGCCGAAGGCGTGCCCCAGATGCTTCGCGGCGTGCCGGTGGGACCGATCAAGAACAAGCCCGAACGGCTGGCCGAAGGCGTCATCCTCTCCCCCTCGAGCACGGAGGATGACGGCTGGCGCGTGCATGTGGAGCGGTCGACAGACGGCGGGGCGACATGGCAGGTGATCGGACCGCTCAACGACGGCAAGGCGGTCGCCGCGATCCAGCCGAGCATCCTGCGGCTCGACGCGGGCCGCCTGCTCATGATCGGCCGCACGCGGCAGGGCAGGCTTTTTCGCGTCGAGAGTGCCGATGCCGGGCGGACGTGGGGCGCGCTCGAACTCACCGCGCTGCCCAACCCGAACTCCGGCACCGACGCCGTGACGCTCGCCGACGGCCGGCACGTGCTGGTGTTCAACCCCGTCGAGAAGGGCCGCACGCCGCTCGTCGTGGCGGTGAGCCGGGACGGCGATGCGTGGACCCAGGCCGTGACGCTCGAGGACGAGCCGGGCGAATACTCCTATCCCGCGGTCATTCAGGCGACCGACGGCCGCGTGCACGTCACCTACACGTGGCGGCGCGAGCGGATCGTGCACGTCGTGCTCGACCCGGCGAAGCTGCCGTGAGCCTGGGCGGGCGTCTCGCGAATTCGAGCGCATCCGCATGACGCGGAGCGGCGACCGGGCAGCCAGGGCAGACGAGGCGAAGGGGGGTCGGCGAACGCTTCCCGAGCGAGCGGCCGCTGCGGCCGGAGCGAGGAGACTTTTGCCGCCCCCCGAGCCGGTGCTCCAGCGTAAGAAAAGACGAGGCGAAGGGGGGTCGGCGAACGCTTCCCGAGCGAGCGGCCGTTGCGGCCGGAGCGAGGAGACTT
>CAIWZS010000210.1 GCA_903917235.1 uncultured Planctomycetaceae bacterium | reverse complement strand
TCGCCACGAGCAGGATCGCCGGGGACCTGCGGCATACCGCGGCCCGGCGCGTCGAGAACGAACTCCGGCTCGAGGACATGGGTCAGCCCCCAGGCGACGCCGACGGGATTCAACGAACGGCCGCGGCAAGCCATATATAGAGTACCGCGAGAGATCGGGGATCGCGGGCCACACGAGCCCGATCGCCGACGCGTTTTCACCGGAGAGCACACCACCATGGCACGAGCCCCGTCGCCGCCTTCGCCTGCCGATCCCTCCGCCGAGCGACTCGGCGGGGGGTCCTGCCGGCTGCTGACGACCCTCGCCGTGGGCCTGGCGGCATGCGCGGGAAGCCTGTCGACCGCCCACGCCGAGGCCTGGCCCGGGTGGCGCGGTCCTCGCGGCGACGGCACGAGTGCGGACGGGGACGTGCCGGTGCAGTGGGGACCCCAGGAGCGGGTCTGCTGGCGGGTGGCCGTGCCGGGCGAGGGGCACGCGTCGCCGATCGTGGCGGGAGGCCGTGTCTTCGTCGTCACGTGCGACACCGACACGCTCGAACGCCTGCTCCTCTGCTACGCGGTCGACACCGGCCGGCTGCTCTGGCGGCGCACCGTGCTCACCGCGCCGCTCGAGATCAAGCACCAGCTCAACAGCTACGCGTCGAGCACGCCCGCGACCGACGGGGAGCTGGTCTACGTGGCGTTCTGGGAGACCGCCGGCGACGTCGTGCCGGCACGGAACGTGTCGGCGGATCGCGACGCCTCGTTCGGCCGGATGTGCGTCGCGGCCTACGACGTCGAAGGTGAACGGCGGTGGCTCGTCCATCCGGGTGAATTCACGAGTTGCCACGGCTTCTGCTCCTGTCCCGTTCTTCACGGCCGCCTCGTGATCGTGAACGGCGACCACGACGGCGAGGGATACATCGTGGCGCTCGACCGCGAGACGGGACGCACGGTCTGGAAGATCCCGCGCGACCACCATACGCGCAGCTACGTCACACCACTGGTGCGCTCGTTCGCGGGCCGCACGCAGGCGATCCTCTCCGGCAGCCGCCACGTCGCCTCCTACGATCCGGCCACGGGGGCGGAACTCTGGCGGGTGCGCGGGCCGACGGAGCAGTTCGTCGCGTCGCTGGTCGACGACGGCGAGCGCGTGATGCTGACGGGTGGCTATCCCGACAAGGTGATCCTCGCGATCGATCCCACCGGATCGGGCGACGTCACCGACACCCACGTGGCCTGGCGGTCCGGCCGCAACTGTGCCTACGTGCCGGCGCCCGTCGTCGTCGACGGTCACCTCCTGCTCACGAGCGACGACGGCGTGGCAAGCTGCTACGCGACGGCCTCCGGGGAGCGGCTGTGGAATGCCCGGCTCGGCACGCACTACAGCGGCTCGCCCGTGGCTGCCGGCGGGCTGGCGTACTTCACCGACGACGACGGCGTGACGAAGGTGATCCGACCGGGGCCGTCCTTCGACGTCGTCGCCGAGAACCGGCTCGACGAGCAGATTCATTCGTCGCCGGCCGTCGCCGACGGGGCGATTTACTTCCGCACCGCCGGCCACCTCGTGCGGATCGCGGAGGTGTGCGGCGGCGACTGATCGGCAGCGGCGGTGCACGCGGTCACGGGGCGGGGGCCGCTGCGGAATTCATCCGCGACGCGAGATCGGCCTTCCGGCGGCGAGCGTGGCCAGCAGAGACCGGGGAAGCCCCTCCAGCAGCCTCACCTCGGCCAGGTCGAAGACCGCCTCCGCGATCGTCGCCACCAGGTCGGGGATCCCGATCGGATCGGAGGCGGGCTGGCCACCATCCCGCGTCGACCGGCCGATCACGCGGCCGCCCTCGAAGCCGCCGCCATAGAGCACCAGCGGCGCGAGGCCGCCCCAGTGGTCCCGGCCGCCGCGCGCGTTGATCACCGGCGTGCGCCCCATCTCGCCGCAGCAGACCAGGAGGATCCGGTCGCGCAGGCCCCGCGCCTCGATGTCGTCGATGAGCGCGGCCACGGCGTGGTCGAAGGGAGCACCGACGTATCCCATCCCCTCGACCATCGTGGCGTTGTTGACGTCGGCGTGCATGTCCCACACGAAACTCGTGGTCACCGTCACGAAGCCCGCCCCCCGTTCGCAGAGCCGCCGTGCGAGCAGGAGCAGCCGGCCGATGGAGCGGCCGTGGTCGGCGTAGTGGCGATGGTTGTTCCACCGCCTGTCGATCGTGTCGGTGCGGAACCGGCCGGCGGTGTCGTAGCGGTCGACGACCCGCGGATCCTCGAGGTCGAGATCGAACGCGTCGGACACTCCGCGCAGCAGGAGATCGAAGGCCCGATGCTGCTCGTCCACCGCACCGCGCAGGGCGGCGAGGTCGAGCCAGCGGCGCCCTCCGTCGAGGGCGGAAAGCAACGCGCGGCGGTCGGCGAGCCGGTGCTGCGGCACCTGGAGCCGCATGGCTTCGAGGAAGCCGCCGCCTTCGCCACCGGGCACGATCGGCGCACTGCCCGGACCGTTGTCCCCCGTGGAACGGAAGTCGCCGAACTGCAGGATCGGCGGGCCGGCGTCGCCGCACACGGCCTGCGGGAAGAGCAGGACGTTCGTGGGCATCGCCGTCCCGGGTCTCGAGGGACCCGCGACCCGGGAATAGATCGAGCCGAGGCTCGCACCACCGGAG
>CAIWZS010000209.1 GCA_903917235.1 uncultured Planctomycetaceae bacterium | reverse complement strand
TCCGAAACGGGGATTCACGAACAGCTTCGGGCGGACCGTGGTGAGCATCAACGTCGGAGTGCTCGAGAAGCGGTGCGCCGTCGGGGGCGAGGTGACGCCGGAAACGCTGCGTGCCGCCGGGCTGCTCAAGGGGGCATGGGACGACCTCAAGATCCTCGGTGGCGGGGAGCTGAAGAAGCGACTGGCGGTCTCGGCCCACCACGTCAGCGCCTCGGCCCGGCAGAAGATCGAGGCGGCCGGCGGAACTGTGACGCTGTTGCCGGGACCGGCACCGGTCATCCGGGGAGCCAAGAAGACGTCGCGGAAAAAGCCCGTCGGCGGCTAGGGTATGGCGGTTGCCGCCGTGCACCGTCAGATGGAGGCTCCTCCGTGCTCGAGAAAATCCGCGTCATCTTCACGATTCCGGAACTGCGGCAGAAGATTCTGCTGACCCTGGGATTGCTCGCCATCTACCGGGTCGGCTGGCAGGTGCCGCTGCCGATCGTGGACCCGCAGGCGATGAACGCCTTCGCCGATCAGTCGGGCGGGATCGGCGACCTGCTGCGGACGGTCGCCGTCTTCTCCGCGAGCCAGCTGTCGCAGGCCACGATCTTCGGCCTCGGCATCATGCCCTACATCTCGGCCTCGATCATCTTCCAGCTGCTCGGCACGGTCTGGCCGCCACTGGAGCGGCTGCAGAAGGAGGGGGAGGCCGGTCGCAAGAAGATCAACGAGTACACGCGGTACGCGACCGTGCTCATCTGCATCGTGCAGAGCTGGGCCTACGTCGCCTTCCTGTCGTCGCAGCAGGTCGGGGAGCAGTCGCTCATCCAGTCGGGCTTTCTCGTGGACGGCCGGCTGCCGTTCGTGTGGCAGTTCGTCGCGGTGATGACGATGACGGCGGGCACGATCTTCCTGATGTGGCTGGGTGAGCAGATCGACGAATTCGGCATCGGCAACGGCATCAGCCTGCTGATCATGGCGGGGATCCTCGCAGCGATGCCGAGCGCATTCGTCGAACTCGGCAACGACACGACGTGGGAACTCGGCGGCGGGGGCGGCAAGCTTGGGATCGAGACGATCCTCGTGCTCGTGGCCCTCTTCGTGGGCGTCGTGGCGGGCGTGGTCTTCATGACGCAGGGCCAGCGTCGGATTCCGACGCAGAGCGCCAAGCACGTGCGCGGGCGGCGCGTCTACGGCGGGACGCGGCAGTACCTGCCGCTGCGGGTGAACCAGGCGGGCGTGATGCCGATCATCTTCGCCAGTTCGCTGCTCCTGTTTCCGCAGATGTTTTTCCAGTATCTCAGCGGTCTCTTCCCCGGGAGCGACATGCTGCGGTCGCTCTACGACTCGTTCACGCGAGGCCAGTCGTATCTCTACAACGTCTGCTACATCGCGCTCATCTACTTCTTCTGCTACTTCTGGACGGCGATCACCTTCAATCCCACCGAGATGGCCGACAATCTCAAGAACTTCGGGGCCTTCATCCCCGGGTATCGTCCCGGCAAGCGGACGGCCGACTATCTGGAGCGGGTGATGGAGCGCATCACGTACGTCGGTGCCGGCTTCCTGGCCCTCGTCGCCGTCATTCCGACGATCGTCGGCGGTGCGCTCGGCATCCCGACCCAGATCGCGAGCTTCTACGGAGGCACGGGGCTGCTGATCGCGGTGAGCGTCGCGTTCGACCTGGTGCAGAAGATCGACAGTCACCTCGTGATGCGAAACTACAGCGGGCTGCTGGAGAAGACGTGACCGGTGACCGTCCCGCGCCGGTTTGCCGCCGGGCCCATTTCCCCTGCCGCCGTCCCCGGCGGGCGTGCCATGCGGATCATCCTCATCGGACCCCCGGGCGCCGGCAAAGGCACCCAATGCCAGCGGCTCGCGGGTCTCCTGGGCGTGCCCCATCTGTCGACCGGTGAGATGCTGCGCGCGGCGGTCCGTGAGGGGACCCCGACGGGCGTGCAGGCCGCCCGGTACATGTCGCAGGGGCAGCTCGTGCCGGACCCGCTCATCGTCGGGATGGTGAGCGCGAGGCTGCAGGAGCCCGACTGCCGGGGCGGCTGCCTGCTCGACGGGTTTCCGCGGACGCTGCCCCAGGCGGCCACGCTCGATGACCTGCTGGAACGGCGCGCGATCAGCGTCGACGGCGTGATCGAGCTGGCGGTGCCCCGCGACGAGCTGGTGCGACGGATGCTGGCCCGCGGGCGGGCGGACGACGACCCGGACATCTTCGCCCGGCGCATCATGAGTTTCGAGGAGCAGACGGCGCCCCTGCTCGACTACTACGCGCGGCAGGGAAAACTGGCGAGCGTGGACGGCCTCGGAAACGCCGACGAGATCTTCGCGCGGGTGACGCGGGCGATCGAACGATTCGCCAGGCGGGCACGGCTTCCGGAACAGTGACGGACGATCGACGGCGGCTTGCAGACGCGCCGAAGCCTGCGGGTATACTCGTGGCGAAAGGCAGCCGGCTCCCCTCCCGTCCGTGAGCGGTCGACGTGGTCACTCTTCGTTCACCCCGCGAGATCGCGCTCATGCGCCGCGCGGGGCTCGTCGTCTGGGGTGCGCACCAGCGGGCGGCCGCACTCGTGCGGCCGGGGGGTCACCACGGCCGAGATCGACGCCGCCGTCGAGCGTTTTTTCGTCGAGCACGATGCGATCCCGCTCTTCAAGGGCGTGCCGGGCAAGGTGCCGTTTCCCGCGACCTGTTGCATCTCCGTGAACGACGAGGTGGTGCACGGCATCCCCGGCTCCCGCGTGCTGCTCGACGGCGACGTCGTGAGCGTCGATACGGGATGCAGCGTCGGGGGCTGGTGCGGGGATGCCGCGGTCACGCACCCCGTGGGCACCGTCTCGCCACGGGTCCAGACCCTGCTCGACTGCACGTCGGGCGTGCTCGCGCTGGCCATCCAGCTGATGGCGTCGCGAAACCGCTGGAGCGACGTGGCTTCGGAGATGGCGAAGTACGTGCGCGATCACGGCTTTTCGGTGGTGGAGAACTTCGTGGGGCACGGCATCGGTCGCTCGATGCACGAGGATCCGCAGGTGCCGAACTTCTGCACGCCGGCATTCCGCAGGAATCACGACTTCGAGATCGAGCCCGGGCTCGTGATCGCCGTCGAGCCGATGGTCAACATGGGCTCGAAAAAGGTGCGCGTGCTCGCGGACCACTGGACCCAGTCGACCGTGGACGGCCAGCCGAGCGCCCATTTCGAGCACACCGTCGCGATCACGGATGCGGGGCCGGTCGTCCTGACTGCGCCCCCCGCAGCCGACGAGACGCTGAAACCGGCCGGTTCCGCGGCCTGAAGCCCACCCCCTTGTGATCGGTGCGGGCCCGGGGATACCATCTGGGGCTCGGATTCGTCCCTGCTTCGTCCCTGTTTCCTGTGTCGTCTCCGTCGCCAGACGAGCGGCTCCGCCCACGAGTACGTCATGAAGGTCCGCGCCAGCGTCCGCCGCATGTGCGAGAAGTGCAAGATCGTGCGCCGTCGTGGTGTGGTGTTCGTCGTGTGCGCGGATCCGAGGCACAAGCAGCGGCAGGGATGAGGTCCGGACGTCTCGATCCGAGGCGATCGTGGACGGTCCGGCCGGCTCCGCAGCCCGTATTCGTTCCGTTTGCATGTCGGTCCTCCCGCCTCGACTCACCCACCCCTTGAAACCACGTTGATCGGAAGCGGTCCATGCCTCGTTTGATGGGCGTCGACATCCCGTCTGAAAAGCGCACGCTCTACTCGCTGCAGTACCTGTACGGGGTCGGGCCGCGCGTCGCGCGGGAACTGTGCCACAAGGCGGGCGTCGATCCACTCGGCCAGGCACGCGACCTGCACGAGGACGAGCTCGCTCGACTCGCCGCGCTGCTCGACAAGGACTACGTCGTCGAGGGGCAGTTGCGTCGGCAGGTCGCCCAAAACGTCTCGCGGCTCAAGGACATCGGGTCGTACCGCGGCCTGCGGCATCGGCGCGGCCTGCCGGTGCGCGGGCAGCGGACCCGTACCAACGCCCGCACGCGCAAGGGGCCGAAGAAGACCGTCGCCGGCAAGAAGGGCGTCAAGGATCTGAAGTAGTACCGTCGTTTCCGCGCGAACGCGTGTCGGCGGTGTCGCCGCACACGCGGCGAAGCGACGGGCGAGCCGCAGTTTCCCGCATCGTTCCACGGACGTCCGACCCCACACGCACACCGAATCAGCAGCGAACCGGAGTGGCCCTGGCGGGCATGACCGAGATGGCAAAGGCACCGAAGGCGAAAAAGAAGAGCGTGACGGCGGGCATCGCCTACATCACCGCGAGTTTCAACAACACCACCGTCACCATCACCGATGCGCGGGGCGACACGCTGTGCTGGGCCAGTGGCGGCACGTGCGGGTTCAAGGGCAGCCGCAAAGGAACGCCGTTCGCCGGGCAGTGTGCGGCCCAGCAGGCTGCCGAGAAGGCGGCGAAGTTCGGCGTGAAGGATCTCGAGGTCCGGGTGCGCGGCCCGGGAAGCGGGCGCGAGAGTGCGATCACGGCGTTGCAGGCGGCCGGAATGAACGTGCGCAGCATCGAGGACATCACGCCGCTGCCGCACAACGGCTGCCGTCCACCGAAGAAGCGGAGGGTCTGATCCATGGGACGCATCACGGGCCCGGTCTGCCGTCTCTGTCGGCGCGATGGTCTGAAGCTGTTCCTCAAGGGGAGCCGCTGCGACTCGCCGAAGTGCGCCTTCGAGAGGCGTCCGACGCCTCCCGGCGTGCAGCAGAAGCGCCGCAGCAAGCCGACGGACTACGGTCTTCGGCTTCGCGAGAAGCAGAAACTGAAGCACTACTACGGCGTGCTGGAGCGACAGTTCCGCACGTACTTCGCCCGGGCGGAGCGGGGCAAGGGCAACACCGGTGAGACGCTGCTGTCGCTCCTCGAGCGGCGGCTCGACAACGTCGTGCACAGGCTCGGATTCGCCGCATCGCGTGCGGCTGCCAGGCAGATGGTGATGCACGGGCACATCACGATCAACGGCCGTCGTGTCGACGTGCCGAGCTACCTCGTCCGGGCCGGTGATCTGCTGCGGGTCAAGAATCGTGCGAAGAGTCTGCAGCTCGCCCATGCGGCCCTGGCGGATTTTCGGCGCGAGGTGCCCGACTTCCTGTCGCGCGGCGATGGTCCGATTCCCGAGGGCCGTGTCGACCGGCTGCCTGCCTCCGAGGACGTTTCGATTCCGGTGCAGGCCAACCTGATCATCGAGCTGTGTTCCAAGTGACCGGAGGGGGTCTCATGCATATTCGCTGGCGGGGTCTCGAGCTTCCCGGGTCGGTCGTGGCCGACGCCAAGACGCTGTCGCCCACGTACGGCCGCTTCGTCGCCGAGCCGTTCGAGCGGGGGTTCGGCACGACCGTGGGCAACAGCCTGCGGCGCGTTCTCCTCTCGGGCCTGGAGGGAAGTGCGGTCACGCAGCTGAAGCTGGCCGGGTCCCTGCACGAGTTCACCACGATCAAGGGCGTGGTCGAGGACGTGACCGACATCGTGCTCGCCGTGAAGAGCCTCGTCGTGAAGAACCACAGCGAGTCGACGCGGGTCATCCGCGTGGAGAAGTCGACCAAGGGGCCGGTGACGGCGGCCGACATCCAGACGGACGACGCGGTCGAGGTCGTGAACAAGGGGCTGGTGCTCGCCACCCTCACGGACGACGTGCCGTTCGAGCTCGAGATGGTCGTCGAGAACGGGCGGGGCTACATGCCCGCGAGCGAGCAGAGCCAGGCGTCCCAGGAGATCGGCATCATTCCGGTCGACGCGGCTTTCAGTCCGGTGACGAAGGTCAAGTACGAGGTCGAGGAGACCCGCGTGGGCCAGAAGACGAACTACGACAAGCTCACGCTGGAGATCTGGACCGACGGCACGGTCACGCCCGAGATGGCGTTGGTCGAGGCGGCCAAGATCCTTCGCAAGCACCTCAATCCCTTCGTCGGCTACACGCAGCCCGGTCCGGCGGTGCCGCTGCCCGCGGCGAGCGGCCTCTTCAGCGTCGAGGCCCCGTTGGAGAGTCGGCTGGGCATGCTCGTGTCCGACCTGCGGCTTTCGCTCCGGGCCAACAACTGCCTCGAGGAGGCCGGGATCACGTCGCTGCGCGATCTCGTGGCCAGGTCGCGGGACGAGCTGCTGGAGATGCGGAATCTCGGAGAGACGACGCTCCAGGAGGTCGAGGACAAGCTCCGCGAACTGGGGCTCCACCTCGGAATGGACGTCGCCGCGACCGCCGGGCTTTGAGTCGTCGAGGGAAGGGGAGTCATCGATGCGTCACCGTCGCAAGGGTCGTGTTCTCGGCCGCAGTCCGTCCCACCAGCGGGCGCTCCTGCGGAATCTCGCCTCGGCGCTGATGCTCACCGAGCGGGACGCGGAGCCGGGCGAGGCGGGTTCTCCCCGGGTCAGCGGTCGGATCGTCACGACGGTCGCCAAGGCGAAGGAGGTGCGGCCGCTCGTGGAACGATGCATCACGATCGCGAGACGGGGGCTCGTCGCCGAGCAGCGGGCGAAGGAATTCGCCTCCCGGGCCGAGCGGGACTCGCCGGAATGGAAGCGCTGGCGCGAGAGCGAGACGTGGCGGAACTGGGCTCAGGCGATGGCTCCCGCCGTGCGGGCCCGGCGCCGGGTCGTGCGCCTGCTGGGTGACAAGCAGGCAGCCCGCATCGTTTTTGAGAAGGTCGCACCCCGCTTCGTCGATCGGCCGGGCGGCTATACGCGAATCCTCAAGCTCGCGTCCCCTCGATTGGGTGATGCCGGTCCGCGGGCGGTGCTGGAGTTCGTGGGGGGGGAGTCTCAGGTGCAGGCGGTGCGTCCGCGGCCGGTCGCGTCCGGCCGGCCACGCGGCTGACCGGGGGCGACTCGAGTGCCCGCCGGACGGTCCCGCACCGGTGCCCTTCGGCGTCCACGATGGCGGGCACAAAAGTGGTTTCGCCCAGCCCCCGTTTTTCCGATACCATAGGGTGGTTGGGCGGTCGGGTATCCAGGAGTCTGGGGCCTTGTGGGTCATTCCCGGCCTTTGAGACCAACCTTTGTGACACGGGAGAAACGGCATGATCGCGACTGAGCGTGGCGATCGGGCGGTGCCCGCGCGGGGTGTTTGTGGCCGACGCGATGCGTCGTCGAGTCGCCCGCTGCAGATCGTGCAGGGAGTCCTCGCGACCTCGTTGATCGTGGCATCCACCCTCGTCGGCATGCCGTGGCGATGCGCCGGAGCGGTCGAGCACTTCGACAATCCCACGGTGGCCTTCATCAACGAGAAGGTCGCGACCGGCTGGGCGGAACGTGACCTCAAGCCGGCGAAGCCGGCGACGGATGGCGAGTGGTGTCGGAGAGTGCATCTCGACCTCATCGGCCGTATTCCGACCGTCGAGGAGCTGCAGTCGTACGTCGGCGACTCGACGCCGATGAAGCGGGCGGTGCTCGTCGCCAGGCTGTTGGGGGACGACTACGTCGACGAGTACGCGCGGCACTGGACCGACGTGTGGACGACCGTCCTCATCGGCCGTGACGTCGAGAATGAGCGCGTCAGTCGGCCGGGCATGCGGCAGTGGCTGCGGCGTGCCCTGTCGAGAAACATGCCCTACGACCAGTTCATGGAAGAGCTGGTGACGGCCACCGGCGTGAACACGAATCGTCGCGATGTCGACGGCTTCAACGGTGCGACCAACTTCCTCAGCGGGAAGATGGAGGAGATGGGTGTCGCCAACGGTGTGCAGGCGACCGCGAAGACCGCCCAGATCTTTCTCGGTGTGCAGGTGCAGTGCACGCAGTGCCACAACCATCCCTTCAACAAGGGGAAGCAAAACCAGTTCTGGGAGCTCAACGCGTTCTTCCGGCAGGCGCAGGCGCTGCGGCGGTTCGACGGCACGCGTGACGTGCGGTGGATCGAGCTCGTCGACGGCGACTTCCCGGGCGAAGGTCGGGATCCGCAGGAGGCCGAAATCTACTACGAGCTGCGGAATGGCCTCATGAAGGTGGCCTATCCCGTCTTCATCGACGGTACCGAAATCTCACGTAGCGGATATCTGCCCGCCGTCCTGGAGGACGGGACCGCATACGGAGTCAATCGGCGGGCCGAGCTCGCCAAGCTCATCAAGACGAGCCCCAATTTCCCCCGCGCGATCGTCAATCGGATCTGGGCCCAGTTCTTCGGGTACGGGTTCACCCGGCCGGTGGACGACTTCGGCGATCACAATCCGCCCTCGCATCCGGATCTCCTCGACGGGCTCGCCGAGCGGCTCCAGGAAAGCAGCTTCGACCTCAAGGAACTGATGCGGTGGATCACCCTCTCGGAGGCATATGCCCTGTCCAGTCGCACCACGGCGGGCAACGCGAAGGACGATCCGCTGATGGGCGAACAGCCGATGTTCAGCCGGTTCTACATGCGTCAGATGCAGGCGGAGCAGCTCTACGAGTCGCTCCTCACGGCGACCCAGGCCGACCGGTCGCGCACCGGTGAGGACGCCGCCAAGGCGAAGGATGAGTGGCTGTCCCAGTTCATCATCGCGTTCGGCACCGACGAGGGTGACGACGCGACGATGTTCAACGGGTCGATTCCCCAGGTGCTCATGATGTTCAACGGGGATCTCGTCAAGGCGGCGACCGCGATCGGAAAGGGGGGGTTCCTCGACGCGATCGCCACCGGTGGGCTGCGCGACGAGGCGAAGCTCGCGAAGCTCTACGAGTCGGCGCTTGCCCGCGGTCCGACGCCGAAGGAGCTGACGGCGGCCAAACGGCTCGTGGCGGGGCGCCGTGGCGACGTCGCCGGAGCCCTGCAGGACATCTGGTGGGCCGTGCTCAATTCCAACGAATTCATCCTCAACCACTGAGTCGTCCCGATGAATCGTCCGTGTGGCTCGTCCACGTTGAATCCGACCATGACATCCGCCCTACGTCTCGAGTCCATGATCGTTCCCGGTCCATGCGGCCGCCCGATTTCCTTCGCGTACGTCACCCAGGTCAGTCCCATTCCATCCCGAGTCCGCCACACCTTTCCGGAGTCCCTGCCATGAGCCGTTTCCTCGACCTTCCCGCCGGCATGTCGCGGCGGCACTTCGTGAGCCACCTCGCCGGGGCTGCGGCGCTCGCCGGTCCGGCGACGACCTTCACCAACACGCTGATGGCCAACGCCGCTGACCTGCGCAAGCGGCACAAGGCGGCCATCCTGCTGTGGATGGGCGGCGGCCCCAGCACCATGGACCTCTGGGATCTGAAGCCCGGAACCGTGACCGGCGGGCCCTTCAAGCCGATCTCCACGAGCGCGGATGGTGTGCAGATCTGCGAGCACCTGCCGCTGATGGCGCAGCAGATGCACAACATGGCGATCGTGCGGTCGATGAGCACCCGTGAGGCCGACCACATGCGCGGCCGCTACTACATGCACACGGGGTACGTGCCGAACCCCAACGTGGAGCATCCCGGCTACGGGTCGGTGATCGCCCGCGAACTTGCCAGCCAGGTGCCCGATCTCGAGATCCCGCCCTTCGTCTCGGTGGGCGGGAGCAGCGTCGGTGCCGGGTTCCTCGGCATGACGTGGGCCCCGTTCGTGGTCGACTCCAACGGCAACGTGCGCAACCTCGACATGGGCATCGATCCCACCCGGCTCGGTCAGCGTCTCGAGATGCTGGCCACCATCGAGGATCGGTTCATCGGCGAGAAGCGTGGCCCGTCGGCGGACGAGCACAAGCGCGTGCTGGAGAAGACGGTCCGCCTCATGACGAGCGACCAGATGGAGGCCTTCAAGGTGCGGTCGGAGCCGAAGGGGATGCTCGATCTCTACGGCGACACGGCGTTCGGCCGTGGCTGCCTCATGGCCCGGCGGCTCGTGGAGCGCGGCGTCCCGTTCGTGGAGGTCGATCTGGGCGGCTGGGACATGCACAACGACATTTTCACGACGCTTGCCGACCGGAAGCTGCCGGAGCTCGACAAGGCGATGAGCGCCCTGGTCGGGGATCTGGCGGAGCGCGGCATGCTCGACGACACCGTCGTCATGTGGATGGGTGAGTTCAGCCGCACGCCCACGATCAACGGCACGGCCGGGCGTGATCACTGGGCCCGCAGCTGGAGCGTGGTGGTCGGCGGCGGCGGCTTCAAGCGAGGTGTCACCGTCGGTGAGACGAGCTCCGACGGTCGCGAGGTGGTCGGGGAGTCGTACTCGTCGGAGGACCTGATGGCGAGCGTGCTCAAGTCGCTCGGCATCTCGCTCGAGACGACGTTCACGGCCAAGAATGGCCGGCCGATGAAGATCGCCAACTCGGGGAAGGTGATCAAGGAACTGTTCGCCTGAGCCAACGACATCGACGGCGCGCCGGGGCGGCATGGCCGCCCCGGCCGCCGACGCTACACTCACAGGGTCGCGGGCGTGAGCACGGCCCCGATTCCCTCCCCGTGAGTGGTCCATGGCGTCGGTCGATCTCGATGCGGAACAGTGGACGACGGCCGACGCGGCCGATCTCTACGAGGTGGCCCGCTGGGGTGGCGGCTATTTCTCGATCGGTCCCAACGGTCACCTCCTCGTCCATCCCGACAAGCAGCCGACGAAGAGTGTCGACCTGAAGGCGCTGGTCGATCGCCTCCAGGTGCGCGGGATCGATCTGCCGATCCTCCTGCGGTTCGCCGAGATGCTCGAGCACCGGCTGCGGGAGATCCACGGGGCGTTCGCCGCCGCGATGCGCGACTCCGGCTACCAGGGAAGGTACTGCTGCGTCTATCCCGTGAAGGTCAACCAGCAGCGTCAGGTGGTGGAGGAGGTGCTGCGATTCGGTCGGCGGTACGGCTTCGGGCTGGAGGCGGGCAGCAAGCCCGAACTGCTCGCCGTGATCGCGCTGGCCGACAACGACACGCCGATCATCTGCAACGGGTTCAAGGATGCTGAGTTCATCGAGACGGCGATGCTCGCCCAGAAGATCGGCCGCCACATCATTCCCGTGGTGGAGCGGTTCTCCGAGCTGCAGCTGATCCTCGAGTACGCCGAGAAGATCGGCGTTCGACCGCGGATCGGCGTGCGGGTGAAGCTCGCATCCCGAGGCAGCGGCCGCTGGCAGTCGTCGGGCGGATTTCGCAGCAAGTTCGGCCTGACGGCCGGTGAGATCATGCGCGGGCTCGAGCTGCTCTCGGCCCGTGGCATGGAGGACTGCCTCCAGCTCCTCCACTTCCACCAGGGGAGTCAGATCACGAACATCCGTCACATCAAGGCGGCGCTGACGGAGGCGGCCCGGATCTACACGGAGCTCGTCAAGCGGGGAGCCGGGCTGCGCTATCTCGACGTCGGGGGCGGCCTCGGCGTCGATTACGACGGATCGCAGACGAATTTCGAGTCGAGCGTCAACTACAGCCTGCAGGAGTATGCCAACGACGTCGTGTCGCACGTGCAGACGGCCTGTGACGAGGCTGGCGTGCCCCATCCGACGATCGTCTCGGAGAGCGGCCGGGCGATCGTCGCGTACCACAGCATGCTGATCTTCGGCGTGCTCGGTGTCTCGGAGCAGGGCGGCCAGGCGGAGGTCGCCGAGCCGCCGGCCGATGCCGAGCAGCCGCTGCACGATCTCTGGGAGACCCACCAGGGGATCAACGTGCGGAACCTGCTGGAGAGCTACCACGACGCCCAGCAGGCGCTCGACACCTCGATGAACCTGTTCGCGACCGGGTATCTGCCGCTCGACCAGCGGTCCGCGGTCGAGAACCTCTACTGGGCGATCTGCCGGCGCATCGCGAAGCTCGCCCGGGGGCTGGAGTACGTGCCGGAGGAGCTGGAGGGACTGCAGGCCACGCTCTGCGACACCTACTTCTGCAACTTCTCCCTGTTTCAATCGATCCCCGACAGCTGGGCGATCAAGCAGCTCTTTCCCGTGATGCCCATCCATCGGCTCGACGAGCGGCCCGTTCGCCCCGCCGTGCTCGGTGATGTGACGTGCGATTCGGACGGGAAGATCGACCAGTTCATCGACCGCCGCGACGTGAAGCGCTCGCTGCCGCTGCACACCTGGCGTCACGAGCCGTACTACCTCGGCGCGTTTCTGATCGGGGCCTACCAGGAGATTCTCGGTGACCTCCACAACCTCTTCGGCGACACGCATGCCGTGCATGTCAGCACCGACGACCGTGGCGAGGTGGTCGTCGACGCCGTCATCAAGGGGGACACGGTGAGGGAGGTGCTCGACTACGTCGAGTTCGACGCGAATCATCTCGTGCAGCGGCTGCGCGACTCGATCGAGCAGGCGGTGCGCGAGGGCCGCATCGGCGACGGCCAGGCCGGAAGGTTCCTGCGGTTCTACGAGGAGGGCCTCGGGGGCTACACGTACCTGGAGGAGCCGGGCTAGCTGGCTGTGGAACGAGCCCCCGTGCGCCCCCCATGCACCTCATTCGTGTCGCCGGCGCCGCGCTGAATCAGACGCCGCTGGACTGGGACGGAAACCGCGACCGGATCCTGGCGGCCATCGGCCGGGCCAGGGTGGCCGGCGTGTCGATCCTCTGTCTGCCGGAACTCTGTATCTCCGGATACGGCTGCGAGGACGCCTTCCAGTCCGCCGGCGTGCAGCACTCGGCCGGGGACGTGCTCGCGGAAATCCTCCCGCACACGGCCGACCTCGTCGTCGCGCTCGGTCTGCCCGTCCGCTTTGAAAGCGCCGTCTACGATGCCGCCGCGCTCGTGGCCGACGGCCGGCTCGTCGGCATCGTGTGCAAGCAGCATCTGGCCGGCGAGGGCATCCACTACGAGCCACGGTGGTTTCGGGCGTGGCCGCAGGGGCGGCGCGACCGCGTCGTCGTCGCCGGTGAACGCGTGCCGATCGGTGACCTGCGGTTCGACTGCGGGGGGGTGCGCATCGGCTTCGAGATCTGCGAGGACGCGTGGGTCGCGCAGAGGCCCGGCGCATCGCTGGCCGCGCGCGGGATCGATCTCATTCTCAACCCGTCGGCGAGCCACTTCGCCTTCGGCAAGGACGAGGTGCGCCGCCGCTTCGTGCTCGAGGGATCGCGGGCCTTCGCCTGCGGCTACGTGTACGCGAATCTCGCCGGCAACGAAGCGGGGCGCGCCATCTATGACGGGGGTGTGCTCGTGGCCGCCGCGGGCAGGCTGCTCGCCGCTGGACGGCGGTTTCCGTTCGCGGAGTGCCAGTCCACTGAGGCCGTCGTGGATCTCGACGCCGTGCGGCTCGCCCAGCAGCGGACCTCGCTCGCCACCGGCCCCGCCGGCGGGGATGACCGCATCACGGTCGACTTCACCCCCGCGACGGTGCGACCGGAGGCCTCGACATCCGGTGGTGACCTCCGCGACGCCTGGGAGCGGGGTCCACACGTCAAGGAGGAGGAGTTCACGCGGGCGGTCGCCCTCGGGCTCTTCGACTACGTGCGCAAGAGCGGCTCACGTGGACTGGTGGTGTCGGCCAGCGGCGGCGCCGACTCGTCGGCCGTCGCGTCCCTCGCGGCGATCGCCCTGCGCTTGGCGGCCCGGGAGCGGTCGGTCGGCGAGGTGGCCCGGCTGCTCGGCGGAGCGGGCCGTGTCCCGGACGGGCATCCTGCCGCGTCGTCGGACGGGACGCCGGCCGTGCCGGATGACGAGGCCGCACTGCATCGTCTGATCGCCCGCGCGCTCACGTGCGTCTACCAGTCGACGGCCAACTCCGGGCCCGTGACGAGGGCCGCGGCCGCCGACCTGGCCGGCGCGCTGGGGGCGACGTTCCTCACCTTCGATGTCGAGCCGCTCGTCCGGGGCTATGAGCGCCTCGTGACCGACGCCATCGGCCGGGCGCTCTCGTGGGAGACGGACGACGTCGCCCTGCAGAATATCCAGGCCCGCACGCGGGCCCCGGGCGTGTGGATGCTCGCCAACCTCACCGGGGCCCTGCTCGTGTCGACGAGCAATCGCTCCGAGGCGGCCGTGGGCTACGCCACGATGGATGGCGACACCGCCGGCGGCATCGCGCCGATCGCCGGCATCGACAAGGCATACCTGCGGCGGTGGCTGCGCTGGCTCGAGCGGGACGGCCCCGAGGGCCTCGGGCCAATCCCTGCCCTCGCGGCCGTGAACGCGCAGGCGCCGACCGCCGAGCTGCGCCCTGCCACCTCCGGCCAGACCGACGAGGCGGACCTCATGCCCTACGACGTGCTCGACACGGTCGAGCGGCTCGCGATCGGCGAGAAACAGACGCCGCTGGAGGCCTGGCGGCAGGTGCGTGCCCGCTATCCGCAGCACGACCCCCGCCAGCTCGCGGTCTGGACGGAACGCTTCTTCCGGCTGTGGAGCCGGAACCAGTGGAAGCGGGAGCGGTACGCGCCGTCATTCCACCTCGACGATCAGAATCTCGACCCCAAGACGTGGTGCCGCTTTCCGATCCTCTCCGGGGGATTCGAGCGGGAGTGTGCGGCACTCCGGGCGGCCGTGGCGAGCGAGGCAGGACCGGCGAAGTAGCGGGTCCGCCCGGCCGAAACGGCCTCGCGGGTCGCGGACGGGCCTGCTATCGTCCGCGGCCTCGCGTTCGCCGCCAGGGGAGCTCTTCGATGTCGCGTCGTCCGTTTCGGTCGATCCTCCGATACGGCCTCCCGTTCGCATGGGCGGTCGTGGTCGCGGCAGTGGCCCCGGCGCAGCAGCCACGTGTCGGGGCCGTGCCGCCGGCCCGGCCACCCGCCGCCGTCCAGCCACCGGCGCTCTCGCCGCAGGACGCCGCGGCCCTCGATCGGCTCCTCGCCGCCTGGGAGACCCGGAATGCGTCGGTGCGGACCTGGTCGTGCACCTTCCACAAGTGGGAGTACAGCGCCTGGGGGCCGGCGGCGCCCGGCGGCGACCGCCTCGCGTTCGCCGAGAGCACCGGCGAACTCAAGTATGCCGCCCCGGACAAGGGGCTCTTCCGCGTCAAGGAGTCGAAGCAGTGGAGCACGGAGACGAGCCGCTACGAGCGTCGCGGCCCCGAGGCGGGCGAGCACTGGGTGTGCAACGGCGAGAGCATCTACGAGTTTCGCCACACCGAACGGCAGTTGCGGGAGACGAAACTGCCCCCCGAGATGCGTGGCAAGGCGATCAGCGACGGGCCGCTGCCCTTCGTGTTCGGCGCCAAGGCGGAGACGCTCAAGAAGCGGTACTGGATGCGGATCATCACGCCGCCCGAGGTGCGTGATCAGATCTGGCTGGAGGCCCTTCCGAGGTTCCAGGCCGACGCCGCCAACTTTGCGAAGGTGGAGCTCATTCTCCAGGCGCGGGATCTCATGCCGTTCGCGATCCAGATTCACAAGCCCGGTGGGCAGGATCGCGACGTCTACCAGTTCGATCCCAACACCAACCTCATCGACAAGGGACTCGACCTCATCCGCGATTTCGCGCGCCCCGTGACACCGCTCGGATACACCTACGTGCTCGACGACGCGAGCGCGGCAGGGCCGCCGAACGCGCCCGCCGCGGCGCTCGCACAGCCTCGGCCGCCCGGGCCGGCGGCCCCCCGCTGATCGCCCTCGCGCGATGCTATACTCGGGGCTTCGGGAGGCACCCCGCCGATGCCCTTTGTCGATCCGAAGCACCCGCTCTTCCAGCTGCTCCAGCGGGATCGTCGCTACACGCTCGACGCCTACATGTTCGTGCTCGAGGCGCTGAACTTCGCGCAGGAATCGCTGGGCATGGGACAGGAGCCCTCGATCGAGGAGCTGGAGCCGCCTCCCGCGGCGGTGGGGCGTGCCGGCGACGCGACCGATGCGCGTCCGCAGCGGCCCGAGCGGGGGCGGAAGCGACGGGCGGAGCGTCACGTATCGGGGCAGCAGCTCTGCGAGGCCGTGCGCCTCTACGGCCTCCAGCAGTACGGCTACCTCGCGCCGACCGTGCTCGGATCGTGGGGCATCCGCTCGACCGATGACGTCGGAGCGATCGTGTTCAACATGATCGACATCGGTCAGATGCGGAAGACGCGGGCCGACAAGCGGGAGGACTTCCAAGGCGTCTACGACTTCGCCGAGGCCTTCGCGCGGGATCTGTCGTTCGTGGTTCCCGAGGCGGGCTGACGCGGCCGGCGTGACCCGTGGAGTGCACATGAGCTGGCCTGCGGCACCGACGGCCTTCATCGCGGCGGCGGCGGCGGAGGTGCTGTGGCTCGCCGTGCTGGCCTGGATGGCGATCCGCTGAGTCGCACGGGGTGACCCGGGCCGGGAGCGTCGGAAGCGTGAACGCGATGAAGGGTGGTCCCGGCGAGGCGCCGATCTGGCCGGCGCTGGTGCCGCTGGCGGCCTATTTCCTGGCGATCGGCCTGCTCCATCTGCGGCGTCGACCCTCGGCGCTGGCCGGCGGCTGGGATGCCGTCGGCATCGCGGGTGCCGTGGCGGCGGCGGTCGTGCTCGGCCCGATCGACCTCGTGCTGCCCGCGTCGATCGTCGGCGCGTGGCGCTGGGTGCTTGCCATCGGCTGCTTCATCCTGCTGGTGGTGACCGTGCAGCTCGCGTCTCGTCCGCGTCTCGTGGTCTACAACGTGTCGCTCGAGCAGCTCCGCCCGATCGTGGCCCGCGTGGCGACGGCACTCGATCCGCTGGCGCGCTGGGCCGGGGAAACCGTCGCCCTGCCCGGACGGGACGTGCAGGTGCACCTCGACGGGCGGGGCGGCATGCGCAGCGTGAGCCTCGTCACGCTCGGCAGCCGGACGAGTCCCGAGGGCTGGGTCGAGTTCAGCCGCCGGCTGCGGCGAGCCGTGCGGGACCAGCGCGTGCGCCCGAGCCCGTGGGCCGGCCTGTTCCTCATCGCGGCCCTCGCCCTCGGGGGCCTCGCGGCGCTGCTGGCGTGGCGATCGCACGGGGCCGCGGCGGAGCCGTCCGCCGCCCCCGGGGGCCTCGTCTGGCGTGCCGCACCGCCGCCCGCATGCCCGTCCCCGATTCCAGGAGTTCACCATGCCGATGCACGTCGACCTCTCGGCACATGAGATCACCGTCCCCGTCGTGATCCGGAACGCCCCGCCCGGGCGTCTCTACGAGGATGCGGTCACCCGCGAGGGGGCGGGCATCGTCTCGAGTGGCGCCGTCGCGATCCGGTCGGGGGCCAAGACCGGCCGCAGCCCCGCCGACAAGCACGTCGTGCGGCGTCCTGAGTCGGAGTCGCAGGTCTGGTGGGGCCCGGTGAACCACCCGATCGACGAGCACACCTTCCTTCTCAACCGGCAGCGTGCCGTCGATTACCTCAATACCCGCGACCAGATCTACGTCGTCGACGGCTTCGCCGGCTGGGATCCGGCGTGTCGTGTGAAGGTGCGCGTGCTCTGTGCCCGTGCCTACCACGCGCTCTTCATGCACAACATGCTCATGCGTCCCACGCTCGACGACCTCGAGCGGTTCGGTGCCCCGGACTTCGTGATCTACAACGCCGGCCAATTCCCGGCGAATCCGTACACGGCGCAGATGACCAGCCGGACGAGCATCGACCTCTGCCTCGAGCGGCGCGAGCAGGTGATCCTCGGCACCGAGTATGCCGGGGAGATGAAGAAGGGCGTCTTCACGTTCATGCACTGGTTCCTGCCGGCCCGCGGCGTCCTCTCGATGCACTGCTCCGCGAACGAGTCGCTCGCCGATGCGGGCGGGGGGGGCGACGTCGCCCTCTTCTTCGGCCTGTCCGGCACCGGCAAGACGACGCTCTCCGCCGATCCGGCGCGGAGGCTCATCGGTGACGACGAGCACGGCTGGGGCGACGACGGCATCTTCAATATCGAGGGAGGGTGCTACGCGAAATGCATCCACCTCGCCGAGGCGAAGGAGCCTGAGATCTGGCGTGCGATCCGCTTCGGCACCGTGCTCGAGAACGTGGTCTACGATCCGGCCACGCGGGCCGTCGACTTCGAATCGAGCGCGATCACCGAGAACACGCGAGCCGCCTACCCCATCGACTTCATCGCCAACGCGAAGCTGCCGTGTACGGCGGGTCACCCCCGCAACGTGATCTTCCTGACGTGCGATGCCTCCGGCGTGCTGCCCCCGGTGAGCCGCCTGTCCCACGAGCAGGCGATGTACCACTTCCTCTCGGGGTACACCGCGCGCGTCGCCGGCACGGAGATGGGCATCGTCGAGCCGCAGGTGGCCTTCTCGACCTGCTTCAGCGCCGCCTTCCTCGTGCGGCATCCGACGGAGTATGCCCGACTCCTCGCGGCGAGGCTGCGTCGTCATGAAGCCCGGGCCTGGCTCGTGAACACCGGGTGGACCGGCGGCGCCTACGGCGTGGGGCGTCGGATCGATCTCTCCGTGACCCGCCGCATCATCGACGCCATCCATGCCGGTGCCCTCGACGACGCGCCGGTGACACGCGACAGCGTCTTCGGCCTCGACGCGGTGACCGCCGTGCCCGGCGTCGTCGGCCGCGTCCTCGAGCCCCGCCTCGCGTGGGCCGACGAGGCGGCCTGGGAGTCCGCGGCCCGACGCCTGGCGGCCCGTTTCCGTGACAACTTCCAGGCCTATGCGACGGCAGCCGGTGCCGATGTCGTCGCGGCGGGGCCGGCCTGACCGCCCGGCGGCGACGCGTGCCCCCGGCTCAGGAGACGAGACGAGGCGACGGGGGTCGGCGAACGCTCGACGAGCGTGTGGCCGCCGCGGCCACAGCGAGGAGACTTTTGCCGCTTCCCGAGCCGGTTGCTCCACCCGAACGCGATGCGCTCTAGAATCTGGGGAAGAGGACCGACGCGCCGGCCCTCGCAACGACCGACCTCCGGGAGTCCCTCCATGTCCCTCGCACGCATCTGCCTCGCCGTCGCCATCTGCGCCCTCGCCATGTTCGCCGCCACGCGCGGCCAGGCGGCGAGTCCGCTCGCCGGAGAAGTGAAACGGATCGACGGCTCGAAGGCCGATCTGGCCGACTACCACGGCAAGGTCGTGCTGGTCGTCAACGTCGCGAGCCGATGTGGATACACCGGCCAGTACGCCGGACTCCAGTCGCTCTACGAGAAGTACAAGGACAAGGGGTTCGTGATCCTCGGATTCCCCGCGAACGACTTCGGCGCGCAGGAGCCGGGCAGTGACGCCGACATCCGCGAATTCTGCTCCACGAAGTACGGTGTCACGTTCCCGATGTTCTCGAAGATCACGGTCAAGGGTTCCGGCAAGTCGCCCCTCTACGCCTCGCTGACCGAGGCCGCGGATCCGAAGGGGGAGGTGAGCTGGAACTTCGAGAAGTTCCTGATCGGCAAGGACGGCACGATCGTGGGCCGCTTCAAGAGCGGTGTCGCCCCCGATGACGCGAAGCTCGTGCAGGCGGTCGAGGCGGCGCTCGGCAAGTAGCCGGGGCCGCTCAGGCGGCGCGGGCGCTCGTCACCGCGCCGGATGGGGTTGCGGCGCGGCCGGCCTCGGGTCCGAACCCGATGGCCCGCCGCACCACCCAGGGCGGCCGCCCCTGGGCCTCGCGGTACGCACGCACGACATACTCGCCGACGATCGCGACGGAGAACGTCTGCACGGCCGCCACGAGGGACGCGACGGCGACGATCGCGGACAGGGAGACGGCGGTCCGTGGCTCGGGCGCGGCGAGTGCCCCGACGACGGCCGTCAGCGTCGCGGCGACCCCGACGACGAGCAGGGCGGCGGCTGCGGCCCACGTCAGGCGGATCGGCGCGTCGGACGACAGCACGAGCGCGTCGCCGGCCAGCCGGATCAGCTTCCAGGGGGAGTACTTCGTCACGCCCGCCGCCCGCGGATGCCGGTCGTACCAGACCGGCTCGTGCCGGAATCCCGCCCAGGGCACGAGGCTTCTGAGGTAGCGACGCCGCTCGGGCAGGGCGTTGACGGCATCGACGACGGCACGGTCGACGAGCTTGAAGTCGCCCGTGTCGACCGGCATCGGATACGGCACCGCGGCCGCGAAGAGGCGATGGAAGAGGCTGGCTGTCAGCAGCTTGAAGCGGGTCTCGCCGTCGCGCGCCCGGCGACGGCCGTAGGCGACGTCGACTCCGTCCCGCCAGCGATCGACCATCTCCGGAATCACCTCGGGTGGATCCTGGAGGTCCGCGTCCGTGATCACCACCGCGGAGCCGGATGCCGCGGCGAGTCCGGCCGACATGGCCGCCTGCTGCCCGAAGTTGCGCGACAGCGCGATGACTCGCACCCGTGCGTCGCGGGCGGCGAGCGCCTCGAGCTTCTCGAGCGTGTCGTCATGGCTGCCGTCATCGACGTAGATGATCTCGTGCTCCATGCCGGTCAGCGGCAGCACGGCGGTGAGTCGGGCGTGGGTCGCGTCGATCACCGCCGACTCGTCGTGGCACGGAATGACCACGGAGAGGAGTCCGCCCTCGCGGGCCTGGTCGCCGCGGGCACTGGATGCGTGAGGACGGTCGGTCGTCGTCATGCGGGGCCTCGAGTCAGGGTGACGGTGGATCGGGATGACAGGTGATCGGTGACGGAGGATCGGGCTGGGGGAGCGGTGGGTTGGACGGGCGCGCGACGGTCACCGCGTGACGTCGTGGCGTCGTGCCGAGCGGGACGCGGAAGGCGGCACGCCGATGGCGACGATGTCTTCCGTCCGGAAGAGCGGTCGTGTGCGTGCGACCTCGGTCGCATCCTCCGGCAGCACCGCGCGAATGGATGCGAGTCGCCCCTCGGGTACGAGCAGCACGCTGCCGGGCCGCGAGGTGAGGAATGCGGCGGCCTCGGCCGCGCGGCCCTCGGGCACCGGCACGGTGCGACCCCCGGCATAGAAGACGACGTTGGGGCTGCCGATGCCGTACGTGGCGATGTCGGCCGAGCTGTCATGGGCCAGGTCCGTGACCAGCGCCGGGAGCCTGTTGGCCCGCGCGAGCCAGGCTGCCGTCGGTCCGCAGGCGAGACCGGTGTAGATGAGTGCCGTGGCGGCGAACGCGGCCAGCGCCGCGCGCGGCCGGTCGCGCGCGACCCGCCAACACACCGCCGCACCGACCAGCGGGACGAGGCCGACGAGAGCCGCCGGCTCCGCGCCGACGAGTCCGAATCGCGCGGCCACGACGATCGTGGCCGCCGTCGCGATTCCGCCGAGGGCCAGCGAAGCGAGGCCCGCTGTGAGCCAGCGGGGGTGCGGCCATGCCGGGGCGCGGGTCGCGGCCACGGCGATGGCGGCCACCAGGAGCGCGGCGGCCGGGTAGGCAGGCAGCACGTAGTTGGGTAGTTTCGTCGCCGCCGCCGAGAATCCGCCGACCCAGACCACCAGCCACGCGAGCAGCAGGCCGAGGACATGCGCGGCCCGCGTCGGCACCGTGCGCCGCACGACCCGCCAGGCGGCCACGACGAGGGCCAGTGGCAGGAAGCAGGACCACGGATAGAAGCCGACGAGCATCGTGAGCGGGTGGAAGAGGACGCCGCCACCGTGACGCTCCATGGGCGCCATGAAGCGTCCCACGTTGTGCACGAGCAGGAAGCCGCGGAGCCACTCGCCGTCGGTGCGAATCGTGACCGCGACGTACCACGGGGCCGCGGCGGCGAGCATCGCGAGCGTCAGCACGGTCGGCCTCAGGCTCCGGACGGCGTCGACGGCGGCCGGGAGTGAGGCCTGCACGATCCGTCGGCCCCGGGGACCCGGCGCCGCGGTGGACAGCCGACGCTCGAGTGCCACCCACCAGGCCCACGGGACGAGCACGGCCAGTGGACCGACGAAGCCGATCGGGCCCTTGCAGACCACCGCGATGCCCAGGAGCAGGCCGACGCCGGCCGCCCGACCGATGCTCAGTCGCGGAAGTGGCCCGGCGGGAGGGGTGCGTCCGTCGAGGATCACCTCGGCCGCCAGCACCGTGGCCCACGCCGTGAGGGCGACGAGGATCGCATCGGGAGTCGCGGCGTGCGACTCAATGCCCACGAGCAGGCATCCCACGAAGGCGAGCGCCCCGAACGCACCGGTGGTCTGGTCGAACCAGCGACAGCCGGCGCGGAAGAGCACGAGCGCCGTCGCGAGGGCGGCGAGCATCGAGGGAACGCGCGCCGCGAATTCGGTCGGACCGAGGATGGTCATGGCCGCGGCCATGCACCAGTGCATGAGCACCGGCTTGTCCACCGCGAGCGTGCCGTTGTACAGCGGCACGATCCAGTCACCCGTCTCGGCCATCGTGCGCGCGATCACGGCGAAGCGCGGCTCGTCCTCATCCCACAGGGGCACGGGCGCGTAGCCCACGGCGAGCGTGAGGGTGGCGGCAGCGAGGACCAGTGCCAGGGTGCGTCGCGCGTCGCGTGACGTCGCCGCGGAGGCCGCGGGGCAGGGGATGGTCGCGGTCATGGTGTCACGGTCGGCCCCGGGGTGGCGGAAAGGTGGAGGACGGCGGTGGAGGAGAGCAGGCTGGCCTGCCCCGACCCCCGGTGCGGAGCGGGAACGCAGCGGGCGAGGCGCGAGTCCGGGTCGTGGGAAGAGGGACCCATGAGGAGCACGCGTCGACCGGACGGCGGCACGGCCGCGTCGCGGATCACGCGGTAGCCGGCGGGGAGGTGGGTGCGGACCGCGTCCTCGAAGCGGGCATCGAGCAGCACGTGCGCCCCGTCATGCCGTGCGACGAGATCGGCGAGCGCCTCGGGCGACGACGCCTCGGGCACGCGACCGAGCGGCGCGAGCCGCGCGGCATAGAAGACGGCGCTCGGCGGCGCCCGATAGAGCACGAGCGGGGGCGCTGATGCACCGGCGAATCCGGCCACGAGATGACGAGGACCGCTGTCGAGGCCGGCCGCCGCCGGGGCGACAGCGACGAGCCATGCGACCGTGATGGCCGCCGTCGCCGCCCATGTCATCGCGGCACCGGCCCGAGCGTCTCGATCATGGAGCATCCACGCGACGGCCGCACCGGCCAGCGGCACGAGTCCGACGACACCGATCCAGGCCGTGCCCGGCACGATCCGCCACGCCGCCCACAGCAGTCCGGCCGCGATGGCCACGCCCGCCGCTCCCAGCCAGAACCACGCCGCGCGCATCCAGCGTTCGGAGGCGACATCCGGGCACCGCACCCATGTCGCGATAAAGTGGCCGCACAGGCACGCGAGCGCCGGATAGGCCGGCCACACGTAGCCCGGGAGTTTCGTGCCTGCGATCGAGAACGGGATGACCCACGCGATGATCCACGCCGCCAGCAGGCGGGTGCCGCAGGCGGGCGGGCCCGGCTCACGACCGAGTTGCAGCGCATGCCGCAGGGCGGGAATCCATCCGCTCGACCACGGAAACATCCCGACGAGCAGCACGCAGGGGTAGTAGAAGAGCGGCGAGCCGGAGTGTCCCTCCATCGGTGCGGCGAAGCGACCGACGTTGTGGACGAGGAGAAAGCCGCGCAGCCACGCGCCCTCCGTCCGCAGCGTGACCACGACATACCACGGCGCCGCGACGAGCAGGGCCGTGACGGCGATCGTGCCGAGTCGGGCATCGCGTGAGGCTCGCCTCCCGGCGTCGAGCCAGCGACGGACCGGCCCTGCGCCCGCGGCCTGGGGAAGCGCCTGCCACCACGCGAACAGGCCGAACGCGGCCAGCGGAAGCACGAGCCCGACCGGGCCCTTGGCGAGCATCGCGGCGCCCGCGGCCGCCCCGGTGGCGATGGCTGCGGATGTCGGGAGTCGGACCGGATGGTCGAGACCGCCCGCGTGCACGACGCCACGGACGAAGGTGGCGAGCGCCAGCGTGGTGAGGAAAGCGAGCGGGGCATCGGGAGTCGCGGCGCGTCCCGCGATTCCCGTCCACAGGCACGTGGCCATCACGACGCCCGCCCAGGCTCCGACCACGGGGTCGAACAGGCGGCGGGCGATGTCCCACGTGAGGAGGCAGGTGCCGATCGTCAGGATCGCAGACCCGATGCGGGCGCCGGTCTCGTTCACGCCCGCCAGGGTGAAGCCGGCCAGTTGCAGCCAGTTCACGAGGGCCGGTTTCTCGACCCGCAGTCGGCCGTTGAACGTCGGAACGATCCAGTCGCCGCCCGCCCGCATCGCGACGGAACAGGCCACGTTCAGAGGCTCGTCCTCATCCCAGAGAGGGGCGGCGCCGAGGTTCGGCAGCAGCACCGCCGCTGCCAGCGCCGCCACGATCAACGGTGCGACTCGAGGGCTCGGCATCGGTGCATCCAAGGGGATCGACGGCCGCCCGGCGCGCGGGTGCCGCGTCGTCGTCCACCGGGCTGACGGAGGGGCGGGAAGGTAGGCCGTGCGGGAACGGCGGTCAAGCCGGGCGCAGCCGCCGGAAACCGATGTTTTTCAAGGGTTTGCAGCCGGTTGACCGTGTCTCGATGCCGGGTATCTTCAGACATCTTCCCGGCCCGCCGGGGGCACGCTGGTCCGCGGAGATCGCGAGTTGGCAGACGAGGAGAACCCGGGCCCGGATGGCCCCGACGCGGCAGGATCGGCGGACGGGAGCGGGGGGCGCGCGGACGGTCGGCTCGTCGACAGTGCTGGCGGCCGCCTCGTGGAGCTGCCGATCGAGCAGGAACTCAAGGACAGTTACCTGACGTACGCGATGAGCGTGATCGTCAGTCGTGCGCTGCCCGACGTTCGCGACGGGCTCAAGCCGTCGCAGCGACGCATCCTCGTCGCCATGAACGACCTGAACCTCTCGCCGGGGGCGGCGCGCGTGAAGTGCGCGAAGATCTCCGGCGACACCAGCGGCAACTACCACCCGCACGGCGAGAGCGTCATCTACCCGACGCTCGTCCGCATGGCCCAGGAATGGAACATGCGGCATGTCCTAATCGACAAGCAGGGCAACTTCGGATCGATCGCGGGACTTCCGGCGGCCGCGATGCGGT
>CAIWZS010000208.1 GCA_903917235.1 uncultured Planctomycetaceae bacterium | reverse complement strand
TGCACCTCCTTCACGAGACCGACGACGATCATGAAGAGCGTGAGCGCGCCGAGGGCGACCAGGAACACCTGGAGCAGCTCCGCGAGCACGTAGCGGGTCATGATCCTCATGGCGGCGGAAATGTACCGGCTGGCCGCCCCGCCGGGCAGGCCGGTTTGGGCTGATTCCGGCGTCGGTCCGGCTCCTGACCCGCGGGAGCCGCTACTCCCCGATCACCTTCACGAGCACCCGCTTCGCTCGGCGGCCGTCGAACTCGCCGTAGAAGATCTGCTCCCACGGGCCGAAATCGAGCTGTCCGGCCGTGATCGCCACGACGACCTCCCGCCCCATGACCTGACGCTTGAGGTGGGCGTCGGCGTTGTCCTCGCCCGTGCGGTTGTGACGGTACGTGCGGGGGTCGGCGTCGAACGGGGCGAGCCGCTCGAGCCAGGCCGCGTAGTCCTCGTGCAGGCCCGGCTCGTCATCGTTGATGAAGACGCTCGCGGTGATGTGCATCGCATTGACGAGGCAGAGCCCCTCACGGATGCCGGACCGGGCGACGATCTCCTCGACCTGCGGCGTGATGTTGAGGAAGGCCATCCGCGCGGGCAGGTTGAACGACAGGTGTTCGGTGAGCGACCGCATGGTTCTCGACTCCGGCACGACGGGGTGAAGGCGGCACAGCCCCCGGAAACACCCGTGCACCCCGGCGGGGGCGCGCGGTGCCCGTCAGCCGCGGGCCTCTTCGATCGACCGTGCGTAGACGGCGATCGCCTCGGCTGCTGCGGCGACCGCTCCGCGGAAGTCGCCCTCCGCCGTACGGCGTCGCGCCGCCGTCACGTGCTCGAGCGCGTGGGTTCGCGCCTGGGGGGCAAGCCCGTCGGCCGCCGCCTCGACGCTCGCGACGACGCCCTCGATGAGGGGCTCGGTCGGCGCGCAGGCGTGGCTGCGGTAGGGGCCCTTGCCGAGCAGCCGCCCCGGGGCCAGCAGATCGACGCGCCGGCCGCTCCCCGCGATCAGCATCGCGCCGACGGCGCCTGCAAGGAGGAGACCACCGACCACGAGCATGACGAGGGGTACCGCGTCGCGGGCCGGGTCGAGGCGACCGTCGCCGAACAATGGCCGCAGGAGTCCCGCCGCGATGAGCATGCCGAGCAGTCCCGCCGCGGCGGTGATCAGCAGCCGCACCGGCGGTCCGGCGTGCGACGGCGCCTCGGGCGACGGATCGGAGAGCGGCCACTCCTCCGTCGCCGCGTCGGGCTTCGTCGCCTCGTGCTGCCCCGCACGCGCGGCGATGACGGTGACGTTGTCCGGCGCCCCGCGGACGAGCGCCAGCCCCACGAGCGCGCCGGCGGCGTCACGCGGGGAGAGCGAGGCCGCGAGCAGCCCGATCTCGGCATCCTCGACCTGCCCGGAGAGACCGTCGCTGCACAGCACGAACACGTCGCGTTCAGCCACCGGAAACGGTCCCTCGAGATCGACGGCGACGTGGTCGTGGGGACCCATCGAGCGCGTGATGATGTTGCGGGGCGCGGCGGGAATGTCCGGGTCACCCGAGATGCCCCGCTGCTCCTCGAACTCCCACGCGAGGGAATGATCGCGAGACAGCTGCTCGATGCGCCCGTCCCGCACGCGGTAGGCACGGCTGTCACCGACGTGGCCGACGAGGGCACCGCGCGGCAGGAGCGCCAGCGCCGTGCAGGTCGTGCCCATCCCCTTGAGATCGACGGCGCTCTCGCCGCGGGCATGGATCTCCGCGTTGGCCTGCTCGATGCTCCGGCGCAGCGCGAGCGGGGGCGAACGGGGCGCGAGCTTCTCGTAGGCGAGGGCGACCTGCTCCACGGCGATGGCGCTGGCCATCTCCCCGGCGGCGTGCGCGCCCATGCCGTCGGCCACGATGAACAGCCAGCCCCGGCGCCGGTACTGCTCGCGACTCCAGGGCTCGAGCACGGCCTTCGAGTCCTGATTGTTGGACCGTCGGCGCCCGATGTCGGAACGGTCGCAGTACTCGAGGCTGAGGCCTGATCCCACGCGTATCTCCGCCACCGAGCCGGGTCGTCGCCCACGATCGGAAAGACGGGAAGTTTAGCCCACCTGCGCTGGCCGGGCGATACGGGATCGTCGCCGACGGCCGGCCCGGCCAGCCGTCCGCTCTGGCTCGCGGCGAGGCGGATCGGTACCGTCCGGACCATGGCATCGACGGCACCCCCATGGTCGCATCGGCTCGGCAGGCATGGCCTCGCGCTGCCGCGCGCCGCCGGAGGCGTGCGCGGCGTGGTGCTGGCGCTGGCGGTCGTGCCGCTTCTCGTTGCCGCCACGGGGTGCGTGCAGCGACGCATGACGATCCGCAGCAACCCGCCGGGCGCGCTCGTCTACGTGGACGACTACCAGATCGGGACGACGCCGGTGTCGCACGACTTCGTCTACTACGGCACCCGCAAGATTCGTCTCGTGAAGGATGGCTACGAGACGCTGACGGTCCGGCAGCCGTTTCCGCTGCCGTGGTACCAGGTCTTTCCGCTCGACTTCGTCACGGAGAACCTCTGGCCGTGGGAGATCCGCGACGAGCGAGTCGTCGATCTGGCGATGCAGCCGGCCGGCGCGGTGGCGCCCGAGTCGGTCGTCACCCGTGCCGAGCAGGTGCGCCGCGCGGCGGGCAGCCTTCCGCCGGTCGCACAGCCCGTCTCCGTCGTGCCGCAGCCCGTGGCACCGGCGCCGCGGCCGGTGCCGGCCCCGCCCCCGGCGCTGCCTCCGCTGCAGCAGTTCGGTCCGGCACCCCGGCCGCTGCCTCCTCCGCCCCCATTGCCCGTGCCGCCGCCGCTGCCGAACGCACCGCGTCAGGGCGTGCCGAGTCTCGGAGCGCCGCCCGTGCCATAATCACGGGAATGGACCTGCCGACGACCGTCCCACGACCGCGCTCGCGGGCCGACCTCGACGCGCGAAAGCTCGCGCGGCTGCGTCGCGTCCTGCGGGTGATCCTGCCGACGAACCGCTTCTATGAGGCGAAGTTCGGCCGCGGCGTCGCCGTCGAGCGGCTCGGCTCGCTCGCCGACATCGCGTCATGGCCCTGCACCACGAAGGAGGATCTGGTCGCCGCCGCCGTCGATGGGCGCCCCGGCAATCTCACGTGGAGTGACGATCGCTACGTGCGGTTTCACCAGACGAGCGGGACGCACGGCAGACCGCTGCCTGCATGGGACACGGCGGCCGACTGGCGGTGGTGGATGGAGTGCTGGAAGTGCGTGCTCGGCCGCGGGCACGTCGGCCGCGGCGATCGCGTGCTCGTCGCCTCGTCCTTCGGCCCCTACGTCGGCTTCTGGAGCGCCTTCGACGCGGTCGTGTCCGGCGGCGCGCTCGCGATTCCGGCTGGGGGGCTCTCCAGCCTCGCCCGGCTCGAATTGCTCAGGCGGGTCGGGGCGACGGTGCTCGTCGCGACCCCGAGCTACGCGCTCCATCTCGCGGAGGTCGCGGTCGACGCGGCCGTGGACACCGCGGCCCTGCCGATTCGGCTCGTGATCGTCGCCGGCGAGCCGGGTGGCTCGGTGCCTGCCGTGCGGCGCAGGCTCGCCGAGGCATGGGGCGCGGCCGTGCTCGACCATGCCGGTGCCACGGAGGTGGGACCATGGGGTGTCGGCGAGACCGACCGCTCCGACGCCAGCCCCCACCCGTCGGCCGGCAGCGGGGGCACGCCACGGCCGGCACTGCACGTCATCGAGGACCAGTTCCATCCCGAGTTTTTCGCGCTGGGCACCGGGGGTCCGGCCGCTCCGGGGGAGGCCGCCGAGCTCGTGCTCACCACGCTCGGCCGCACCGGCGCGCCGGTGATCCGCTACCGCACCGGCGACGTCGTGCGGCCGGTGTGGCCGAGCGACGAGGCGATCGCCGCGGGGGCCTGCCCCTGGGTGCGGCTCGATGGTGGCGTGCTGGGGCGGGCCGACGACATGCTCGTCGTGCGCGGCGTGAACATCTTTCCGGGCGCGGTGGACGACATCGTCCGCGGGTTTCCGGAGGTGGTCGAGTATCGGCTCACCGTCGCCACGCGCGAGAGCCTCGACACCCTCACGATCGAGATCGAGGACAGACTCGGTGACGCCACGCGCGTGGCGCGGGAGTTCCAGGTGCGGCTCGGCCTCAAGGTCGAGGTGCGGGTCGTGCCGATCGGCAGCCTGCCCCGCTTCGAAGGGAAGGGAAAACGCGTGGTCGATCGTCGCGATCGGAGCCGGGTGCCCACATGAGTGCCGATGCGAATCCTGTGGAGGGCGGCGGCCGATCCGCCGGGAGGTCGGCGGCGCCGCCGGTGCCGACGGCCATCGCGCGCATCGCGCACGGCGTGGAAATCGCGTGGAGCGACGGTGCCCGTTCGTCCTACGGGACGCGGCTCCTGCGCGACGCCTGCCCCTGCGCCACCTGTCGGGAAAAACGCGCGGCACCGGTGGCTTCCAACCCGTTGCTCGTGCTCGCGCCGGCCGACATCGCACCCCTCGCGATCGTCGGCATGAAGCCGGTCGGCCAGTACGCCTACTCGATCGAGTTTTCCGACGGCCACTCGAGCGGCATCTACACGCTCGACTACCTCCGCGAACTCGGCGGTCCGCGGCCGGACAGCGGCGCCCCGCCGCGGGGGTGACGGCTGGCGGGCGTCACCCCAGCCCGCACGCCGCCGCCGCGACGACCGCCGCGATGCGGACCGCATCGTGACACGCGTCCTCGCTCGTGCCCTCGGCGCGGAGCTTCGCCTCGTGGTTCTGCAGGCAGAACTCGCATCCCGCGAGCGCGGCACAGGCGAGGCTCATGAGCTCGAAGTCGACCGCGTTCGTCGCCGGCTTCGCCATCCGCTGCATCCGCAGGCGGGGCGGTCGCGCGGCATAGGTCTCCTTGCCGATCATGTGCCGGAACCGGTAGTACACCGTGTTCATCGCCATCAGGCCGGCCGCGGCGACCGCGTCGGAAGCGACCGGGTCCGCCGCCTCTCCGAGACCGGCCCGCAGGTCGGCGGCGAGCGCGTCGGCGAGTCGGGGCGCCCGGAGGAACCGGGCCGCTGCCAGCGCCACCCCGAAGGCCTGCGCGTCGGTGAGGTGCTCCCCTGCGAGCACGCCCGCGAGATTGAGCCGGGTGTCCTTGAATTCCTCCGGCAGCGTGTCGCGCAGGGCGTCGAGGGACGGTGTGGCGAGCGGCATGAGGTCGATCTCCTCGCGCGACGATCCGGCCGCGACGGATCCTGGCTGGAAGTCTCGGCTGGAAGTCTCGGCTGGAAGTCTCGGCTGGAAGTCTCGGCTGGAAGTCTCGGCTGGAAGTCTCGGCTGGAAGTCTCGGCTGGAAGTCTCGGCTGGAACTATTTGGAG
>CAIWZS010000207.1 GCA_903917235.1 uncultured Planctomycetaceae bacterium | reverse complement strand
GGAGGGAAGCCGTTGAAGTGGGTGCTGCTCGCCGCCGAGTACGCGCCGATGTTCTCGCTGTAGAGATAGTCGCCGATCTCGAGTTCGGGCAGCTGCTCGGCGAGGCTGATCGTGTCGAGGGCGTCGCACGTCGGTCCGAACACCGCGCAGATCTGTTTGGTGCCCCGCTTGAACGACTTGAGGTGGTAGGTGCAGTGGTCGAAGATCACGCCCGAGAAGGTGTGGTAGACGCCGTCGTCGACGTAGTAGGAGAGCCGCTCGTTGCGCACGGCCTTGCCGATGATCTTGCAGACCGCGGTGCCGGCCGAGGCGACCAGGAAGCGGCCGGGCTCCGCGAGGATCTCGATCTCGCTTGGAAAGAGGCGGTCGATCTCGTGGTTGATCTTCCGCGCGAGCGCCGAGAATTTGGGGACGGTCGCGTCGTACGCCGCCGGAAACCCGCCGCCGATGTCGAGCAGCTTGAGGTTGAAGCCGCGGGTCTTCGCCTCGGCGAAGATGCTGGCCGAGAGGTTGATCGCCTGGATGTAGTTCTCGGGGTTGGTGCACTGGCTGCCCACGTGGAAGGAGATCCCCTCCACCACGAGGCCGTGATCGTGCGCACAGCGGATGAGATCGACCGCCTCGCCCGGCAGGGCGCCGAACTTGCTCGAGAGCTCCACCATCGAGCCCGTGTTGGGCACCCGCAGACGCAGGGCGAGCCCGGCGCGGGGGGCGTGCTTCGCGATCTTGCGCACCTCCTCCTCGTTGTCGTACGTCACCAGCGGCCGGTACTGGTCGAGCTCGCGGAGCGTCTCGATCGGCTTGATCGGATTGGCATAGATGATCTTGTCCCAGATGAAGTCCTGTCGCTGCTTCGCCGGGAGCTTCGCGATGTTCTCGTGGACCGTGTGGAACTCCTGCATGCTCGCGACGTCGAAGCTGCCGCCGAGCTCGTAGAACGTCCGCACGATCGCCGGATCACTGTTGACCTTCACCGCGTAGTAGACCTGCACGCGCGGAAAGTGCTTCCGGAAGAGCGCGTAGTTCTTCCGAAGCTCGGCGTGATCGACGATGAAGAGCGGGGTGCCGTGCTTCGCGGCCAGCTGCAGCAGGGTCTTCTGGTTCACGGGGAGGTCGCGTCCGGGAGGGTGCGGGGCGGGAAGGACGCCAGTACGATAGTCGATCCCGGGCGCCACGGAGGCCCGCCGGCGGGTGGATCGCGGCGCGGCGGACGCCCCGGACCCGCATGATGTCCGTTTCGTGAGTGCCTGTGTCGGTGCCGCATCATCCACCGGGTCCGGCCATCTGGCGTCTGCGGACGACATCGCTGCCGCTGCCCGTCGGCACGGGCGACCGCCGGCCGCTCGTGATGGGAATCGTCAACGTCACGCCGGACAGCTTCTCGGACGGTGGGCGGTACGCCGACCCGGGAGCCGCAGTCGCCCACGGGCTCCGCCTCGTCGCCGAGGGCGCCGACATGCTCGACGTCGGTGGCGAGAGCACCCGCCCGTTCGCGGAGCCCGTCGACGTGGACGAGGAGTGGCGTCGGGTGGGCGAGGTGGTCCGCCGCCTCGCTGCCGAAACGGCCGTGCCCGTGTCGATCGACACCTCGAAGGCCTCGGTGGCCGAGCGGGCTCTCGACGCCGGGGCGGAGATCGTCAACGACGTCACCGGCCTCGAGGGGGACCCGGCGATGCTCCGGACCGTGGTCACCCGGGGTGCGGGCGTGTGCGTCATGCACATGCGCGGCACGCCCCGCACGATGCAGATCGATCCGCGGTACGACGACGTCGTCGCCGAGATCCGCGCCTACCTCGCCCTCCGACGCGACGCGCTCGTGGCGGCCGGTGTCGCACCGGAGCGGATCTGCCTCGATCCCGGCATCGGATTCGGCAAGACGCACGACCACAACATCGCGCTCATGCGCCACGCCGATCGGTTCCTCGACCTCGGTTCCCCAATCCTCGTCGGTCACTCGCGGAAGGGTTTCCTCGGCAAGGCGATCGAGCGCCGCCACGGCCGGCCGGCGACCGTCGAGGAGCGTGACGCCCTGACCGCCGCCACGGCCTGTGGCCTCGCGGCGGCCGGCGTGCACGTGATCCGGGTCCACGCGGTGGGACTCGTCCGGGCGGCGCTCGACGTCAGCCCGGCGTCCAGATGACCTTTTTTTCGCCCGACGGCGGATCCTGGCGGGCACTGCCTCCAGGGGTCCAGATTCCGCCGGCCTCGGGCGCCGCCGTACCCGTCACGGCGGGGGCGGCACGCGGCGCACCGCCTCCGGCCGCCGCGAGCGCCGACAGGTCGATGCCGGCCTCGGCGAGCACCTCGGCGAATGCCTGCAGCACCTGCGGATCGCGACCGTGGTCGCGCCGCATGTGCTCGAGGAGCCGGACGAACTCGGCCTGATCGCCCCGCTGGAGCCGCACCCGCACCTCGGCGACGTCGAGCATGCCGTCGTTCGCCTTGAGCGCGGCGGCGATGCGCCGCAGCTCGCCGATGATCTCGAGACGGCGGACGCTCGTGGGTGCCCGCTCCTCGAGCACGCCGAGCGCGGCCCACCGATCCTCGGGCGTGGCATCGGGCCGGGCCGCGAGCGCCGTGGCGGCCAGACCGGCCGCCCGCTCGAAGCCGGCCTCGCCCGCCGTCACGAGCACGCCGCGCAGCTGGTCCGGTTCCACGCCAGCCATGTCGAGGCGGTGCCACCGCAGCGGCGGCAATTCGTCGAGCGGTCGCGCGCAGGAGATCGTCGCCGCCGACGCGAGGCCGAGGCTGACGCGAATCGCATGCCAGGCCCGGGTCGCCTCCTCGTACCGTGCCGTCGCCTCGCCCTCACCGACGAGCGCCTCGACGCGGCGCCTTCCCTCGACATCCCCGACCGCCTCGCGCGGCGTGCGGCCGAGCAATTCGGGCAGCGCCGTGACGGGCCACTCGGTCGCGAAGCGTTCCCAGAGCGCGACCCGCTGACGCTCGATCGCGAGGTCGAACGCGCAGCACTCGCCCGGCTTCGGTGCCGCGGTCGGTGCCGCCTCGGGCATCACCTGAAACTGCGCCGAAAGCAGCCATGCAGCGGGCGTCGCGCCCGGAATGCTCGCGATCTCACCGGCATCTCCGAATCGGCAGCCGAGCAGGGACTCGGCCACCGGACGGGCCGCGGCGACGTCGGGCGAGAATCCCTGCAGGACGGCCTCGGGTTCGCGGTCGGTCTGCCGACCGAAGACGAGCAGGCTCGCGAGGAGCCGCGGCGGTGCGGCGGGCGTCACGGCCTGCTGGTACACACGCCAGACCGACCGCGGCGGCACCGCGCCGCGCCCCGTCCACTGGCTGCGGTCGATCGCGGCGGCATCGACGCGCGGATCATGCCGCAGCCGATCCTCGAGCAGTTCGAGCGCCGTCACGCCCTCCTCTCCCGCCGGCACCACGAGCGGTGCGGAAGCCGTCGCGTAGCGCACGTGCGGCGACCGATCGGGATCGGCCTCGGTCTCCAGTGCGATCGCGCGGCCGACCGCCTCGACCGCGTCATCGGCCCCGAGGTCGGGCATGCGGGCCACCGCGAGCCACGCCTCCGACGCCTCCACTGGCCGAGCGAGCTGCTCGCAGATGATCGCGATGTTGGCGAAGAGCGGCCGCGACTCGCCCGCCACACCTCGCAGGCTGCGGAAGGTGGTGAGCGCCTTCGAGAGCCTCCACTGCCGGGCATGGTCGAGCGCGGTGTCGAATTCGAACCGCCATGGCGAATCCCCCTCGACGGGCTCGAGCGGCGGCTGGCTGCGGAGCGCCGGGGGCACGCCGGCCGAGCCGAGGATCGCGCCGAGAAGCCGCAGCTCGTCCGCCGGCACGAGGCCCTTCTCGGCGAGCCACTCGACGATCCCCTGCGCGAAGCCCACGTGGCCTCCCTGCGCGGCCGCCTGAACGAGCGTCTCGGCGATGCGCACGATCTCCTGAACAGGCAACGTCGCCGTGTCAGCGGATCGGCCGAGCGTCTCGCGGCAGCGATCGAACAGGGCCGCCGCCTCCTGGAAGCGGCCCGAGACCACCTCCGTGACGGCGGCCTGACCGAGGGCCAGCGGATTCTCCGGGCATGCCTCGAGGAACCGTGCGGTCGTCGTCGCGGCGGCACCGAACTGCCGGGTGGAAAGCTCCAGCTTCGCCTGCAGCGACAGCAGGCATGCCCGGCCGGGATGCTTGTCGGCGAGGCGTCGCACCTGATCGAGCGCCGCCGACGTCTGGTCGCCGCCGACGAGGGTCTCGAGCTGGTCGAGATCGCCGACCAGGTCGGTGCAGCAGAACTTGATCTTCTTGCCCGTGCCGCCCGGGCAGGGCGCGTAGGTATCGATGGTCATGGAGCGGAATGTACCAGACATCCGCCGCGTTCCCACATGCGCGGCCGGTTGCCCGGCATCGTCTGTCCCTGCATACTCCACCACGGCTGCGGTGTGGTGTGGCGGCGGACACCGACGAGCCTCGACCTCGGCGCCCGTCCCTGCGCGGGCCGCCTGCCTCGTGAGCCGCCCGTGCATCAGCCGCGCATTCTCGTCCTCGATCCACTCGGCCCCGAGGCCCTGCCCTACGGCCGCCTCGCCGCGCGGCTCCAGCCGCTCGAGGTGCGGGTCGAGACGTCCCTCGACCGAGCGCTCGTGACCCTGGCCCGCGACGCCTGGGATCTCGGGGTCGTCACGGCACGGTCGGGGCCGTCCGCTGATGTCCTCTACCGCGCGCTTCGCAAGGCCGACCCGCAGATCCCGATGGTGGTCATCGACCCGAGGCCCACGGTCGACACGGCCCGCGCGTGCCTGCAGGCCGGGGCGGGAGACTACCTCGCGATCGATCGCGTGGACACCGATCTCGAGGACGCGCTCGTTCGCCTCTCGAGTGTGGCGAGGCACCGCGCCGCGGAGGAGGTGCTGAGGCGCGCCGTGGAGCGGCCCTACTCGTTCGAGGGATTCCTGGGCGAGAGCCCGGCGATGCAGGAGGTTTACTCGATCATCGACCGGATCGCCGGGAGCTCGGTGGACGTGCTCGTCACGGGCGAGACCGGCACGGGCAAGGAGCTCGTGGCCCGTGCGATCCACACGCGCAGCCGACGTGCCACGGGGCCCTTCGTGCCGATCGACTGCGGGGCCATCCCCGACGCGCTCATGGAAAGCGAGCTGTTCGGCCACGAACGCGGCGCCTTCACGGGGGCCGATGCCAGGCGCATGGGGCTGATCGAGGTCGCCGACGGGGGCACGCTCTTCCTCGACGAGGTGGCCGAGCTGCCGCTCCCGCTGCAGGCCAAGCTGCTCCGGGTGCTCCAGGAGCGGCGGGTGCGCCGCGTCGGCGCCCGCCAGGAGAACCCGGTCGATGTGCGGGTCGTCGCCGCCACCTCGCGCGCGATCGACCAGATGGTGGAGCAGGGGGAGTTCCGCCGCGATCTCTTCTACCGCATCAACGTCGTCCGCATCGACCTGCCTCCGCTGCGCCAGCGGGGCGACGACATCGGCCTGCTCGCCGAGCACTTCGCCAATCGCGCCGCCCAGGAGGCGGGGCGCAGCGTGCGGGGCCTCTCCACCGACGTCTACCAGGTGCTCAGGGGCTACCCCTGGCCGGGCAACGTGCGGGAGCTCCACAACGTGGTCCGCCGCGCGATCGCGATGACACGGTCGCCGATGGCCGGGATCGACGACCTGCCCGACGAGATCGTGGCCGCGGCAGGCCGCCACTCGGGCGCCGAGGCCGGCACGGTGGGGTTCTTCGCCCAGCGGGCCGACCATGTCGCCCGCTTCGAGCGGCAGTACCTCACCGACCTGCTGACGCGGCACCTCGGGGACGTGTCGGCGGCGTCCCGGGAGGCGCGGCTGCCACGCGGCACGCTCTACCGCCTCATGAAGGGGCACGGACTCGACGGTGCGTCGTTCCGGAAGTGATCGCCCCGGCGGGCGATCGCGTCCAGGCTCCCCGGCCGAATCAGATAACGGGACGGGGTGCCCATGCCCTGAGAGCCGGCGTTGGCGGCGAGCGAAGGCAGGATGCCCGCAGCGAACGTCCGGCGACTGGGCGTGGGTACCACCGACCCACGCGACGGGGGACTTCTCATACCTTCGAAACTGCAACAGTCGAACGAGCGCGCATCCCGATTTGGTGGAGCGACGGCTTCGGGGCGGCAAAAGTCTCGTCGCGTGGGCCGAGGCGGCCCAAAGCTCCTCGAGCGTTCGCCGACCCCTCGCCTCCGTCTCCAGGTTTGCCAAGTCGTCGCTCCAGCCAAAGCAGATGCGCTCTAGCCCTTCTTGCGCTCCCAGGTCTTGCCCGCTTTGTAGGCCTGCGCCCGCTCGACATGCTCGGCGTTCTTCGCCGTGGCGATCACCTTGTCGAGCGCGGTCGTGAACTCGGGCTTGTGGTCCTCGCGCAGCTTCTGGTGGTGGGCGAGTTCGACGACGCTCAGGCACGCCGGCTGCGCGAGCGCGGGATCGTCGAGATACCCGGCGACGAACCGGAGGGCCTCGATCGTGCGGATCGCGTTGGCCCGCTCGAGCACACGGGCGCGATCCTCGTCGCGTCGGCAGAGGTCCATCGTCTTCCGCAGGAGGTCGAGCCGGCCGGCGTCGTTGAGGCCGTTGTCGGGCCGCGGCGCGATGCGGATGAGGCCGCCCACGAGGACGTCACGTTCGGCGGCGTCGTCGGTGCGCCCGAGCTGGTCGAGCAGCCGTCCGGCGACCGAGGCATCCGGCCAGAGGGACAGGGCCTTCAGCCCGAGACGGCGGCGGGACGAGTCCGCGTCGGCGACGAGCGCGTCGACCACCGCGAGGGTACCGGGTCCGCCCACGCGGGCCAGCGCCGGCAGGAGTGCCTCGCGCTCCGTGTCGGACGCTTCACGGAACCGGGTGAGGAATCCTTCGGCGGCCGCGGGATGTCCCGGATTCGTCGTGCAGATGGCGACGAGCGCCCGCTCAGCCACGTCACGGTCGCCGCCCGGGGCCGCGGCGAGCACCGCCTGCACAACGCCGGCCACCTCCGCGGCACCGCCGAGCCTCGCGAGCGACTCGAGTGCCGCCCGACGCAGGCCGCCGTCCTCGGCGGCCGCGGCCGTGACGAAGACGGGCAGCGCGGCACGATCCCGTCGTTCCGCGAGGATGCGGAGCAGGGCCGCGCGGGTGGCGGGGGGCTGCGACATCGACGCGGCTGCCTCGCGGATCGCAGCCGCCGCCTGCGGCCCGCGGATCATCTGGAGGGCCCGCAGTGCAGCCGCCTGCTCGGCGCCCGGCACGGCCAGTCCCCCGATGAGCACCGGCACCTCCGCGGCTCCACCGAGGGTGCCGAGCACACGGTAGGCCGCGCCGCGCACCGCGGGATCGGTCGCCGCCGCCACGATCGCCGTCGTGGCGGGCACCGCAGCCACGTCTCCGCGTTCCGCGAGCGCGGCGAGGAGTGCCGCCTGCCGCCCGGCGTCGACCTGCGCGAGCATGTCGGCGAAGCGCCGCGTCGCCACCGCGCCACGGACACCGTGACGCACGGCCTCCACACCGATCGCGCGACGCCCGGGATCCTCGTCACGCAGGAGATCGACCACCAGGTCGATCGCCTCCGGCGAGGCATCCGCCGCGTGGGTGCGCACGGCACCGCACGCGATGACCAGCGCCACGGCGGCGGCGCGGCTGCACGCACGCCATTCACGGCGTGGGCGGCCGGCCGGGCCGGAAAGCGGACGCCGGGCGAACGAGCGCGAGACGGTATGGCACGACATGGTGACTGCCCTCGGGAACGTGCCGCGGTGGGATTTCGACCTGCCGGCTCGCCGCATCGCGGCACGAACGAACGCGGCGGTGCACTACGAGGCGGC
>CAIWZS010000206.1 GCA_903917235.1 uncultured Planctomycetaceae bacterium | reverse complement strand
CGTCCGGCCCCTCGTCCCAGTCGATGCCGAGCCACCGCAGTCCGTCGAGGATCGGCCGCAGCGCGTCGTCGACGTTGCGGGCCACGTCGGTGTCGTCGATCCGCAGGATGAACGTGCCCCCGTGACGGCGGGCAAAGAGCCAGTTGAAGAGGGCCGTGCGCACGCCGCCGATGTGGAGGTAGCCGGTGGGACTCGGCGCGAAGCGGGTGCGAACGGTCATGCGGGAAGGCCGAAGGGGAGGGATGGTGCCGGTGACGCGTCGTCAGGATACGGCCAACCGCGATCGAGCGTGGCGGACGGGCTGCGCCGGCCGCGCCGGCTGCGGCGGCTGCCACGCCAGGGGCGCCGCCGCAGCCCGCGTCGCCGATCCCCGAGCGACGTCGTCAGGCGGCGGCCCGCTGCTTCCGGAGTTTCCGCAGTCGTTTGCGCTCCGACTTCGAGAGGTGTCGCATGTCGGCCTCGTCATCCTCCATGTCGTCGGACACGAACATCGGCTCCGCGCCAGAGGTGTTCGTCGACTCGGCCCCCGACTCGTCGGCCTCCTCGGTGCCGGGCGTCGTCACGACCTCGTCATCGACGCGGACCGGTCGCTGCGAACGCGCCGCCGCCTTCTGCTCGCGTCGTCCACGCCGCTCGGCACCCGACTGCCGCGGGGCGACGAGGCCGCGGATCTCACGGAGGACCGCCCGTGTGGCGGCGAGCATCGAGACGAGCGCCAGGCTGCAGCCGGCCCACCAGGCGATGCGGGCCGCGAGCACTTGATGCGTCCAGACCATGGTCCCGGACGCGGTGAGCCATGCACCGACCACGGCGCCGCTCCACGAGAGTGCCGCGGTCGCGCTCCAGGCGAAGGTGGTCGATCGCTCCCGCAACGGCAGAACGGCCCAGAGGACGGTCGTGATCAGCATGGTCGTGGCGATCCCGACCCACCAGCCGATGCCACCGGGACCGGGCCGCATGCCGGTCGCGTCACCGAGCGCGGCGGACACCACCTGGCCCAGTGGCGCGGACGCGGCGAAGGACGTGACGACGAACAACCCGGCCAGCCAGCCCCACGCCCGGTGGCGCCCCACGTAGTCGTCCCGACGCTGGCGTGCGAGCGACCGCACGGCCACCGCGAACGCGGCCGAGACCCAGAGCGACGCGTGTGCGATCCACTCCGGCACCGACAGGACCGACGTCGGATCGAAGGCCGAGCGAAGCACCTGGAGCGTGGCGGCGAACCGGCCTTCCGCGGCGGCGAACGGCCGACCGGTCGCCGTTTCCCAGACGGCGAGCGTCGCCGATGCGGCGGCCGGCGCGACGCACGCAAACGCCGCGAGGCCGAACCGCACCCAGCCGACCGGCACGAGCGCGGCCAGGCCGGTCGGCTGTACGCCATCGACCGCCACGGACGACGCGGCCGGGGAAACGTGATCGGAGACCGCGGCGGACGTGTCGTCGGCTGACCGGGTCCAGGCGACCAGGAGCCTGCGGCGCTGGTCGCGGCGGGGCGACGTGAGGGACATGTGTGGGACCGAATCCATCCGGTGGTGCGGATCGAGGGATCGACCCGCGCGGGGCGCCGCGGCATCCTGCCGACGGCTCGTCACCCCTGCTCTCCATCGTCTTCGGCGGTGACAGGGCGGGCGATGCAGCCATCCGCGGCGGGACGCGGCAGAACGCATCGTGGGCAGGTTCGGCATGTCCGGTTTCGCGGGAGCCGTCGCTGCCACCGTCACCACCGTCAGGGTCTCCGCGACGCAGCCGGGCCCGGCCGCTGATTGCCCGGCCGGTGCCGCTGCGGTACGATCCGCCCGTCGAGTTCGAACGAGCGGTTCGAACCCGGCCGACATCCGCTTCCTTCCTTCTTGCCCGCCGAGGACTCCGTCATGGCCTACACGCTCCCGCCGCTACCCTACGCCTTCGACGCGCTCGAGCCGTCGATCGACGCCCGGACGATGGAGATCCATCACGGTAAGCATCACGCGACGTACATCACGAACGTCAACAAGGCGCTCGAGGGCCACGACAACCTGGCCTCGCTGCCGGTGGAGAAGCTGATCGCGGACCTGGAGAAGGTGCCCGAGGCGATCCGGACCGTCGTCCGCAACAACGGTGGCGGCCACGCCAATCATTCGCTCTTCTGGACGTCGCTCGGCAAGGGCAAAGGGGGCACTCCCGGCGGAAACCTGGGAGAGGCCGTGCGGTCGGTGTTCGGCAGCTTCGACGCCTTCAAGACCGCGTTCACCGACGCCGCCCTGAAGCGTTTCGGCAGTGGCTGGGCCTGGCTCTCGGCCGATCCACAGGGCAAGCTCGTCGTCGAAAGCACGGCGAATCAGGACAGCCCGCTGATGCACGGCAACACGCCGCTGCTCGGCATCGACGTCTGGGAGCACGCCTACTACCTGCTCTACCAGAATCGCCGCGCCGACTACGTCAACGCCTTTTACAACGTCATCGACTGGGACGAGATCGGCAAGCGGTTCGCCGCGGCCAAGAAGTGACGCGGAACGCTCCCGTTCCCGCCTCTGCCAGCGCCAGTTGCTGTTGACGCCGCACGCAGCGGGGCCTATTTCCCCCGCGAAGGCCCAACTCCCGGTTCGCGCCCCGCTCGGGGTGCGCGGCGTGCGGGGCCACCGCCCGGTGTCGCCGGGTGGAGGATCGCTGGTCTTCGGCGAAGGAGCGTGCTGCCATGGGTTCCCTGCGCGGGCTGCGTCCGGAGATGACCGGCATCGCCCTCGGTTCGATCCTGCCGGTGTCGCGTGCGCGGGTCTCGATCGTCCCCGTCGCGGTGCTCGTCGTCGTGTGCCTGGCGGGCTGCCGCAGCGGTTCGTCGATGACCGCGCCGTCGTGGTCGATGTTTGGCGGATCGACGAAGACGAGCGAGAAACTGGCCGCGGCGCCTCCCTTCGAGGGTGATGTCGCCAAGCCGTCGGCCTCGGCCAAGCCGTATCCGACGACGTCGAACCCCGAGGGCTACGTCCTCGAATCGACACGCGGCGCCGGAGCCGATGCCGTCGCTTCGGCCGCTCCCCCGACCACGCCGGCGGATGTCGCGCCCGTCGTGTACGGAACGACGCCGCCTCCGTCTGCGGCCGCGCCGGACGCCTACGCCCGAGCGACGCCTCCGGTGGCGGGCCCGCCGCCCGGAGCCGGCACCGATCCTCCGATGTCGTCGATCGTTCCGCAGGTCGGCCCGTACGCGGCGAGCACCCCCGCCGAACCGGCCGCACCGGCGGGATTCGACCGGCCGACGCCCGATGCCGTCGCCGCACCTCCGGCCGCCTACGCGAGCGGTGCGCCCACTCCGCTCGATGCCCCGCCATCGCCCCCCGCGCGCATGGCCGACGCACGGGCCTCGTCCACCTACACCGCGGACCGCGCTGCCGCTGACGCCGGTGCCCCCTACGCTGGCCAGAGCCGATACGCGGCCGGCAGCCGATTCTCCGGCGGCGGATCCACCGAGGGTGCGGCGGCCGCCGCGTCATGGCCTGCAGGCGGCGCCGCGGCACCCGCGAATGCCGCACCATCGGCCGCGTGGCCGCCATCGACCGCCCCCGCCTCACCGTTTCCGTCGTCGAGCGCGGTGCCGCCCGCGACGCCGTCGGCCATCCCATCGACACCAGCGGCGGTCGCCCCGCCCGCTGCCTTCGGCAGCCCGGCTGCGACGCTCCCGCCCGACCCGTCGATGCCTCCCGTTGCGACCCCCGACATACCCGCGGCCGCGAGTCCCGGTGTCGCGCCCGGCGTGCCACCACGCCGACCCGATCGCAACTATCGGCCCGGCGGCACGTCGAGCTACCGTCGCGCCGGCGACGTGGACGGCGAGGTGCAGCCGGCCTCGTTCGAAATCCCACCCGCAGCCGCGGCCCCCGCCGTCATCGGGCCGGGCTCGAGCGAACCCGGCTTTACCAGCCCATGACCATGTTCGACTCGATCACCTTCCTGGCTCGATCGAGGTCGTCCCCCGTCTCGTGCATGTAGAGACGGATCGCATGGAGCTTGTCGCCCGAGGCGCGGGCGAGGCACTCCCGAGCTCGGTCGCACGGGCTGATGCGGGAGTCGGTCAGGCCGAGCGCCGACTTCGAGATGACCCACGTGTCGCGAGGGCGACGCGTGAGCCGGACGATGTCCTCGCCGGGATAGGCCTGCCGGACGAGATCCTCCGCCGCCGCGTCGTCCGCGGCCCATGAAATGATGATGTGACCCGTGGTCTCGACCTCGAACAGCGGCATGGCGACTCTCCGTGGCGGGGGGCGTTCAGGCCTGCGTGACGGACACCGGCGAGGGCCGCCGCGGCTCGCCGTTCCACATGGGGCGGGGTACCATGACGATACCCCACGAGCGAAACCGGCCACAAGCAGCGGAAGACGAGGCTCGAGCGAGCCATGCAGTACGACCGCCACGGGTTTCCGATTCCCGCCGAGTTCGACGTGCCCGCGGCGTCGGACGAATCCGGAACGAGCGATCGCGCGTCGCCACGATCGCGGCGCACGACACGGGCTGGCTGGGGCAAGCGTGGATTCGTGCTCGCGTTGTTGTTCGGCGGCGTCATTCCCGGCCTGATCGTGCCGGCGGCGATGCCGGCCATCCGCGAGGCGGTCGTGCAGTGGTCGGTCGAGCGGGCGTTCGGGCTCGAGGCCAGAGGGAACGTGGCGGCCGCGATCGGGGAGCTCGACCGCGCGATCGACTGGACCGATTCCGGCGCCGACGCGGCCGGACGGCTGCTCTGCTGGCGGGCGATGCTCCGCATCGAGGATGGTGACGCCCGGGGCGCCGTCGACGACACGTCGCGGGCGATCACGGCGGCGCCCACCACCACGCAGCCACGTCGCATCCGTGCACTGGCGCATGTCGTCCTCGACGACGCCGATGCGGCGCTCGCCGACGCCCATGCGGCCGTCGAGATGGCCGCACGGGACTCTCCCGACGCGCTCAATCATCGCGCCTACATCCGTGCCCTGCTCGAACGTGAGCTCGAGGAGGCGCTCGACGACATCGACCGGGCCCTCGCCGGTGAGGAGAAGGGCCCCCCTGAACTGCTCGACACGCGCGGCTTCATCCTCCACCTGCTCGGGCGGCATCAGGAGGCGATCGACCTGCTCAACCTCGCGATCGACGAGTCGCAGCGGCAGAGGCGGCAGGTCGCGATGCTCTCCGGCAGGGCCGACGCCGCCGAAATCGCCTACCGGCTCCGGTCGCTCGACCATGGCCTGGCGGTGATGCACCAGCATCGTGGACTCGCGTGCCGCGCCGCCGGGCTCGAGCGCCAGGCGGCGCAGGATCTCGAGATCGCGAAGCGCAAGGGGTACGCCCCCGAGCGTGGGATTTTCTGAGACGGGCGGACGCCTCGTGGCGGAGCCGCTTCCGCACACCACCGGCGACGATATACTTCGTGCGACGAGGTGGATCCCGTTGCCCGCCGCTTCAACGGCCGGGTCTCCGGGGGTGTAGCTCAGTTGGTTAGAGCGCCAGCCTGTCACGTTGGAGGCCGCGGGTTCGAGTCCCGTCACCCTCGCTTGATCACGCGTCGCGTGCCCCCGCGGCTCGTCTCATGGCCCAGGATGCGGTGGTGACGGGAGCCGCGATCGGGTTCG
>CAIWZS010000205.1 GCA_903917235.1 uncultured Planctomycetaceae bacterium | reverse complement strand
GTAGTGCGTGGCGCCCTTCTCGATCGCCCAGTCCTTCATCGCCAGCGCCACGGCGTCGGCGATCGACGGATCGAGCGGCTTCCCCTGCTTGATCGTCGCCTGGAGCGCCTTGTACACGCTCTTCGGCAGCCGGTCCTTCATCACCGCGTCGCTGAACACGTTCGCGCCGAAGAGCTCGCTCGTCGGCGTCTCCCGGAAGTTCCACGAGGGGCCGGCGGGGCGATAGCTGTTGATGGCGGCGATGGCGCTGGCGCGTGCGGTCGTCATGGGCGGCGGATGGCCTCGAGGGATGGAAAACCGGTCACCGATGACCGGGAACCTATCCGGCGCCACGCGCCCGTTCAAGCAGCCGGGCGTGCGGCCGACGGCGGCGCGGCACGCGCGGCGTTTCCGGGACGTTCACCGCGCGGCGGTGGTCCGCGCGGCCGGCGGTGCGGCCGCCTGTGCGGGCAGGGCACGGCGCGCGGCCTCGAGGGCCGCATCGAGCGCCGCGTCGACGTCGGACGCGACGACACCGTCGATGGGACGGGCGACGGTCTGCACGGCCAGGTCCGGCTCGACGCCCTGCTTGCTGTAGGGCAGCCCCTTGGGCGAGAAGAACTTTGCCGTCGTCAGACGCATGCCGACGCCCGCCGAATCGAGCGGAAAGATGCCCTGGATCGAACCCTTGCCATAGCTCTTCGAGCCGACGATCGTGCCGCGGCGATGGTCGCGGATGGCACCGGCGAGAATCTCGCTGGAGCTGGCCGAGTCACCGTCGATCATCACGACCAGCGGCACGCGCCAGGTGCCCGGGCGGCCGGCTGAATAGTTGAAGTCCTCTTCCGGACTGCGCCCGCGGGTCGCGACGACGAGTCCGCGCTCGAGGAAGAGGTCCGCGACGTCGACGGCGGCGGAGAGGAGTCCTCCCGGATTGCCCCGCAGGTCGAGCACGAGCGACCGCATCCCCGACTCATGGAGCCGGCGCATGGCCTGCTCGACGTCGGCCGCGGTCGTCTTCTGGAAGGACGTGAGCTTGAGGTAGCCCACACCCGCCGCCACGTCGAGCATCCGCACGCCCTCGACACTGGGGACGTCGACGTGCTCGCGCCGCACGGTGATCGCGCGGGCCGGCGCCGGCGCCCGGAGGACGGCGAGCGTGACGAGCGATCCCTCCGGTCCCTGCAGGAGGTGCGCGGCCTCGTCCACGGAGAGGCCGCCGAGCGGACGGCCGCCCACGCCGACGAGGTGGTCGCCCGCGCGGAGCCCGGCTCGCTCCGCAGGACTGCCGGGGATCACGTGCACCACGAGCAGGCCGTCGTCGGCGGCCTTCAACTCGACGCCGAGCCCGACGAAGCGTCCCTCGATCTGCGCGTAGAGGTCGTCGAGCTGGCCATTCGTGAGGAACGCCGAGTACTCGTCGAGCCCGCCGGCGGCCGCGGCAGCCATTTCCATGAGCGTGACCGAGGGCTCGATGCCGAGGACCGCATGGGCCGTGCGGGCGATCCACGCCGCCACGGTTTCGGCGTCGGCCTGCGACGCCACCGGCCGGGAGGAGGCGAGTCGCTGAACCTGCTCTCGGTAGAGCGTGCGCCGCTCGGGGGTCGCCCCGGGCGCGTGCCACGACACGAACGTCGGGTCGTCGATCGCGATGTCGATGGCGCGCAGGCCGCGGGCCGAGAGCCTCGGGAAGTCGGGCGACTCCACGTGGTGCGACGCGATCCTGCCGAGCACCTCGGCGTAGACACGTCGCGCCGACGCCTCCGTGAGGGAGTTGAGCTGCCGGCGGTAGGCGGGCTCGGCATGCCGTCGCGCGACCTCGCAGTGGAGCTTGGCGGTGTCGTAGTGCCGCTCGAGGGCCGGCAGCAGAACGCCCTTGCGGGCCGCCGTCTCGCAGAGCGCGACGACGTCCGACCAGCGGCCTTCCTGAAGGAGCGACGATGTCCTCGCGACGAGATCGTCGCCGGCGACCGCGTTCGGTGCCGCGGCCGGGATCCAGGTGAGCGGGCCGTCGGCGGCGGACACGGCGCCGCCGAGGCACGCCGTCACGATCGTCACGACCAGCACGATCGACCGAGCCATCGCACCTCGACTTGGCCGCCCCGCAAAACGCCTGGCCGCGGTGCCGCGGGGGAGGGACGTCGGGTGCAGGACGTCGATCACGTGGGCGATCCGTTCGCAGGACAGACCGCGGCAGGCCGCGGCGGCACGCGGTCCATCCTCGAACCGCCGGCGATTATGGATCACGTTCGGGGTGGAGGCAAAAACGTTCGCCGTTGATGAGGGGCCGTCGCCCGTGTTTTTCATGCCGGTCCGCCGGATGAACCCGCATCATCCGCACGGGCGGATCGGGCGACACGTTGGTAGGATGAACGACACGGTCCGATCGGTCTGCGATCGGTCCGTCGCGCCTGTCCGAGCCCCACCGCCGTCGCGATGACCAGTCCGACCGAATCCGCCGCCGCGGCCGTCGAGCCCCAGCCCACGCTCGTGCTCCTCGAGCGGGTGCGCAGCGGCGATGCCACGGCGGTCAATCACCTGCTCGCGCGGCACCGCGCGGCGATCAGGCGGCTCATCGATCGCCGGATGGACCGGGTGGTGCAGAGGCGGGTGGACGCCAGCGACATCGTGCAGGACGTGCTCGTCGAGGCGAACCGCCGCCTCGGCGACTACCTCGCGAACCCGACGATGCCGTTCCAGCTGTGGCTGCGGCACATGGCCCGCGATCGCCTCATCGACGCACACCGGCGGCACCGCGTCGCGGCGTCCCGCAGCCTCGACCGGGAGGTGCCGATCGCGGACGACGCCGAACGGTCGCTGCCCGGCCCGGCCGCCCAGATCATCGATCGTGAACTCACGCCGGCCGCAGCCGCGACCTGGCACGAACTGGAGCGACGCTTCGCCGCCGCGGTGGAACTCCTCGACGAGGGTGACCGCGAGATCGTGCTGCTGCGGCACTTCGAGCATCTCTCGACCGCCGAGGCGGCCGAGGCCCTCGGGCTCACGAAGCCGGCGGCCGGGATGCGGTACCTGCGGGCGATGCGGCGGTTGCGCCTGCTGCTCGAGGACGGCGCCGATGACCCGGCCGGTTGAAAGGGCGGCGGGCCGGACACGGGCTTCGGGCGGTCTACCATACGCCAGGGATTCGTCCCCGTCCCTCCGGTAGGCGCCCCGTCGCACGATGTCCCGTTCCGCCCATCCTGCCGCCAGCCTCACGCCCCGACCCCGGGGCCGTGCGCTCGACACGCCGCTCTCGGCGGAGCAGGAGGAACGGCTCGTGGGACTCGTGGAGACGCTCTCCGAGGCGGTCGGCGACGAAGCCCACGCGCTTCTCGAATCGTCCGTGCGGGAGCATCCTGACCTCGGCGGTCACCTGCGCGAGCTCTTCGCGGCGATGGCGATGGCCGATGCCGTTTCGCAGCAGTCGACGATTTTCGCGCGGGATGCCGATGGCATCGTGCGCGAGCCGCCGGCGCCGTCTGCGGGCATCGAGCCGGGCGGAGAAGGGCTTGGCCGCTTCGTCCCGGGTGGCACGCCGCTGCCCGCGACCTTCGGCGACTACGAACTCGTCGAGGAGATCGGCCGCGGGGGGATGGGCGTCGTCTATCGCGCGGTGCAGCGCAGCCTTGGACGTGTCGTGGCCCTCAAGATGCTCCTGCGACGCGACCTCGCGGGCCCGGCCGACATCGCGCGGTTTCGCATCGAGGCGGAGGCGGCGGCGCGACTGGACCATCCCGGAATCGTCTCGATCTTCGAGGTCGGCGAACAGGACGGGCACCCCTTTTACAGCATGCAGTTCATCGAGGGGACGACGCTGGCCCAGCGGCTCGCGGCCGGCCCCCTGCCGGTCCGGGAGGCGGCGGCGCTCCTGGCAAAGGTCGCCGACGCGGTCGAGGCCGCGCACCGTCGCGGCGTGCTGCACCGGGACCTCAAGCCGTCGAACATCCTCATCGATGCCGCGGGCGAGCCGCACGTCTCCGATTTCGGGCTGGCGAAGCAGCTCGAGGCGTCCGAATCGATGACCCACACCGGCGCGATCCTCGGCACGCCGTGCTACATGTCGCCCGAACAGGCCGCGGGCAGTCGCGGTGACGTGGGCCCGACGAGCGACGTGTGGAGCCTCGGCGCGATCCTCTACCAGATGCTCACCGGCCGCCCGCCCTTCCAGGCCGCGGGGCCGATGGACACGCTCCTGGCGGTGCTCGAGACCGACCCGCCGCTTCCAAGGTCCCTCGACCGCGGCGTCGATCGCGACCTCGAGATGATCGCCCTGCGTTCCCTGCAGAAGCCGCAGGATCTCCGCTACGCCTCGGCGGCCCACCTCGCCGCCGACCTGCGTGCCTACCTCGCCGGCGAGCCGGTGGCGGCCCGGCGGGGCGGCCTGGCGGACATCGTCAGCCGCCTCTTCCGCGAGACGCATCATGCCGTCGTGCTGGAGAACTGGGGCCTGCTCTGGATGTGGCACTCGGTCGTGGTCCTCACGCTCTGTGTCACCACCGACGTGCTCGCCTGGCAGGGCGTGCAGAGCCGCTGGCCCTACGTGGTGCTCTGGGGAGGAGGGCTCGCCCTCTGGGCGCCGATCTTCTGGGCCCTGCGGCATCGCACCGGGCCGGTGACGGCCGTCGAGCGGCAGATCGCCCACGTCTGGGGCGGCGGCATGATCGCGAGCGTGCTGCTCTTCTGGGTCGAGGCGCTCCTCCACGACAACGGCCGCGAGCTGCAGGTGCTCACGCTCTCCCCCGTGCTCGCGCTCATCGCCGGCATGGTCTTCTTCGTGAAGGCGGGCATCCTGTCGGGCGCCTTCTACATGCAGTCCGCCCTGCTCTTCGCGACGGCGCTCGTGATGTGCCTGGTTCCCCGCTACCAACATGTCATCTTCGGGCTCGTGAGCGCCGTCTGCTTTTTCGTGCCGGGCCTCAAGTACTTCCGCCAGCGCGGCCGCTCGTGAGCGGTCGATCGTGCGGTCAGTAGACGAACGGGCGCGGCAGGAAATCAGCCAGCCGGAACGTCCCGCCACCATCGATCAGGATCACGGTGTCCGGGTGGCCGAACTCCGCGATCACCTGCAGGCACGCGCCGCACGGCACGACCGCGTCGACGGGCCGGCCGTCGGCGTCGCGGCACGTCAGCGCGATCCATCCGAGGCGCCGGTGGCCCGCCGCGACGCCCGCGCAGATGGCGGCGCGTTCCGCACAGATCGTGAGTCCGAAGGAACCGTTCTCGACGTTCGCGCCGCGGTGCACGACGCCGGGCGCCTCGGCGAACACCGCCGCCGCGCCGACATGCCACCGGGAATAGGGGGCATGGGCGTGGGCCGCGACGGCACGCGCCTCTTCGAGGAGCGATTCCGGGTCGGGAGTCGGGGGTGCGATCTCGGCCATGCGTTCGCCGCGCCGGAGAACCGGGCATCCGGCAAGGGATATGCTGGCGGCGCCGCGAACGCAAGAGATGGCCGGCGACGGCACGCCGCCGCGGCAGACGAGGAGCTTCCCTGCCATGCCGCGCCATTCCTCACGGTTCGTCCGGCGTGTCGTGTCCTTCGTGGTGGCCTCGTGCGCGACGGCCATGCCGGCCTTCGCCGCGCCCCGCAACATCCTCGTCGTCGTCACCGATGACGAGAGCCCGACACTCGGCTGCTACGGCGACCCGGTCGCCGTGACGCCGGCGATCGACGCGCTCGCCGCGGATGGCACCCTCTTCACGCACGCCTTCGCAACCACCGCCAGCTGTTCGGCGAGCCGCTCGGTCATCCTCTCGGGGCTGCACAACCACGCCAACGGTCAGTACGGGCATCAGCACGACTTCCACAAGTTCGCCAGCTGGCACGACGTGGTGAGCCTGTCGCTTCCGCGCGCGCTCGCGGCGGCCGGCTACCGCACGGCACGGATCGGCAAGTTCCACGTGGCGCCCGAGGAGGTGTATCACTTCGAGCAGGTGCTGCCGGGGGGCGAACGCAACCCCGTCGCGATGGCCGAGCGCTGCCGGGACTTCATCGCGTCCGCCGACGAGCGTCCCTTCTTCCTCTACTTCGCCACCGCCGACCCGCACCGCGGCGGCGGCGTCGATGCCGCGTCTCCGCTCGAGCTCAAGCCCGATCTCTTCGGCAACCTGCCCGCGCGCGCCGCGCACCCGGGCGTCGAGGAGGTGTTCGTCGATCCCGCCTCGGTCCCGGTGCCCTCCTTCCTGCCCGACACGCCCGAGACCCGCGCCGAACTCGCCCAGTACTACCAGAGCTGTGCGCGGGTCGATCAGGGACTCGCCCGTCTGGTCGCGATCCTCCGCGAGGCGGGCGTCTACGACGAGACGCTCATCGTCTTCACGAGCGACCACGGCATGGCCTTCCCGGGCGGCAAGACGACCGTCTACGAGCCCGGTCTCCGCGTGCCGCTGGTCGTGCGCGACCCGACCGCCGCGCGACGCGGCGTGCGTTCCGACGCGCTGGTGAGCCACATCGACCTGGCGCCCACCCTCCTCGACTTCGCCGGCGCCCTCGACCGGGAGCGCAACCGTCCCGCCCGCTGGGTGGCTCCCGCGGAGTATTGGAAGGACAAGCCGTACGCAGCCGGCGAGAACCGCGGGCCGCGACGCGGCCTCGATGCCTACCACGGCCGGTCGTGGCTCGGCATCCTCGGCGACCCGGAGGCCGGGCATCACGACGAGCTCTTCGCGTCGCACACCTTCCACGAGATCCAGATGTACTACCCGATGCGGGCGGTGCGCGACCGCGACTACAAGCTCATCTGGAACATCGCGCATCCCCTGCCCTACCCGTTCGCCAGCGACCTCTGGGCCGCCTCCAGCTGGCAGGCCCAGTACCGCCGCTCGCAGAACGCCCCCTGGGGCCGGCGCACCGTGGGCGCCTACATCCATCGCCCCGCCTTCGAGCTCTACGACATGCGGAGCGATCCCGACGAGACGACGAACCTCGCGACCGACCCCGCCCATGCCGAGACGCTTGCCCGCTACAAGGAACGCCTCCGCGTCCGCCAGCGTGAACTCGGTGACCGGTGGGAGACCAAGTGGGAATACGAATGATCCCGACGCGGCGCCCGTGGCGTCCGTTCCGGGGTCGTGCCGTCGGACCTCGACCGCCGCGGATCCCGTCGACCGTCACGGTGCGTCGCCGCGGTCGGCTATGATCGGGAGCCGATCCGGCGGGAGCCAAAGCATGCCAGGGGTTCACGTCTCGACACACCCGCTGGTCGCCGAGCACCTCGTCGCCCTGCGCAACCCGGCCACGCGGCCACCGGAGTTTCGGCGGGTGATCCGTGAGGTGACGCGGCTGCTCGCCTCCGAGGCGCTCGCCGACATCCCCACGCGGCCGGTCCGTGTGCCGACGCCGCTGGGCACCGCGCAGGGCCGCGAGATCGCGGAACGGGTGGCGATCGTGCCGATCCTGCGGGCGGGCCTCGGGATGGCCGACGGGCTGCTCGAGGTGATTCCCGACGCCCAGGTCTGGCACATCGGCCTCTTCCGCGACGAGGCCACGCTCGAGCCCCGCGAGTACTACAACAAACTGCCACGGCGGCTTGCCGCCGACGTGGCGATCGTGGTCGATCCGATGCTCGCGACGGGCGGCTCGGCCGTGCGCACCTGCGAGATCGTCCGCGCCGCCGGCATCCCGCGGATCGTGTTCATGGCGATCCTGGCGGCCCCCGAAGGGATCGCACGGCTCGGGTCCGAGATCCCCGAGGTGACGATCCACGTCGCCGTCCGCGACGACGGCCTCGACGCCCGCGGCTTCATCGTGCCGGGTCTGGGCGACGCGGGCGATCGGCAGTTCGGCACCGCGGCCGAGCACGCCTGACCAACCCGCGTGGAGGCCGCCGTGCGGGCCGTGGATCTGATCCGTCGCAAGCGGGATGACGGCGTGCTCTCGCCGGACGAGATCCGGTTCCTCGTCGCCGGCGTCACCTCGGGCGCCGTGCCCGAGTACCAGTGGGCCGCGCTGCTCATGGCGATCGTGTGGCGCGGCATGAACGCGGCGGAGACCGAGGCGCTCGTGGACGCGATGCTCCACTCGGGCACGGTGATCGACCTGTCCGACATTCCCGGTCCGAAGGTCGACAAGCACTCGACCGGCGGGGTCGCCGACACGACGAGCCTGATCCTCGCGCCGGTCGTGGCCGCCTGCGGCGTGACCGTGCCGATGGTGTCGGGCCGGGGGCTCGGCCACACCGGCGGTACGCTCGACAAACTGGAGAGCATCCCGGGCTTCCGCGTCGACCTCGATCTCGATGCCTACCGGCGGGTGGCCAGGGAGTGCGGCCTCGTGCTCGCCGGGCAGACGGCCGAGATCGCCCCGGCCGATCGGGTGCTCTACGCCCTGCGCGACGCCACGGCGACGGTCGAATCGATCCCGCTCATCACGGCATCGATTCTCTCGAAGAAGCTCGCCGAGGGAATCGACAGTCTCGTACTCGACGTGAAGTGCGGAGATGGCGCGTTCATGACGCGGCCGGAGGACGCCCGCGCACTCGCCACGAGTCTCGCGACGATCGGCCGCGGCCTCGGCACGCCGGTGCGGGCCCTCCTGACGAGCATGGACGAGCCGCTCGGCCCGGCCGTCGGCAATGCGCTCGAAGTCCGCGAGGCGATCGCCTGCCTCCGCGGCGCGGGCGACGCGTCCCTCACGGAACTCTCGCTCGAACTCGCCGCCGAGATGCTCCTGGTGTCGGGGGCGGCCGCGGACATCGAAGAGGCGCGGGCGCGCTGCCGGCGGGCCGTGGCCGACGGCTCGGCGCTCGAACGCTTCCGTCGCGTGGTCATCGCGCAGGGCGGTGACGGGAGGGTCTGCGACGCCCCCGACACGGTGCTGCCGCGGGCCGCGCGGGTCGAACTCGTGCGCGCAGGCCGGGCCGGCTTCGTCACCGCGACGCGTGCCCTGCCGATCGGTCAGGCGTCGATGCTGCTCGGTGCCGGACGGTCCACGGTCGACTCGAGCATCGATCCCGCCGCCGGGATCGTCATCCGGAAGCGGATGGGCGACACCGTGCGCGATGGCGACGTCCTCGCTGAGCTCCACGTCAGCGCGGAGCATGCGCACTCCCTCACGGTTGCGAGGGAGATGCTGCTCAGGGCCTTCCGTATCGAAGCGGAACCCGTCCCGCGCCCGCCGCTCGTTCTCGGACGCCTATGACCGGCTCCGCGCTGTCACCGTCTCGGGGGGCGGCGAAAGCCTCCTCGCTCCTGCGGCGTACGCCTCCAGGCGTGCGAATGGTCCTGCTCGCGCCCATCCGGCTTTGCCGGGTCACCGGTTCGTCCGCCGCGGCGGGGTTCCAGATCGCTCCGACGTGTTCCGCTCCGACGTGTTCCAGGATCTTGTCATGAATGACCTTGGACGGTGGCAGGGCTTGCTCGGGTGTGTCGTCATTCTCGGCGTCGCTTTCGTGATGTCCGAGCGTCGCCGTGCGGTCTCGTTGCGCACGGTGCTGGGGGGCCTCGCGCTCCAGTCGCTCCTCGGCGCGTTCCTCCTGCGGGTGGAGGCGGGGCGCGTGGCCCTCGATCTTGCCGCCGCCTGGGTCGAGTCCATCCTCGCCTGCGCGGCCGAGGGCGCCCGCTTCGTCTTCGGCGCCGCGCTCGTGGATCCGGCCGGTCCGGCCGGGTTCGTCTTCGCGTTTCGCGTGCTCCCCACGATCATCTTCGTCTCGGCACTCTTCGCCGTGCTGTACCACCTCGGTGTCATGCAGGTGGTCGTCCGGGGTGTGGCATGGCTCACCGCGCGGGTGCTCGGGTCGAGCGGTGCCGAGACGCTCAACGCGGCCGCCTCGATCTTCCTGGGGCAGACCGAAGCCCCGCTCGTGATCCGTCCCTACCTCGCGCGGCTCACCCGCTCGGAACTCGCGGTGGTGATGGTCAGTGGGATGGCGCTCGTGTCGGGGGGCATCCTCGGGGCGTACATCGGGGTGGGCTGCGCGCCGCGCGACCTGATCGTCGCGATCCTCATGACATTTCCGGCGACGATTTTCCTGACGAAGATCGTGATCCCTGAAACGGAGACGCCTGAGACGCTCGGGAACATCGAGGTCGCCGCCGAACGGCCCGACGCCAACGTGCTCGCGGCGGCAGCCCGGGGCACGCGCGAGGGTCTCGTGCTCGCGGCGAACGTGGCGGCCGTGCTCGTGGCGTTCATCGGTCTCGTGGCGCTCGTCAATCTTGCCGTCGGCCGTTGCGGAGCCGCGTGCGGGTGGCCCGGCGTGTCGCTCCAGGCGCTCCTCGGCGCGGCGCTTGCGCCCGTGGCGTGGCTGCTCGGCGTGCCGTGGCGCGACTGCCCCGCCGTGGGCGGACTCCTCGGCACCCGCACGGTGCTCAACGAACTCATCGCCTACGGGGATTTGGGCTCGCTGGCGGGTGCGCTCACCCCGAAGTCGTTTTCGTTGGCGACGATCGCGCTGTGCGGTTTCGCCAACATCTCGAGCATCGGCATCCAGGTCGGTGGCATCGGCGCGCTCGTGCCGGAGCGACAGGGCGACCTCGCGAGGCTCGGTGTGAAGGTGCTCGTCATCTCCACGCTGGCGAACTTCCTGTCGGCGGCGATCGCCGGCATCCTCCTGTG
>CAIWZS010000204.1 GCA_903917235.1 uncultured Planctomycetaceae bacterium | reverse complement strand
GTAGCGAAAGACGATGCGCCCGGTCTCGGTCAGGCGGACGGACCGGCCCGAGCGCTCGAACAGCTTCACCTTGAGGCTGCGCTCGAGCGAGCGAATCTGGCCGCTTACGGTGGGCTGGGAAAGATCGAGTCGGCGGCACGCCGCCGTGATCCCGCCCTCCCGGGCGGCCATCCAGAAGTAAAGCAGGTGGTGATAGTTGAGCCAGGGCGTCATGGCGGGCCAGGCAAGCGATAAAGCATCGTTTTAATCGATGTATGATATCGAAACAATGTTCTTTGCCGATATGCTCGCCCCGCCGTACGGATGTCGATGCAAGATGTGCGGGCGGCACGTCGTTCGAGGCCAGGCCGTTCGCGCTCGCGCCGCGAGGCGTGCCGGTCGGGAACTCCGCGGCGCGCCTGTCGACGGCTTCGGCGGGAGAGGGAGATGGCGACCGTCATCGCAGCAGATCACCACGACTCCGTGACGCACGGGCACGCGAGCCCGCCCGGCCGGGGCGGCGGCTCGGGCCGCGGCGCGGCCGGGCACGGCAAGACTCCGATCCGTCGCCTGATCGATCTGTTTCGGCTCGAGTGGCGGGACGTCTTCACGCTCCTCGCCTTCGCCCTCGGCGTCGCCATCCTGTCGCTCGTCACTCCGGCGGCGATCGAGGCGCTCGTGAACACGGTGGCCTTCGGAATCCTGCTCTGGCCGGTGTTCGTGCTCGCGGCAGTCATGTTCGCGCTGCTCTTCGTGGCTTCGATGCTGCGGGCCATGCAGACGTTCGTCGCCGAGTGCCTCCAGCGACGGCTCTTCGTGCGCACGGCCCTCGGCTTCGCGGACCGCCTCGCCCGCACCGAGCTCGCGTCGTTCGACGGGGTCAATCGGGCCGACCTCGTGAACCGGTTCTTCGAGGTCTCGTCCGGTCAGAAGTCGATCGCGACGCTGCTCGTCGAGGGGGTCGGCATCATCATGATGACCCTCGTGGGCCTCGTCGTGCTCGCGACCTACCATCCGTATCTGCTCACCTTCGCGCTCGTGCTCGGCGGCCTGGTCGTCTTCCTGCTCTTCGTGCTCGGGATCGGGGGTGTCCGCACGAGCATCGCGGAGAGCTACGCGAAGTTCGACGTGGCGGCGTGGCTCGAGGAGGTGGCCCGCTGCCCGCACACCTTCCGCAGCGGTGCCGGCGCCGCGCTGGCCCTCGAGCGGGGTGATCTGCTCGCGGACCGCTACGTCAGCGCCCGGCGGCGACACTTCGCCGTCGTGTGGCGGCAGACGCTGTTCGCCCTGTTCGTGGAGGCCGTGGGCTCGACCATCCTGCTCGGCCTCGGTGGCTGGCTGGTCATCAACCGACAGCTGACGCTCGGCCAGCTCGTGGCGAGCGAACTGATCGTCACGCTCGTCCTCGGGTCGCTGTCGAAGATCGGCAAGTATCTCGAGATCTTCTACGACCTGCAGGCGACGCTCGACAAGCTCGGCGTCATCGATCGACTGCCGCCCGAGTCGACGCAGGGCGACGCGCTGCCGGCCGCCGGCGGGCCTCTTGCGGCCGTCGTGGAGCTCCCTGCGGCCGACGGCACCACGCGTCGGCTCGACGTGCGGCCCGGGGAGCGGATCGCGATCGTGGGCCCTCGCGGCAAGACGCAGCTCCTCGAATACCTCGCCCTCCTGCGGGTGCCTCCCGCGGGCCTGCTGACGTTCGACGGGCTCGATGCCCGGTCGCTCGATCGACGCGAGAGCCGCCACCACATCGCCTACGTCGGCCGGCCCGAGGTGTTCGAAGGTTCCGTCATCGAGAACGTCCGGCTCGGTCGGAGCGACCTGACCGCGTTCGACGTGCGTGAGGCGCTCGACATGGTTGGCCTGACGGACCGGATCGCCCGGCTCCCCGACAGCCTCGAGACGATGCTCACGCCGGATGGCAGGCCGCTTTCGGCCAACGACATCACCTGCCTGGCGATCGCCCGCGCGGTCGCGGGGCGGCCGCGACTGCTCCTGCTCGACGGCGCCCTCGACGGTCTCGATGTCGAGGGGTGCCCGGACCTGCTGGACAACCTCTTCGATCCGGCCGCGCCGTGGACGCTCGTCGTGGTGTCGGTCCGGCAGGACATCCGCGATCGCTGCACCCGGGTTGTGGAGTGGACATGAAACAGACGCAGGTCCTGCCGGAGCGTGACGTCGCCGCCCGCGTGTCGCTGGCGCGCACGCTGACACCTCGCACGATCGTCTGGATGGCCCGCCTCGTCTTCCTGTTCTTCCTCGCCCTCCCGTTCGGCCTGGCCCTCATACCCTGGCAGCAGACCCTCAACTGCCGGGGCACGATCGTGGCCTACGCGCCGGTGGAGCGATTGCAGGTGATCACGGCGCTGGTGTCGGGGCAGGTGAGGACCTGGCACGTCGTCGAGGGAACCCGCGTCAAGATGAACGATCCGCTGGTCGATATCGAAGACAACGACCCGGAGCTTGCGGAGAGGCTGCAGGCGCAGCGGGAGTTTCTCGCCGGCCGCCTCAGCGCGGCGCGGCAGGAGCTCTCGGAGCTCGCGGCGGCGGCCGCCGCCCAGGAGGACGCGCGGGATGCCGCGGTGCGGGCCGCCGAGGCCAATCGACAGGCGGCGCAGCGGGCGATCGACGTGGCCGAGCAGGCCAAGGCCAATGCCACCTTCGCCCGTGACTTCGAGCTCAACAGGTTCGAGATGTTCGACGACCTCTTCTCCAACCCGCAGTTCGGCGGCCTCGAAAGCCGGCTCTCGCGCGACGAGGCACGGATGCGGGCGGACCGGGCCGTCACCGACACCGACAAGGCCGATGCGGAGATCGCGAGGGCACAGGCCACCCTCCTGACGCAGGAGGCGCTGCTCGTGCAGGCCGACGCCACGGGTCTGTCGGCGATCGCGGTGGCCCGCAGCAATCTCCGCAAGGCGGAGCAGAACGTCTTCTCGATCGAGCGCGAGATCCAGGATATCGACAACCGGATCGAACGCTTCAAGGCGCGCCGCGTGGTCGCTCCCTGCGACGGGGTCGTCTTCCGCGTCGCGGCGAACGTCGCGCAGGGTGGGCAGTACGTCAAGGAAGGGGACGAGCTGTGCACGGTCGTTCCCGACACGAACGACCGCGTGGCCGAGCTGTTTCTCGACGGTGTGGATGCCCCGATCATGCTGGCCTTCGCCGATCGGGAGGGGGAGATGCCGCACGTGCGGCTGCAATTCGAGGGCTGGCCGGCGGTGCAGTTCTCCGGCTGGCCGGAGATGGCGATCGGCACGTTCGGCGGCCGCGTGCGACAGATCGATGCCGCCAGCGGCGTGGCCGGACAGTGCCGCGTGCTCGTGGAGCCCGAGCAGCGGATGCCCGGCGATACCTGGCCCGACCCGGAGTTTCTGCGGCAGGGCAACCAGGTCATCGGGTGGGTGTTCCTCAACCGCGTACCGCTCGGCTTCGAGATCTGGCGGCGGCTCAACGGCTTCCCGCCGGTGCTGGCGCCGACTCCGAAGTCGAAGGACGGCGCGCCGAAGGCGCCGAAGATCAAGGTCGGGTGAGGCACGTGATGACCGCCGACCGGATCGCCGTCGTCCTCCTCGCCGCGCTGGCCGTCGGCCGCGCCCGCGCATCCGAAGCCATTCCGCCGAGGCATCTGGGGGTCGCCGCGGAGGCGAGAGAACTGTCGCCCTCCGGCGTCAGTCTCGCCGTGCCCGCGATCGTGCCGACCTCGTTCCTCGAGATCACCGATACGCCCGGACCGGGTGCCGCCGGCCCCACCGTGCGCTTGCCGCCGCCGGATGGGCTCGCGCCCCCGGCCGCGGATGAGCCGGGTGCGCCGCGTGCCGGGACGCCCGACGGCATCGAGCCATTGCCGCGGCCCCGCCCCACGGAGGGCCCGTCCACGCCGGTGCTCGTGCCGCCCGCGGAGCCGGATCTGCCAGGCTCGCTGCTCATCGACGACCGGGACGAGCCGCTCGCGCTCGGCGAGGTGCTCGACAGCGTCCGGCGGCACTATCCGCTCCTGCAGGCGATCGAACGGGAGCGGGGTGTGGCGGCAGGACGGCTCACGGCCGCCATGGGCGCCTTCGACACGAACATCAACATGGCGGGCAACGCGCTCTCGCCCGGCACCTACGAGAGCTACCTCTCCGACTTCGGGCTGTCGCGGCTCATGGAGCGCGGAGGCGTGCAGGTGTTCGGCGGCTGGCGGACCGGCTTCGGCAGTTTTCCAACCTACCGGCTCGGTCAGAAGACGGCGGACGTCGGCGAGTTTCGCGGCGGCATCACCATGCCGCTGGCGCGGGACCGCGACATCGATGCGGCGCGTGCCGGCCGCGACAAGGCGCGGCTCGATCAGGCGCTCGCCGAGCCGGCCATCACGCGCAGCCGGATCGACTACATGCGTGCCGCCGCGCTTTCCTACTGGATGTGGCTGGGCAATGGCGAGCGCGAGGAGGCGGCGGAGCGACTCGAGCAGCTGGCGGTGAGGCGGGACGGCGAGCTCGGCGAAAAGGTGGCGCGGGGCGTGGTCGCCAACATCGAGCGGGTCGACAACCAGAAGAACATCGCCCTGCGCCGCGGGCTGCTCGTGCAGGCCGACCGCGAGGTGCAGCAGTCGGCGATCGAGCTGTCGCTCTTTCTGCGCGACACGTCGGGCAGGCCGCTCCTGCCGGCGCGGAAGCGGATGCAGCTGCTGCCCGAGCCGGTGAAGCCGGGACCGACGCTCTACGACGTCACGCTCTCGCGGGCCCTCGCCACGCGACCGGAGTTCGAGAAGATCTCGCTCGAACGGGAGAAGCTCATCGTCGAACGGCGGCTGGCGGTCAACCAGACGCTGCCCGGGATCGACGCCCAGCTCGTGGGCAACCAGGATGCGGGCTACGGCTCGAGCCCGCTCTCGGGACCGTTCGGGCTCGAGCGGCAGGTGCTCCAGGCGTCGCTCATCTTCCAGATGCCCGCGCAGCGACGGGATGCGCGTGGGCGGCTCCAGTCCGTCGATTCCCAACTCGTCCAGATCGACCGCCGCCTCCAGTTCCTCACCGACCAGGTCCGGGCCGAGGTGCAGGACGCATGGTCCCGCATCGAGCGGGCGTACGAGTTCCACAAGCAGGCCGTCCAGCAGGAGGATCTCGCGAAGCTCGTGGCCGAGGCCGAGCGGGAGCAGTTTCGCCTCGGCCGCAGCGACATCCTCCGGGTCACGCTCCGCGAACAGGCGCGATTCGACGCGGACCTCGTGGAGATAGCCGCCCGCCAGGAGTACTGGAAGGCCGACGCCGAACTGCGGGCCGCCGACACGTCGCTCGACCGTATCGGCGCGGCGACGTCGTGGACGTCGCTGCTCGACCCCGTGCCCGAGGGCATCATGCCCGATCCGGGCGCGCGCCCGAAGGCTAGCGGGAAGCGACCAGAGCGATGAGCTCGCCGACCGTGTGATGGGCCTCGATCGGGTGGCGGAGCGGCTGGTTCGTCCGGATCCGGTACCGGTTTCGTCGCCCGAGCTTCTCCCGCTCGAGGAATCCCCCGTCCTCCAGTTCGGTGATGATCCGCTGCACGGCGCGCTCCGTGATCCCGACCCGGTCGGCCACCTCGCGGATCACGAGCATCGAATCCTGCGAGAGCAGGATGAGCACGTGGAAGTGATTCGTCAGGAACGTCCAGCGCGCGGTCGAGCGCGTCGTGATCGAGGGAGCCGCGCTCGGGCTGCGTGTTCGTGGCGACGGCTGCTTCCCGCGCGGCATCGATGCCCCTTGTGCGGCTCGGCTCCGCCTCCTCGGTGGGTCCTTCATCCCTTCCCCATCCGCGGCTACCGCACGGGCACGAGTGGCGGCGCCGCCACGGCCGGGGGCGTCGACGCGGGGGCGGGGGTCGCGACGGGCGCCGTCGTGGCGGGCGTTGCGGGACGGGCGATCGGCTGAAGGGAAGCCGGCGCGGGCTGAGCCGCGACGGGCTGCGGTGACGCGGGCGCGTTGGCGACGGTGGTCGCGGCGGGGCGGGCCCGTGCCGCGAGATCCTCGATCAACTGCTCGACCTCCGGATGAAACGCGAGCCCGCGGGCCTCGTACACCTCCTGGGGCGTGACGTTGAACCGCCCGTAGAGCATGGCGTTGGCATTGGGGTCGGCGGCGAGGCTCGCCCCGTTGAACGACACGCCGGCGAAGAGCCCGCGGCTGCGCGCGTAGGAGTAGATCTCGGCTCCCATCCGCGCGTCGGTCGCCGCGTTCGCCTGTCGGCCGATCGGCCCGAGCGCGACCGATGCGTCGGCACCGAGCGTCACCTTCTGCCCGGCGAGCATGCCCTGCAGGCTGCGGGGCGTGGCGAAGACGAGCACGATGTCGGCTGCCTGCAGGCCTGCCTGAAAGCCGAGGCTGCCGCCCCCCATCGTCACCATGAGCGGCGGACTCCACGAGCCATCGGGCCGGCGAGCCAGGAGCACGCCCTTCCCGTAATTCACTCCGAGAATGAACCCGCCCTTGATCATGTTCGGGAAGATCGCGACACCGGAGGCACTGCCGAGCAGCGCCGGAGGGATCGACTCGATCTTGAGGTCGGAGAACTCGTCGAGCGCCTGCCGCGCGCTGACGACGGTCTGCAGTTCGGCCTGGCCGGAGGTGATCTGCAGCTGGGCACGGACCTCCGACCCGCCGACGGCTGCGATCACGCACATGATGGCGGCGGCAGGAAGGCGTCTCGGCCGGCGTGGCACGCGATGGTGCAGGGCGTTCATGGGAATCCTTTCCGGGTGAACTGGACTGGTATGCTCCGCAGCCGGCCCCGCGGGCGTCAATCCCAGATCGGCCCGCGGTCGGCGGCGTGTGCCACGGCCCGGCGCGACGGAGTGCGAACCATGTGCGGCATCGTGGGCTATGTCGGGTTTCGTGGTGCCAGCGAGGTCATCCTCGAGGGGCTGCGGCGGCTCGAATACCGCGGCTACGACTCGGCGGGCCTCGCGACGCTCGACGAATCCGGACGGATGCAGGTGCGGAAGGCGGCGGGCCGCCTGGCGCGGCTCGAGGCGCTCGCCCGATCCGACGTGCCGGGCGGGTCGATCGGCATCGGGCACACGCGTTGGGCGACGCACGGCGGGCCCACCGACGCCAACGCCCATCCGCACCTCGGAGGCGGCGGATCGCCGGCGGCAGCGAGCGTGGCGGTGGTGCACAACGGCGTCATCGAAAACTGCCACGCGCTGCGCGCGGCGCTCGAGGCGGAGGGCTACGCCTTTCGCTCCGAAACAGACACCGAGGTGATCGGTCACCTCATCGATGCCTGCCTGCAGCGGGCACGCGCGTCCACCGGCTCGTCCGCGGCCGAGGACGCGTCGGAGCGTGCCGGCGCCGGCGACGCGGTCTCACGCCTCGCCGCGCCGTGCCTCGGCGCCGTGCGCGAGGCGGTCGCGCAGCTGCGCGGCACGTACGGCCTGCTCGTGCTCTTCCGCGACTGGCCCGACCTCGTCGTCGCGGCCCGCTGCGGCAGCCCGCTCGTCGTGGGCGTGGGCGACGGGGAGCACTTCGTCGCCAGCGACGCCAGCCCGCTCGCGGGCCGCACCGACCGCATCGTGTACCTCGCCGACCACGAGCTCGCCGTGGTGACCGCCGACGCGCTGCGGATCAGCCATCGGGACGCGGGCCGCGTGGAGCCGGCGGTGCTGCCGCTCGACATCACGGCGGCCGACGTGGACCTCGGTGGCTATCCCCACTTCATGCTCAAGGAGATCCACGAGCAGACCGAGTCGATCCGTGCCGCCATGCGGGGCCGCCTGTCGATCGACGACGCGACGGCCGTGTTCGGCGGGCTCAACCTCACGGCCCGGCAGCTCCAGCGGGTGAATCGCATCGTGCTGACGGGCTGCGGCACGAGCTGGCATGCGGCGCTCGTCGGGGAGTACCTCATCGAGGAGTTCGCGCGGCTGCCGGTGGAGGTGGAGTACGCGAGCGAGCTGCGCTACCGCAATCCGCCGCTCGACGACGGCACGCTCCTCTTCGCGATCACACAGTCGGGCGAGACGGCCGACACGCTCGCGGCCCTCCGCGAGATGAAGCGCAAGGGCCATCCGACGCTCGCGATCTGCAACGTCGTGGGGAGTTCGATCGCCACCGCGGCCGACGGCGGCGTCTATCTCCACGCCGGTCCCGAGATCGGCGTGGCGAGCACGAAGGCCTTCACGAGCCAGTGCGTCGTGCTCGCGATGCTCGCGCTCGCCTTCGGCCGGCTGCGGCACATGAGCTACGAGCAGGGCCGGCGGTTCATCGAGTCGCTCGAGGAGCTGCCGGATCTCGTGTCGCGGGCGCTCGCGTGCGACGCCGACGTGCGTCGGATCGCCGCCACGTATCGTGATGCCTCGACGTTCCTCTACCTCGGTCGCCAGTACAGCTTCCCGCTCGCCCTCGAGGGCGCGCTCAAGCTCAAGGAGATCTCCTACATCCATGCCGAGGGCTATCCGGCGGCCGAGATGAAGCACGGCCCGATCGCGCTGGTGGATGAGGCGACGCCGAGCGTGTTTCTCATTCCACAGGGGGCGGTGTACGAGAAGGTGCTCTTGAACGTCGAGGAGATCCGGGCCCGCAAGGGGCCGGTGATCGCCGTCTGCGGACCGGGCGACGACCGCGTGCGGGCGCTCGTCAACGACGTCATCAAGGTGCCCGAGGCCCCGGACTTCCTGCAGCCGATCGTGGCGGCGATCCCGCTCCAGCTGCTCGCGTATCACATCGCCGTCCTCCGTGGCTGCGACGTCGACAAGCCGAGAAATCTCGCGAAGAGCGTCACCGTGGAGTAGGTGTCCGCCCGTCGCGGGCGCAGGCGAGACGGCGGCTGCTCGGGTCGTGTGGGGCGGCCACTTCCATCGGCGTGGCAGGCTGGTAGGATCGCTGCGGATGACGCACTCGCCCGAGTGGCGGAATTGGCAGACGCGCAAGATTCAGGTTCTTGTCCAGGTAACTGGGTGGAGGTTCAAGTCCTCTCTCGGGCACTTTCGGCAACGTCCTCCGCATGCGTTCACGGCATGTACGGCATCTCCGGCATGATGGACGGGCCGCCCCCGCTCGCAGGCCGCGTGCGCGGTCGGGCAGCACTCGTTCGCCGGCCGCTTTCCAGTTCGTTTGTTCCGCGGGGCCGCCTCGGTAGGATGAGTCCGGGGCTGTAGCTCAGTCGGTAGAGCATCGGACTTTTAATCCGTTGGTCCTGGGTTCGAGTCCCAGCGGCCCCATTCGCCGGAAGTGCCTTGGCTGGCTTCGACTTCCACGCGGCCTGCTCGTAGGCAGCCCAGGCCGCCTCTGCCGTCCGCTGGGCGTCGGTGCCCGCTCCCCCCACGCCGAGCCCCGGGCGAGCACACGGCAGCGAGTCGCCGTCCTGTATCACACCCACGATACCGCTGATGAGGCGCTTCATCTCATCAAGAGAAGGATCCTCAGCGCCGCCATGGCCCCTCTAACCCGTGGGATCGAGTTTCGATTCCCGAAACCTGAACACCTGGAAGGAATTCGGATCCCCGTTGGGGTCTTCCACATGCCTGCCAGGCAACGTGATCGTCAAGAGCTTTGCCCGAGCCGGAATCGCTGGAAAACTCAGATCGTGCATGTTGTCACCGTCGTTCAGGTCGCCGATTTCCAGTGGCGCCACGGTAACGGTTTGTCCCCTGTGCAAGTACGTCAAGCGATAGGCCCGCGTCACGGCAACACCGACTTCGTTCCCTGTCGGAAAGTCCGTGATGCCCCCCGACCATACGACGCGAACGAACGCGGAGCCGACCGTGCAGGCGTTGGCGTCGTTGGTGAGAAGCGCAGGATCGATCCGCCATGCATCCACGATGAAGGGGCCGGCCGAGAGGCGTCTGATGGGGGGGGACACGAGGCCAGAAAACACCTCACTGCGTTTCGAGCCAGGAGGGCCTCCCAAGAGCTGTCCGACCAGCCGCACGCGAACAGGCCGGACACCCGACTCAGCGTCCCCGAAATCACCGGTCAGCAGGATCGTCTGCGTCTCGTTCGACTCATTGGCAGGACGAAGCGTGGCAAACGCCGGCACGGCGACTGTTCCGTCGCTGCGGATCACGTTGAAGTCGGCGGGATCGATCGATGCTGGGTTGATGAGCCAGGAGAAGGTGATCGGCATGCCATCCATCTGCTGCGGCATCCCGTCATCGAGTCCCCAGAAAGCGCTCAAAAACCTCGGGGCTTCGGCGCGGCACGTCGCCACCTGCTTCGGCCTGCCGCTCGAACCGCCAAGGTTCGTCGTTACGGTTGCTTT
>CAIWZS010000203.1 GCA_903917235.1 uncultured Planctomycetaceae bacterium | reverse complement strand
GGCGGCGGCCTGCGCGAGCGATCCGGAGAGCGCCTGCCGCTCGGCGAGCGCGACGAGCCGTTCGGCCCCGCGCTGCGACCGCCCGAGGGCGAGCACCGCAGTGCCCCGCGTGCCGGGCGCCGCGTCCTCCGCCGCCACGATCTCCGCGAGCAGGGCGACCGACTGCTCGGTGCCGTTGAGACCCACGCCGGTGAGCAGGCGGGAGGCCTCGTCCGGTTCGGCCTTCGCCACGGCATCGCGCAGGGCCTGGTGCGCGTCGATCGCGAGCGCCGCACCGGTGGCCGCCACGACAAGCTGCTCGTCCGTGCCCTTCGCGGCGGCGAGCGCGACGAGTTCCCCCGCGCGGCCGTCCAGCCGGAAGCGGCGCACGAGATCGACGAACGCCGGCATCCCCGTGACGAATCCCGCCGCCTCGTCGATCCGCGCGCGAAGCGCGGAATCGGATGCCGCGGCGGCGTCAAGACGGGCCACGAGCTCGGGCAGGATCACCCGCCGCTTCTCGTCGGCCGCGGCGAACGTGGCCACGGTGCCGCGCACGGCGGCGGCGACCGCCGTCGGCTCCTGGAAGTCGAGGGCGCGGACGAGGGCGAGCGATTCGCTCGTCGTCACGGCCGGATCGGTGATGAGCTCGCAGATGAGCGCGGGCGTCGTGCCCGCGCGGCTGCGCCAGACGATCGCGCGGCCGGCCGGCGACCGCCATGCCTCACCCGCCCGGCCACGCCACGCCTCGAGGCGGGTGTCCCAGTCGCTCCTGCCGGCCAGGCCGGCCGCACCATCCGCACCGATGCCGAGCGCCTCGACCGACCAGCGGTCTCCCGGCACATGCCGCATCGCCAGCTCGGCCCACGTGCGATCGGCCCACGACCCCGACGCCCCCTTGAGCGCGATCGCCACCTCGCGACGCACCGCCGCGGACGGGTCGGACGCCAGTCGCTCGAGGAGGCCCGGCAGGTCACCCCGCGTCCGGCGGCACAGCCGCACGGCGACGATTCGCAGGTCGGCATCGGTGTCGGCAGCGAGCCGCTCGATCCACGGCGCGGCTCGGCCCGGCAGCATGCCGGCCGCCCATGCCAGCCTCGCCCGCAGCCGGGGCTCCCGGACCGAGGCGAAGGCGGCCGTCAGCGCCGCGTGCGCCGCGTCGGGCTCACGGCCGAGCCGCCCGAGCGCCGTCGCCCGCGCATGGTGATTCGGGCTCGCCAGCGCCGCGACCGCACCCGGAATGGTGTCGAGATCGACCGCGGGCACCTGCCACCGCGCACCGGGCGGGGCGAGGCGATAGAGCCGTCCCTTCTCGACGTCGCCCATGCCGTGTCCACCGACGCCCGGGTCGTACCAGTCGGCCACGATGAGCGACCCGTCGGGGGCGACGCACACGTCGCTCGGCCGGAACCACCTGTCGGTGGCGCCGTCGACGACCGTCTCGCTCCCGGCCGCGTATCCCGCACCCTCGGGACGCACCGCATACGCGCGCACCACGTTCGGCCCTGCGTCGCAATGCACGAGCGCGCCGTGGAACCGCTCCGGCAGGAGCGTGCCCTCGTAGACACAGATGCCGGTCGGGGAGCCGCCGCCCGTGAGCAGCAGGTTCGGGACGACACCCGGGTCGTTCTGGTGCCAGTGCTGCAGCGGCACCTCCGGCTCGAGGTTGGTCCGCGGTGACCGCCAGCCCGCCCCGGTGCGTTCGTCGACGTAGCCGTAGTTGCCGTGCTCCATCACGAAGTTGATGCGCACGCCACGGTTGCCGTCATCGTCGTTGTCGCTCTGCCACAGCGTGCCGAAGGCGTCGACGGCCACCTCGTAGTTGTTGCGGAAGTTGTGGCCGAGCACCTCGAAGTCGCTGCCGTCGGGCAGGCAGCGGAAGACCATCCCCTGGCGATAGGGCTTGCCGCCGTCGTTGACCACGTTGCCGAGCCGGTCGGTGATCGCCGCACCGTCGCGGTCATGCACGGCGTGGCCGGTGTTGCCGAAGTTGAAATACCACCGGCCGTCCGGCCCGACGACGAAGGCATGGACCGAGTGATCGTGCTGCGGCTGGCCCGTCTTCGTGAAGAGCGTCTCGCGACGGTCGGCCTTCAGGTCGCCGTCGTCGTCGTGGAAGACGAACACATCCGGTGCACACGACACGATCACCTTCCGACCACGCCCCTCTCCGACCACGCAGATGCCCAGCGCGCTGTCGACATCGCGCCCCTGATGGAACACGGTCTGACGGTCGGCACGGCCGTCGCCGTCGGCATCCTCCAGCACGAGAATGCGGTCGCCCTCCGGACGTGTCTCCTTCTTGCCCCGGTAGTTGAGCACCTCGCACACCCACACGCGGCCACGCGCGTCGACGTCGATGTCGGAGGGATTGGCGAGCAAGGGCTCGACGGCAAAGGGCTCGATCGCGAGCCCCTCGGCGACCTGGAGCGGCGCGGCCGGCTCGGCGGCCACGCTCCCGCCCGCCGCGCAGGGCCAACCGATCATGGCCGCGAGCATCGCCGTGCCACACCTCCGGGCTGTCCGCACCTTCATGATCATCTCCTTCCGTTCATCACGCGTGGGGTGGCACCGTGTTTGCCGCTCCCACTTGTTATACAAACGGGTGCCCTCCCGAACGAAAAAGGTGACAGTCACCTTTTGCCCCACCCTTCGCCCCGGGGTCGTACCCTTCGAGCAAAAGTTGACTGTCACCCCTTCGGTTCCCGCGTCCCTCATGCCACCGCTCGTCAATCCGGCCGCTCTCTTCCGTCTCCGACTGCGCTGTCCGCGGCGGGACGTGCTCTGGCCACCGGCCGCATGGGGCATCGACGAGGGCTGTCGGCTTCCGTCCTTCGCCGCGGTGACGGGCGTGCCCGATGTCGTCGAACTCTCGCTGGCTTGGAACGACGAAGGCCTCGGGATCCGCGCGGTCGCCCGAGGCATTGGTGCAGCCCGCTGGTGCCAGCCCACCAAGCCCGAGGACAGCGACGGGCTCCACGTGTGGATCGCCACGCGTCCCACCGGGGAGAGTCACCGTGCGGGACGCTACTGCCGTCGCCTCGCGCTGTTGCCCACGGGTGGTGGCATCCGCGCCGACCGGCCCGCCGCCGTGTCGCCGCCGATCCCGCGCGCAAGTGAGGCACCACCCGACCTGCAGGGCGACGCGATCCGCCTCGAGGCGCGGTGCGGTGCCGACGGCTGGAGCATCGACACGTTCGTCACGGCAGCCGCGCTGCCCGGCTGGGATCCGGCCGAGGTGCCGCGGCTCGGCTTCTTTGCCGCAGTCATCGACCGGCGACTCGGCCGGGTACCCTGCTTCGCGCCCCCAGAGTTTCCGTGGGACGGCGATCCGACCACGTGGGCGGAGTTGGAGCTCGTGCGGCGGTGAGCCACGAGCGACGCGCGGGCATGACCGCGTCCGGCGACACCGAGGCCGTCCTCGGAGTCGCCTGACACGAGCCTGAGAGATTCACTTCACACCGGTGCGCTTGCTGTCCTCCTCCAGCGCGGCAGCCGCCACGCCCGGATCGGTCTCGTCGACGGCCGGGGCGGGTTTCTGCTTCGCGCAGCCCGCGGTCGCCAGCACAGCCACCCCCGTGAACACCCTCAGCCACAGCCCAATACGACACGTCACGACATGCTCCTCGAAGTCTCGGTGCAACGTTCCACCCGCCGGCATCACGGCATGTCGAACACATAGCCGTCGGAGATGCCGTTGACCTGCGCCCACACGCCCCAGTCGATGCTCTGCGCGATCCCCCGCACGGCGCCGTCGGCCATCACGGTGTTGATGACGCCGGTATGGTGGCTGTCGGGACCCGGCCAGTTCGAGTTGGGTCCGTAGGCCGAAATGAACGTGGGGGAGAACGGATGGGGCGCGCTGCCCGGCCACCACGAGGCGGGGGCTGTCCGGACGGTGCCACCCGGGCTGTTGTAGAGCCCCGACTCACAGCACGTGCCATTGGAGCCGGTGAAGACGAATGCCACGCGGAACACGCGCTCCGCGTTCGTGTCGGCGCGGAACACACCGGAGCCACACGTGCGGATGGCCCCGTTCTTCTGCCCGAGCGTCGAGACCTCGGCCAGTGCGATCGTCTTGGACGTGCCGTCCTGGACATCGCGGACCGACCGGGCGAAGGTCTGTGTGAACAAGCCGCTGAAGTCGCCGCCGGCCGTGAACTTCGGGTCATGGCTCGTGTTGAGTGGCGCCGTGGTCCACCAGTGGTAGCCCTCCGAGGCCGCGTAGTTCGTGTAGGAGAAGTTGCGTGTCCCGGCGAGTGTCGCCGGGATCGCGCTCGGGCAGCGGACCGCGCTGACCGTCGTCCCCACGATCGCCTGCGGCGCGCCGCCGTAGATCGGCTGCGACCCGTCGATGGCGTCGTAGAGTCCAGCCTGCTCCATGAACGGCAGCACGAGCGTCAGCCATGACCAGTGTCGCTTGGTGTCGGAGCCCGCCGGCACGCTCGTATTGTTCGAGGCCCGCTCCAGGAATCCAGCCGGCGGAAACTTCTTGTTGGCATCGTGGAAGTTCATCAGGGCGAGGCCGAGCTGCTTCGAGTTGCTCGAGCAGGACGACCGCCGTGCCGCCTCCCGGGCGCTCTGCACCGCCGGCAGCAGGAGACCGATCAGGACCGCGATGATCGCGATCACGACGAGGAGTTCGACGAGGGTGAAACCCCGCGACGAGGCGCCGCGATGGACTGCGGACATGGAAGACTCCTGACCAAGAATGATGCGATGGAGTACGCCGAACCGTCGGGCGGGCCGGGAACGATCGACTGTGACGGCCGCGGGTGCGGCTGACCCACCTCCCCTGACACCCTTCGCCGGGAGTGTATGGGCTGGCGTTGCTCCCACGCCAGCCGAATGGCCGAGCCGCGGGCGGCCCGGTGGGCCGCCTGGCCGGGGTCAGTCGTCGGCGAACGGCTCGACCTCGACGGTCGCCGGGGGGAGGCTCGCGAGGAAGACGCGGCCGTAGGGCTTGGTCAGCATCCGCGGGTCGAGCACGACGACCGTGCCGGTGTCGCTGCTTGTGCGCACGAGCCGCCCGAAGCCCTGCTTGAGCTTGAGCACCGCCTCCGGCAGCTGGTACTCGGCGAACGGATTGCCGCCGCCACTGCGGATCGCGTCGATCCGCGCCGCGACGAGCGGCCTGTCGGGCACGGCGAAGGGCAGACGCGTGATGATCACCGTCACGAGCTGTTCGCCGGGAAGATCGATCCCCTGCCAGAAGCCGTCGGTGCCGAGGAGGATGCTCGCGGGACCGGCACGAAACGCCTCGAGCATCCGCGAGCGCGGCAGCCCGTCGGCCTGGCTCACCAGCCGGAAGTTGCGGCGCACGCACCAGCCGGCGAGCGCGTCGGTCGCCTTGCGCAACGACGCATGGCTGGTGAAGAGCACGAGCGCCCGCCCCTCGCTGCGCGAGGCGTAACGACGGATCATCGCCGCCACGGCGTCGTCGTAGGCGTCGCGCTCGGAGGGGTCGGGCAGGCGATCGACAAGCACGAGCCGCGCCTGCCGCGCGTAGTCGAAGGGACTGCCGAGGCGCCGCGTCAGGGCCGCGTCGATGCCGAGGCGTCGCTGGACGTAGCCGAAGCCGCCGCGGCCGTCCTCGGCATCGTCCGCAGCGCTCGGGTGGGCCGGCGCGGCGACCGAGAGCGTGGCGCTCGTCAGCACGACGGTGCCCACCCGCTCGAAGAGCTCGCGGCGCAGCGTCGCCCCCACGTCGATCGGCGCGCTCGAAAGCATGACCCGCTCCCGACCCCGGCGCGAACGCTGCGACTCGACCCACCACACACTCCCGGGGTCACGCTGCGTCAGCCACGCGTCGAGCGCGGCGGCGTGCGTCGCCAGCCGGTCGGCCAGCGCGTGGAAATCGTGGCGCTCGGTCTCGGAGGAGATGCCGTCGCCCGCGACCCGCAGCCTCCGCGCGAGCGCCTCGAGGGGTGCGCCGAGCGAGTCGGGCACGAGGCCCGGGGCGGTCACGCGCCACGGCGGCTCACCCCGGGCCGACACCGCCGCCGTCACGGCCGCGAAGAAGTCTTCGGCCGCACGACGGCAGCGACGCACGTCGGCCTCGAGGTCGTCGAGCCCGTAGTGCGCGAGCAGCCCGCGGCCGGTCCGCTCGCTGGAAAGCTTCGAGAGCACGCGCTCGATCCCGCCGCTCGACACGCCCAGGCCCAGGTGATCACCCGCGACCGTCTCGACCATGTGGGCCTCGTCGAAGACGACGACGTCGTGATCGGGAAGCAGGCTGGCTCCGGCACGCACCAGCGCGAGATGCGAGAAGTAGAGCGCGTGGTTGACGACGAGCAGCTGCGCGCGGGCCATGCGACGCCGGGCGGCGTAGTAAAAGCACTCGGCATGGTTCGGGCAGGCGCGGCCCATGCAGTTGCCGGCGTCGCTCGCCACCTCGTCCCAGACCGCGTCGTGGGGTGCGTCGGGCAGGTCGGCGAGCGACCCGTCGGTCGTCTCGCGGGCCCAGGAGCCGAGGGCGATCAGCTCGCCCCGTTCGCCCGCGTCGGGAAACAGGCTGCCCGATCGTTCCAGCGCCACGGCGAGTCGGCGGCGGCTCAGGTAGTTGCTCCGCCCCTTCACAAGCACCGCGGAGAACTCGCGGGGCATGACCGACGCCACCAGCGGGATGTCCTTCGTGACGAGTTGTTCCTGGAGCGCGATGGTGTGCGTGGCGATCACCACCCGCCGTGGCCTCCGTCCCCCTCCCGGGGCCGACCGCGGCAGCGCCTCGTCGGCAGGCTCGTCGGCGCATCCGATCGCGGCGTCTTCCTCCTGATCGGCCGTGGCCGCGAGCACGGCGGGCACGAGGTAGGCGAGGCTCTTTCCCACGCCGGTGCCCGCCTCGATGACGGCGTGCGTGCGGGAGGCGATCGCCTCGGCCACCGTGCGGGCCATGTCGAGCTGCTGAGGACGCGACTCCCACCCCGGGAGCCGGGCAGCGAGGCGACCGCCGGGCGCGAGCACGTCGTCGAGGGTGGACATGTGCGGAGTGTAGCGGTCGCGCCGTCGCGCGCACCGTGGTGCAGACCCTCCCATCCGCTCGCCATGACGGTCCGCGGGGCGTACGCTTGCAGGCTGTCGTTCGCGCATCACGGGACCGCATCGTGCCCCCCGCCAGCCCCCCGCCCGACCATCCACCGCGCCCCGCGAAGGCGTGGGGCGGCGTCTTCCGGGAGCCGACCGATCAGCGGGTCGAGCGATTCACCGAGAGCGTCTCGTTCGACCGCCGGCTCGCCGACGACGACATCGACGGGTCGATCGCCCACACGCGGATGCTGGCCGCGACCGGCCTCGTCTCCATTCCCGAGGCCGACGCGATCACCCAGGTCCTCGAGGAGATCCGCGCCGACATCCGGGCCGGGCGCTTCGAGTTCACCGTCTCGCGCGAGGACATCCACCTCCACATCGAGGCCGCGCTCACGGCGCGGCTCGGCGACACCGGCCGCAAGCTGCACACCGCGCGGAGCCGCAACGACCAGGTGGCCACCGATCTGCGGCTCCACTGCCGCCGCGCGATCGACCGGCTCGACGCCGGGCTCGCGGAGGTGCAGCGTGCCTTCGTCGGCTTCGCCGAACGCGAGGACGGCGTCGTGATTCCCGGCTACACGCACCTGCGTCGGGCCCAGCCGGTGCTCGCCGCACACCAGCTCCTCTGCTGGTGCGAACGTCTGCAGCGCGACCGCGACCGGCTGGCCGACTGCCGGCGACGCACGAACGTGCTGCCGCTCGGCTCCGGTGCCCTAGCCGGGACGAGCCTGCCGATCGATCGCGAGCACGTGCGGGTCTCGCTGGGGTTCGACGCCGTCGCCGCCAACAGCATCGATGCGGCGAGCGATCGCGACTTCGCCTGCGAGCTCGCCTTCGTCGTGGCACTCGCCGGCGTGCACCTCTCCCAGTGGGCCGAGGAGTGGATCCTCTGGAGCACCGAGGAGTTCGGCTTCCTGCGCCTCCCGGAAACGTTCTGCACCGGCAGTTCGATCATGCCGCAGAAGATCAACCCCGACGTGCTCGAACTCGTGCGCGGCAAGTCGGCGCGGACCATCGGCAACCTGCAGGCGTTGCTCGTGCTACTCAAGGGACTCCCGACGGCCTACAACCGCGACCTGCAGGAGGACAAGCAGCCGCTCTTCGATTCGATCGACACGCTCGAGGCCGTGGTGGGCATCGCGGCGCCGCTCATCGCCGGCACGCGCTTCGATCGCGAACGCGTCGGTGCAGGTCTCGAACGCGGCCACCTCGACGCGACGAGCCTCATGGAGGCGCTCATCGCCGACGGCGTGCCGCAGCGCACCGCGCACGAGACGGTCGGGCACCTCGTGCGCGAGGCGCTCTCGCACGGCATCGCGCTCGGAGAACTGTCCGACGCCCAGTGCACGCGGCATCACCCCGGGTGGCATCCGGGGCTCCGGTCGGCGCTCGGCGCCGCCCGGGCCGTGGAACGGATGCGGAGCGCCGGCTCCACCGCTCCTGCCGCCGTCGCCGAGCAGGTCGCCGCCTGGCGGGACCGGCTGGGGCCATCGTCGTAACATCCGGTCGCATGGGCGGTTACGGCTGGAGGGGATCGGCCGGCCGACGTCCGAAACCGCTCCTGCTCGTCAATGGCACCCCACCGACCGATCTAGTATTATGGTTGTGTGTTTCTTCACCCGGAGAGAACCATCATGAAGAGTCTCGGCAACGGCGTGGATCGACGCGGCTTTCTGACGGTCGGAGCCATCGGCGGGCTGGGACTCTCACTCGGTGACTACTTCCGCATGCAGGCGGCCCATGCTGCCGAAGGCGAACCCGCCCGCGAGGGCGTCGCGAAGTCGGTCATCTACATCTATCTCCCCGGCGGCTACGCCCACCAGGAGACGTTCGATCCCAAGCCGTTCGCGCCGGCCGAGTACCGCGGCCCGCTCGGCAGCATCGAGACGGTGCTCCCCGGCGTGCGGTTCGGCGAGGTGCTGCCGCACACGGCGAAGATCGCCGACAAGCTCGCGATCTGCCGGTCGATGACGCATGGCGAGGCCGCCCACGAGCGCGGCACGCACAACATGTTCACCGGCTACCGCCCGAGCCCGGCGCTCCAGTACCCGAGCTTCGGGTCGGTGATCTCGCACGAGTTCGGTCCCCGCGAGAACCTGCCTCCATACGTGTGCATTCCCGGTCAGCCCAACGAGTTCGCCGGGTCCGGCTATCTCAGTTCGGCCTACTCGGCGTTCAGTCTGGGCTCCGACCCGGCCGACCCCAACTTCAAGGTGCGCGACCTCAACCTGCCGACGGGCATCGACGTGGCACGGTTCGACAAGCGTCGCCGGATGCTCGACGTGGTGAACGCGCACTTCCGCGACAAGGAGAAGAGCGACTCGCTCGACGCGCTCGACTCGTTCTACCAGCGGGCCTACGGCCTCATCAGTTCCGCCAAGGCGCAGGAGGCGTTCGATCTCAAGAAGGAGTCGGACGAGATCAAGAACGAGTACGGCAAGAACCAGGCGGGCATGCGGATGCTGCTGGCCCGCCGGCTCGTGGAGTCGGGCGTGCGGTTCGTCACGCTCACCTACGGCGGCTGGGACCACCACGACAACATCGCGGGTGCCATGCGGGGACAGGCCCCGGCGTTCGATCAGGGCTTCGCGACGCTCATTCGCGACCTCGACCGCCGCGGGCTGCTTGCCTCGACGCTCGTCTGCGTGGGCACGGAGTTCGGCCGCACGCCGAAGATCAACCCGACGGCCGGCCGGGACCACTGGCCGAAGGTCTTCTCGATCGTGATGGCCGGTGGCGGCATCAAGGGTGGGATCGTCTACGGCTCGAGCAACGCGACGGCGAGCGAGCCCGAGGACGACCCGCTGACGGTCGAGGATTGGGCGACCACCATCTACGACCGATTGGGCATCAATGCCCGGAAGGAACTGATGGCGCCGGGTGCCCGCCCGATCGAGATCGTCGATGGCGGCCAGGTTCGCCCGCAGCTGATCGTCTGAACTCGCCCTGTTCGTGTGTCCGCTTCCCATGCCCCCATGTCTTCGTGGCGTCATGGGCGCCCGCCTGCGTGTCGCAACGAAGGCACATCCCACCCGGCTCAGGAGTTTTCCCATGTCCTCTGGCCGTGTCGCTTCGGTGCTGCGCCTCGCGATGATTTCAGCGGGGCTGGCCGTCTCCATGGCCCCGGTGGTCGAGGCGGCGTTTCCACGGCTCACCACGATCCTCCCCCGCGGGGTGCAGCGCGGCGGCGACCGCGAGGTCGTGTTCAGCGGTGAGCGGCTCGGTGACGCGGCGGAAATCCTCCTCTACGGCACCGACGGCATCGCGGTGAAATCGATCGAGCCGATCGACGCCAACTCGTTCAAGGCCGTGCTGCATGTGCCCGAGACCTGTCCGGCAGGTGAGCAGATCGTGCAGGTGCGTACGCGCTCGGGCATCTCCGACTACCGCACGCTCTGGATCGGCAGCCTGCCGATCGTCGACGAGAAGGAGCCCAACAACGCCGTCGGCGAGCCGCAGATGATCCCGCTCGGCACGACCGTGCACGGCGTCGTGACCAACGAAGATCTCGACCACTACGGCGTGGATCTCGAGAAGGGAGGACGGCTGTCGGTGGAGATCGAGGGGCTGCGGCTCGGCAGCCATCGCTTCGATCCGTTCATCGCGATCCTCGACGCGAACGGCCGCGAACTCGCCGCCGTGGACGACTCGCCGACCGTCCTTCAGGACGGCATCCTGAGCATCGTCTCGCCCGAGGGTGGCCGTCATGTCGTCCTCGTCCGTGAGGCCTCGTACGGCGGTGATGGCAACTCACGGTATCGCCTGCACGTCGGCGCGTTTCCGCGCCCGACCGCGGTCTATCCCGCCGGAGGCAAGGCCGGCGAGAAGGTGGCCGTGACGTTCCTCGGCGATGCCGCCGGACCGATCGCGCAGGAGGTGACGGTGCCGGCCGGCCCGATGGCCGGCGACACGAGGATCTTCGCGACCGACGCCCGCGGCCTCGCGCC